>CAYPID010000001.1:0-17512 GCA_964410725.1 uncultured Saprospiraceae bacterium
TCTACTCCAAGAGTTGCCTTTTTCTGGAAAGAAACCAAATTCTGGGTAAATCCCAATTGAATTTGTAATAACAAAGCAATGAATAACAACCAACTTTTTTTCATAGCGCTAATCTTTTTTGTTTTTAAAATCTCCCCGCTTCCAAGAATCGAAAAACTTCTTCCAAGCCACTGGATTGAATATATTCATCGGAGGGCGTTGACCTATGTAATAATAATTTTTCGTTTGCTGCCGGAGGTAAAAATCCGCATTTTCATTCCCATCGTACTTCACTTCGTCCCGCATTCGATTTAGATTCTCAGAGGAGAGATTCATCGCTGCTCTTTTTTCTAACTCCGACTCTACGTTCATCGCTAAAAACTCAATCTTAAAATGTTCCTTACTAGGCCAAGGAAAAACAACAGTCTCGGGAAGATTAAAAGTATCTCTGGTCATCAGTTGAACAATAGAATACCTGTTTTCTTCCAAATCACCTGGAATGGTGTACTCTACATCCTTATAACCTATAGAAGAAAATACAATGACATCTCCCTTTTCCACTACAATAGTAAAAAACCCCTGATAATCAGAATAAGTTCCCCTCCCTTTGTCCTTAACCAGAATATTGGCGTAAGGGACAGGCAGCAATTCTCGCTCAGAGCCATCCAAAACCATTCCGGAAAATTGAACCAAGTTGTCTTGCTCTTGAGCAAAACTACTACTAATCCACAAAGTCATGATGACAGTTAAAACTAAGAAACATCTGCCCATAAAAACTATTATTTTAACTTATGACAACAAGTTAATCAAATAGTTTACCCTTTTAAAGAAATAGCTTCTATTTAGGAATTCCCAATGTGATGTTTAAGACTTCTTTAACGTCTTCGACAAAATGGAAAGTTAGTCCCTTCAAGTAGTTCTGGTCGATGTCTTCAACATGCTTTCTGTTATCTTCACAAAGAATAATCTCCTTCATTCCTGCTCTTTTAGCAGCTAGCATTTTCTCTTTAATTCCACCTACCGGTAACACCTTTCCTCTAAGAGTAACTTCTCCTGTCATGGCCAAGAAAGGCTTAACAGGAATACCAGTGAATGCAGAAGCTAAAGCCGTCACCATCGTAATCCCAGCAGAGGGGCCATCTTTTGGAATGGCTCCCTCCGGTACGTGAAGGTGAATATCTGTTTGGTCAAAACGCTCTTCCTGTATTCCGTACTTGGAGCAATTGGCCTTTAAATAAGAAAGGCCTGCAATAGCTGACTCTTTCATAACATCACCCAGATTACCTGTAAGGGTTAATTTGCCCTTTCCGTGACTCAAACTAGATTCAATGAATAAAATATCCCCTCCAAATTCCGTCCAAGCCAAGCCTACCGCCACTCCAGATTCTTTGACCTTATGGTATTGATCAAATTGATATTTCACTGGCCCTAATATTTCCTTAAGGTCAGTAGCCTTGATAGCAGGATCATAGGATTCTTCCATAGCCACCAATTTGGCTACGTGCCGCATTACTCCCGCAATTTGTCTATTCAAACTTCGCACTCCAGATTCTCTGGTGTAATCTCTGGCTATTTTGGTTATCACCGCATCTGATAATTTTACATCCTTGGGCTTCAATCCATGATCCTCCCTTAATGACGGAATGAGGTGCTTCTTTGCAATCTGGACTTTCTCCTCTTGCGAATATCCACTGATTGAAATAATTTCCATTCGATCCAATAAAGCCGGTTGGATGCTATTCAAACTATTGGCCGTAGCAATGAATAAAGTTTTAGATAAGTCGTATTCTACATCCAAGTAATTATCGTGGAAAGTGCCATTTTGCTCTGGGTCTAAAACCTCGAGTAAAGCTGAAGATGGATCTCCTCTAAAATCCTTTCCTACCTTATCAATCTCATCAAGAATAAAGACAGGGTTAGACGATCCAGCTTTTCTAAAAGATTGAATTACTCGACCGGGCATAGCTCCGATATAGGTTTTTCTATGACCCCTTATTTCTGATTCATCGTGTAAGCCTCCCAGAGACATACGGATGAATTTTCTTTTAAGGGCAGTGGCAATAGACTTACCTAATGAGGTTTTTCCCACCCCAGGAGGGCCAACCAAACAAAGAATAGGAGCTTTCATATCTCCTTTCAATTTTAAAACTGCTAAATGCTCTAAAATGCGCTCTTTTACCTTTTCAAGACCATAATGATCTTTATCTAATACGGCCTTGACTTTTTTGAGGTTAAAATTATCCTTGGTTTGCTGGTCCCACGGTAAGTCAACTAATAAATCCAAATAATTTAACTGAATAGAATACTCAGCAACCTGAGGATTCATCCTTTTAAGTTTCTGAATTTCTTTAGTGAAGACCTTTTTAGCATGGTCCGGCCATTTCTTCTTATCCGCTCGCTTTACCAATTCAATAACTTCTTCTTCTTGCGGATTTTGACCCAATTCTTCTTGAATCGTCTTTAATTGTTGATTGAGGAAATAATCCCTTTGCTGTTTTTCTATATCTACCCGTACTTTGGATTCAATCTGGTCTTTTATTTCTAACAGCTGGAACTCCTCATGCATCAATTCCAAAATGCGATTAGCCTTTCTCGACAAATCATTTTGCTCTAAAATGCTTTGTTTAACCCCTACTTTACTACCTAGATTTGATGCTATAAAATTCAACAAAAAGGAAGGACTCTTCATATTTTTGAGCATCAATACCGCTTCGGAAGGAATATTTGGAGACAATTCAATAATCTGTTTGGCTAAATCCAAAATGGAAGAAATTAATGCCTCAAATTCCAATTTATCCTTAGGATAAACGTATGATAAAGGCAATACCTTCCCTTCCATGAAAGGTTCATTGGCCGTTAACTCCTCCAGACTAAACCGCTTTCGGCCTTGAAGGATAGCAGTAGTGCTCCCATCAGGCATTTTTATTAATTTCAAAATTTTGGCAATACAACCAACTTTGTATAAATCTTCTATCTCCGGTTCCTCCAAATTAGTATCCATTTGAGATAAAACCCCAATCATTTTATTGGCCTTGTAGGCCTTTTGGATAGCTTTTATTGACTTATCTCTACCTACTGTAATAGGGATGACAATTCCAGGAAATAATACGGTATTCTTTAAGGCAAGTAGTGGAAGAATCTCTGGAAACTTTTCATCTTCTTTAGCTTCGCCATCTTCTTCAACCGTTACCAAAGGCAAAAAATCTCCTTCCTCTTCAAACGCTTGATTTGCAAATAGGTCTTCAAACATATTTTTTTTTCTTACCACAGTTATAAATTTACTCCTTAAAAGAAGGGTCAATAGTCATGCCATTTCGAGAAATAGAGCATTTTTAAGACAAACCGTCACTTAAAGGCTAAACTACTGCCAAAGTGTCCACTGCTGGGGCTGTATCTTTTTCCACCTTGAGGTGATCAATAATAAAGTCTTGTCGGGTAGGAGTATTTTTGCCCATATAATAGCTCAAAACTGCATCTATATCTGTTTCATCATTAAGAACGACAGGTTCTAGCCGAATATTAGCTCCAATAAAATCGCTGAACTCATCAGGAGATATTTCTCCTAATCCCTTGAACCTTGTAATCTCTGGTTTGCCTCTTAACTTACCAATGGCCTTGACTTTCTCTGCTTCATCATAACAGTAAAAAGTCTGTTGCTTATCTCGAACTCTAAACAAAGGCGTTTCCAAAATAAAAAGATGGCCCGAACGAACTAAATCGGGAAAGAACTGAAGGAAAAAAGTCAAAAGAAGCAAACGAATATGCATCCCATCTACATCTGCATCCGTTGCGATTACTACTCGATTATACCGCAATCCATCTAGTCCATCTTCAATATCTAGAGCGTGTTGTAGTAAATTAAACTCCTCGTTTTCATAGACCACCTTTTTACTCAACCCATAACAATTTAGGGGCTTTCCCCTAAGACTAAATACCGCTTGAGTTTGCACATCGCGAGCCTTGGTTATGGAACCACTGGCCGAATCTCCTTCCGTAATAAAAATAGTGGTTTGCTTTAGTTGCTCCTCTTCGAATTTGCGAGAGCTATCATGGAGATGGATTCTACAATCTCTTAACTTTTTGTTGTGTAGATTGGCCTTTTTAGCCCTTTTATTCGCTAAAGACTTGATACCAGCAATTTCTTTTCGCTCTCTTTCCGATTGAAGAATACGCTTTTTTATAGCTTCTTTAACTTCGGCATTGCGATGCAGAAAATTATCAAGTTGTTCTTTGACAAAGTTAACGATATAAGTTCTGACCGTTGGGCCCTCTGGTCCCATCTCCACCGATCCTAACTTGGTTTTAGTTTGAGATTCAAAAACGGGTTCCTCCACTCTAAGACTTATGGCGCCTATAATGGAAGCCAAAATATCTTTGCGGTCCCAATTGGCATCAAAATGCTCGTTGACTGTTTTCACCACTGCCTCCCTGAATGCCATAAGATGCGTCCCTCCTTGTGTGGTATGCTGGCCATTTACAAAAGAATAATATTGCTCTCCATATTGATTGCCATGGGTAAGGGCAATTTCAATATCCTCCCCTTTCATGTGGATTATGGGATACCTCACATGCTCACTGGAAGTTCTTTTTTCTAATAAGTCCAATAATCCATTTCGGGAATGAAAAATCTGTCCATTGAAGTGGATTTTTAAACCGGCATTCAAAAAAGCATAATTCCAAAGTTGATTATTTAAGTAATCAATTCTGTATTTAAAATTCTTGAATATGGAAGCATCTGGCTGAAAAACTACCTCTGTTCCGTCTCGCTCCTCAGTTTTGATAATCTTTTGATCGTTGGTGATAATTCCCCTTTCAAACTCAGCTACCTTAGCCTTCTTTTCTCTAAAGGCACTTACTTTAAAATAATCGGATAGCGCATTAACTGCTTTGGTTCCTACACCATTTAATCCCACAGATTTTTTGAATGCCTTGGAGTCATATTTTCCACCTGTATTGATTTTAGATACACACTCCACCACTTTCCCCAAAGGGATACCCCGCCCGAAATCCCTTATTCTGACTCTTTGTTGATCGATTTCAATATCTATCTTATTGCCAAACCCCATAACGTACTCATCTATACAATTATCAATGACTTCCTTCACTAATATGTAAATTCCATCATCTGAACCAGACCCATCTCCCAATTTTCCTATGTACATGCCGGGTCGCATCCTAATGTGCTCCCGCCAATCCAATGATTTGATATTGTCCTCAGTGTATTTTTCCATTCTGGGTTTTATTCGGCTAAAATATAAAAAACAATTTGTTTTATCTTATTAAATTGATCAAACCCGAATATTGTTGAGTAGCTCCATCTAAAAATTCAATTTGAGTGGTGTAAATAAAAACTCCTGGATTGAGCGGACGACCTTTTAGAGAACCATCCCAGGAACAAGAGGAATCATTGATAGAACATCCATTATTTTGGAACACTACATTGCCCCAACGATCTGCAATGGTTAACTGTTTCACCTTTGCAAATCCATTGCCCATAATATAAAATAAATCGTTGACCCCATCTCCATTGGGAGAGAAAGCATTGGGAATATATATTCTTCGAGGTTTTTCCACCTCAACCTGCACCGAGGCCTCATCCTGGCAGTTTTGTTCTGTGGTAACATTCAAATAAAAATCTCCTGAAAATAAAGGCAAGAGCCAAGTTTCCGGACAACTGGAGCAAGAGGTAAATCCTTCTTCGTTGACTACCCATTGATAGCTGAGATCTGTAGTATTAGAATTAATTTTAGGGGTCAAATACAAGCTATCTCCCAATTCAATGGTGTAGCGATCCGGTTCGAATTCAATTTGAACATAAGCTTCCTCCACTTCGTAAAAAACGCTGATACTTCCACATCCTGCTGTTACCTCAACTTCATACAAGCCCGGTTGATCGACCTCAATAGTGGGCGTTACCTCCCCTGTACTCCATGCGTATACCGCACCCGGGAAAGTCACATCTAAGCTGACCGACTCCCCTGAACAAAAATAAGCGGATAGATATTGGTCCTCTTTTCCCAAACTAATAACGGTCAACGGCGTACTATCTGCTTCTACGACCGTAGCGGGATTATCTGAAAATCTTATTCCACCCAATGATTCGGATAGATTGGTCAAAACCGCCTGATTATTATAAGTTCCCGAGGAAACTTCGCCCACTTGTACTTGTACTATCAAAGTATCAATTCCTGGAGGAATACTCATATTTTCAATTAAAAGCTCCGAAGCTCCAGTTTGACTAATCAATTGCCCCCCAAAAGGATTTTTCTTCACCCGTACTAAAGAAAAACCTTCTGGCAAAGCATCGTAGAAATCAATCTCATTTTGAATTTTACCCGATGAATTAGCAATGGTGAAAAAATATTCAACTTCGCTGCACCCTACGGTCACCTCCGGCAAAACCGTTTTGCTCATTTCTATGGTATAGGGACATGAACAAGCATCTGTACCCTGAGCAGAGGGTCCAGAGGCTTCAATCGTAACTCTACCTCTTTCCTTATCAATCTGAACCAAGGTATTCTGCACAAATCCTCCCACACTTCCATAGGCATAAAGCCTGCCAAATGCATCAAAAAAAAGAGAACCAGCAAATCCTAAGATGGGTGTTCTTGCATAATTAGTAGTTACAGCGCCATTGACCATATCAACCAACATCAACCGATCATCATTTGAATCATACCCGTACAGATTCCCTGATACCGGATCAAAAGCAATATCCAACATTCTCACAGGCACACCTGATAAAGGAACGGTACTCGTAGGATAATTTGAGTCTTCCAAATTTACCCTAACCAGTTCTCTATCTTGGCCATTCGACCCGGGTGCTCCGGTGTTGGTCGCTCCAATAAGGATTAAATATTGTCCATCGGGGGTAATATCTCCAGCAAAATATACGTAATTGCTATTCAAATTCAGCTCTGTCAGTCTAATCACTGAACCATTTCTATCCACTTGATAAAGATAATGTTCTATGGGGTGGACTCCATATATGAGATTGTCGGTGCTCCTGTACCCAATAGCATTAATTTGG
Source organism: uncultured Saprospiraceae bacterium (assembly GCA_964410725.1). GTDB lineage: Bacteria > Bacteroidota > Bacteroidia > Chitinophagales > Saprospiraceae > CALAZP01. Next base: position 7,010 of record CAYPID010000001.1, read on the forward strand.
ACCTGCATATTGCTGCGAACAGTTCTGAATACTACATTTTGAGAAATCGGGTCAATGGTTACTTCGCTTAATCCAGAATTGGATGAATTAGTCAAAGTGATGTAAAATTGTCCTTCACATGAAAAGGGCGTTTGACCCTGCAAGCCATGAATTAGCCATCCCCATAAAAAAATGATAATCCCTTTCTTTAACATTTCCGGACAGACATTAATTTTACAATGTAGCCTTTTAACAACAGATGGTAATATATTAACCCCAATAAGCCAAAAAAAGATTTTTTGTAAACTTGAAAAAAAAATGATGAACCGACGCTCATTTACTTTACGCTCCCTGTCTTTTCTTCCCTTTTGGGCAGCTACCAATCCCATACCTTCATTAAAGCCTTCTGTCGTCAAACCCCATCGGTTGAAACGAGGTGATACCGTGATGTTGGTTACCCCGGGAAGCTTTATTGGGGATGAATCTCTACAAAAAGCCATTCAAAACTTAGAGAATATGGGCCTTCAAGTTCAACTCTCAGAGCATATTCGAGCCAAAAAAGGCTATACTGCAGGCACGGTAGAACAACGCGTTGCTGATTTACACCAAGCCTTTGCTAATCCAGAAATCAAAGCAGTTTGGTGCGCTAGAGGTGGTTATGGATGTGCCCAATTGTTGCCTCATTTAGATTTTGATCTCATTCGAAAGAATCCAAAAATCTTAATTGGATTTAGTGATATTACCATTTTGCTGCACGCAGTAACCCTAAAAACTGGTTTGACTACATTCCATGGACCCGTTGGATCATCAGAATTTTCGCCCTATACCAGAAAGTGGCTTCAAAAGACCCTTTTTGCGCCCTCTGACAAACTGACCATGTCGATAAGTGAAGACAAAATAAATGGCTTGGACCCTTATACCATTAGACCGGGTAAAGCCCAGGGAATTCTATACGGTGGAAATTTAACCCTTTTGGCGTCAGCCGTAGGGACCCCCTGGATGCCAGATTTCAGAGGCAAATTAGTATTTATGGAGGAAATCGGAGAAAAACCATACCGAATAGATCGGATGATTACTCAAATTCAACAAGGCACAAATATTCATGAAGCTGCTGGCATAGTCTTGGGTCATTTCACAGACTGTGAAGCGGATAATGGAGACCTTTCTCTGAGTTTGAAGCAAACCCTATACAGTGCTTTTGAATTTTTCAAAAAACCAATTGGATACGGTTATACTTGGGGACATATTGATCAGATGACGACCTTACCCATTGGACTTCAAGCTGCCATTGACACTCATGATTTTTCATTAACGCTTTTGGAAAGCCCTGTGATATAGCAATGAATATTCAACTCCATACCTTTTCTCTTCAGCTCAAAAGTCCTTTTAGGATCAGTCATGGCATAAGATATGCACAGCCCACTCTAATTGTAGAATTGCAAAAGGATGGAATCAGTGGATATGGAGAGGCCACCGCTACCAGCTATTACGGCCTAACCATAGATGAGATGGTCAAAACCATGAAGACGGTTCTCCCTGATTTGGCAAAAATTCCATTGGAACACCCCGAACAGTATTATATGGATATTTTTCCCATACTAGCCGATCATCCTTTTCTAAGGTGTGCAATGGATGTAGCCGCTAATGATCTTTGGGGTAAATTACAAAATGTACCTTTACATCAACTTTGGTTTGACGATCATCTTTCCATTCCCATGACCAACTATACGATTGGATTGGGGGACATCACTGAAATGCTGGAAAAAATAGCTGCATTTCCCTGGCCTATTTACAAAATTAAATTAGGGGGGCAGGATGATGGAGCGACAATAGCAGCCATTAGAAAAGCAACGACTGCAAGATTAAGAGTAGATGCCAATACAGGTTGGAAACCCTCCAATGCTATGGAGTTAATAGATGCAATGGCCATTTCAAAAGTCGAAATGATTGAGCAACCCCTATCTGTGGCCCACGATTCCTTGATGGTTAAATTGAAAAATTATACTCCCATTCCATTTATTGCGGACGAAAGTTGTCAAGTGGAAGAGGATGTGGAAAAGTGTGCAGATGGATTTGATGGCATCAATATCAAATTAATGAAATGCGGGGGGTTAACACCTGCGAGAAGAATGATAAAAAGGGCCAAGCAACTGGGTTTACAAGTAATGGTGGGCTGCATGACAGAATCTTCTATAGGCATTGCAGCTATCGCTCAATTGCTACCGGCATTGAATTATGTGGATATGGATGGACCGCTCTTAATTCAAAATGATCCAGGCCTACCGCTAACTATGTCCAATGGACGAGTTACCTTGCCAAAGGAGCCCGGAACAGGGGCTCAATTACTAAAAAATCACCCAGTATGATTAGTTCAAATACCATTCCTGGAAGGACTTTTACCGACCTATCCGGAACGGAATGGCTTTATTTTGCCGGAACGGCGTATTTGGGAATGCCTCATAATAAGGTCTATCAAAATGCCATTCAACAAGGTATTGAAAAGTTTGGCGCCAATTATGGATCATCAAGAGCCTCCGCACCACAACTCAGCATATTTGCTGAAATGGAGGAAAAAATAGCTGATGCAATAGGAGCACCTTCAGCTGCCTTGGTTTCTTCAGGTACCCTTGCAGGTCAGTTGACAGTCCGGCATTTTGTAGCTTCACATGATTGTTACTTTGCCCCGGATGCGCACCCTGCGATAACCTCCAAAAATTCCGTTTCAGAGAATTATACCTTCTCTGATTGGTTGACTCAGACCGTAGCACAAATCAACAGAAAGGAAACCTATGCAGCAGTATTTTGTAATGCCATAGATTCCTTGGGGGTACAGCAATATGATTTCTCTAGATTGCACAAAATTGAACATCCCAACCGGGTTACCCTTATAATTGATGATTCCCATGCACTGGGCATTACCCACCAGGGAACGGGCAGTTACCGCCATCTGGCTAATACTTTTCCCTATCTTCGACTTTTAGTCACCGCATCGACTGGAAAAGCATGGGGTCTGCCAGCAGGAGTTTTACTTGGAGAAAATACACTTATTACCAGTATCCAAAATCAAGCGTTTTTTCGAGGGGCCAGTCCGCCCCTACCTGCTTATTTATACGCTTTTGACGAAGTCTTTCCTACCTTAACTCATCGATTGAATCAGCTGCTGGAAAACATTAATTATTTTCACCAAGGGCTGGGACAACATCCTAAAATTCAAAAAATTGCAAACTATCCCGTCACTGCTGCCTCGATAACAGGATTAGATGAATGGGCGGCCAAAGAACGGATATTAATTTCTGCTTTTCCTTATCCCTCCTCTGATTCGCCCAAAATAAATAGGGTGGTAATCAATGCCCTGCATACGCGACAAGACCTCGATCAACTTCTTCATTTGATAAAAGAAAATTTATGAAAAAGACATTATTGCCCTTTCTGCTTTTGCTGATTTTATCCTCCGGTTATGCTCAAGATAACCCACTGATAAAAATTTTAAAAGATCATGCTGTCGAACTAGGCCCAGTCTTGATGAACCCCGAGGAGTATCGCATCCAAATTATATATACCCAAATCGAAAGAAAGGAAAATGGAGATGTAGCGTTTACAGATTACGAATATAGGCCTAACCCGAACGCCTATTTCTATCCAGCAAGTACAGTGAAAATGCCCATCGCTTTTCTTGCGTTGGAATACTTAAACGAATTGCGGATTAAAGGATTGAATGCCCATTCTACTATGATTACTGGACAGGGGAGTTTTCCGCAAACTGGAGTGGTGAGGGATTCGACTGCTGAAAATCTGCTGCCCTCTGTTGATCACTACGTGAAAAAAATATTTTTGGTCAGTGATAACGATGCGTATAATCGATTGTATGAGTTACTTGGCCCTTGTTACATCAATGAAAAATTGCGCGATAAAGGATATTTGAAAAGTGAGATTATCCATCGATTGTCTGCGCCAAATTATACTTACGAAACGAATATGTTGACGAACCCCGTTTCGTTTCACTTAGACCATCAATTGCTGTTTCACAAAGGTGAGGTCTGGTGTGAAAACTTACCGAGGATGGAGCGCCGGGAAACTACCCTTGGGACTGCATATATAGATGGTGAAGGGAAATTGATTCCAGAACCCATGTATTTTGGGGATAAAAATTGGGTGGATCTTCAAGATTTGCACGAGCTTTTAAAAGCATTTATTTTCCCCAATGATATCCAATCTCCAGATGGCACTTTCCAAATCAGTCCCGAAGATCGGGAGAGGGTTTTGGAATATCTGTCCATGTGGCCATCCGCTTCTGATTATCCTAATTATGAGGATATTCCTGATAACTATTGCAAATTCCTATTCATGGGAGACGGGGCGTACCCTGCTCCAGAAGGTTTAAAGATTTACAATAAAATTGGAATGGCCTATGGTTTCTTAAGCGATGTTGCCTATTTTCATAATCCTTCCGACGGCGTGGAGTTTATGCTTTCTGCGGGTTTATATGTCAATGAGAATCAAACTCTCAACGACGGCCAATACGAATACGAGACCTTGGGATTACCATTTTTATCTAAGTTAGGCAAGTTCGTCTATGATTATGAAGTCAACCGTTAATGCATAATGGCGTCATATAAAGCTTGATGGATGGACGGCCTGATGTTTAATTGATATAATTTGCGATTGTCTCTGGTAGGGTGCACTCGGTTAGAGAAAAATATAAAGAGTAATTCCTCTTGGGGATCGACCCAGACATAAGTTCCTGTGTATCCTGAGTGGCCAAATGCCGAAGTGCTAGTAGATGCTGCTACTGGGCTTCTATTGGGATCGTATTCTATCAAAGGTCTTTCAAAACCCATTCCTCTGTGATTGCCTTCATCGCAGTACTGGCATTTTGTGAATTCTGCCATTGCTTTTTCTTGTAAGATCCGCTGCCCCCCATAAATTCCTCCATTGAGGTACATTTGAAATAATTTGGCCAAATCCAATGCTTTACTAAATAATCCAGCATTGCCGGAAATACCTCCCATCATAATAGCCCCCTCATCGTGAACCGTTCCCTGAATCTGGGTCATGCGAAAAAAAGTATCTTTCTCCGTAGGGATCATTCGTTCTTTTGGAAAAAACCTTAATGGATTGTACGTTGTGGTCGTCGCCCCAATAGGCAAATGAATGTTTTCCTTGACATAATCTTCATAGCGCTGCCCTGTAATTTCTTGAATGACCAAGGGCATGATATGAAAAGTCAGGTCCGAATAAACATATTTTGGATTTTCGGAAAGAGGAGACTTCCTAATAGAACGGTATATTTTTTTTAGATACCCATCGTGTAACCACAGATCATCTGTGATTTTAATGGGGTATCTTTGACTGGAATCCCTTTTTAAAGTCCTGTTTTTGAAGTCGTAATCGTTATTAAAAACATTGTCCCACTTTCCTTTCCAGGGATAGTTGCTGTTGTGTTTCAATGTCGCTCTCCAAAAAGGAATCCATGCCAATAATCCAGACTGGTGAGCCAACATACGGCGTAAAATTAAATCACCTTTGTCGGATCTCTTAAAAAATGGCACATAATTACCCAATGGCTGATCTGGATCAAACTTACCCTCTCCATATAACTTAATTAAAGCTGGGGTAGAAGCACTTACTTTGGTTACGGAAGCATAGTCGTATAGGTCTTCCCTTTGAACAGTTCTCAAAGAATCGTAGGTATGAAAACCATAGGTTTGATGATACACAATTTGACCCTTTCTCGCCACCAAAACCTGTGCTCCGGGATAGGCCTTTTCCTTCAACCCAAAATTTACGATCGAATCAACTTGTCTAAATAATTTCTCACCATCCATTCCCACAGTGTGGGGAGCAGCATAACCCAATCGAGTGGGCTCGGGGAGATTCAAACCGAATCCTTTCCTATAGAATATGGTCAAATCGTTGGAAAGGTTACCAGTTGGACGACTACCTCCATATATGACCTGCCCAACATAAAATAAGGCATCTTCTGGTTGAGCTTCCGAAATGAGCACTACATCACCCTGGAGCAATGACCAATGTTTTTGAATTTCGCGAGGTTGATTCAAGATTAAAATCATCAATCGGGTGGAACTAGATAATTTTCTGCGGATAAAAGACAGGATGGCCTCACCCGCTAATAAATTTTTTCCCACCACGGCCACTACTAAATCCGCATTCAAATCGTCTTCAACAGCTTCGTAACCGTAATTTGCAATGGAATTTTTTAAAGGTGCCAAATCGGTTCCATCAAGGCTAATTAGAGATACGCTGGTTTTTAAATCTCGGATAGGTAGAACATAAGATGTATTCTTCAGCACAGTTGTTTTTTGTTCAACTTCGTCAAAATGGGCCCATCCAGCATAAGGATTAATTTGAGCCGTTAAGTTAACCCCAACACAAGTACACATCAATAAGGCCAGCCTGAGCAATTTCATAAAATAGTTTTAAACTTTTAAAATTGAAATTTATAAAAATTATATTTGAAAAAATACCAAGCCATGGAATCGTACGGTTTTCTTTCCATTCTTCCTCCGATTTTGGCCATTTTTTTGGCTATTATCACTCGTCAGGTTTATGTTTCCTTATTATTTGGTATTTGGTTGGGATGGTTAATCCTTTCAGACTTCAATTTCATTGAGGGGAGTTTGGCAGCTGTAGAAGGCCTTGTTGTTGTTTTTGCCGACCCTGGTAATACCCGAACCATTCTCTTCTGTGCCTTAGTAGGTGCACTCATTGTCTTAATGCAAAAATCCGGTGGGGTGTTAGGATTTATTCAGAAAGTAACCCAATTTTTGACTCGCCTTGAGACGAAAAACCACTGGTCAAAAAGAAAATTAGTTCAATTACTTGCCTGGTTGACCGGAATAATCATTTTCGTAGAGTCCAGTATTTCAGTACTTACCGTTGGCACCCTTTACAGACCTCTTTTTGATCAACTAAAAATTCCCAGAGAAAAATTAGCCTATATCGCCGATTCCAGTTCCGCCCCAAGTAGTATTTTAATTCCCTTCAATGGATGGGGGGCCTTCATCATGTCCTTGCTTTTGGCCCAAGGATTTCAGGATCCCTTTGCCACTATGGTAAAAGCCATTAGCCTCAACTTTTATCCTATGTTGGCCCTCGGAACAGTGTTGATTATCATTCTATCCAATAAAGATTTTGGACCTATGGCCCAAGCAGAAAATAGAACCAAAAAAACTGGAGCATTGATGAATCCCGACTCCAAACCAATGGTATCGGACGAACTCACTAGTATTACTCCGGTACCTAACATTGAATACAGGTCCATTAATATGATTTTTCCCATAGCGGTAATGGTGGGAATGATGCCGATTATGTTGGCCTATACAGGCTGGGAAAGTGCACTCACCAATCTACCTAATGAAACGCGATTCAGACAGTTTGTCTTTGCGCTAGGGCAAGGTTCTGGCAGCACTTCGGTGCTCATCGCGGTGATTACTTCGATTGTTACGACTATCCTTTTTTACCGCTTACAAAAAATTATGCGCTTCAAAGAAATGATTCAATTGACCCTCAAGGGCACTTCTGAAATGGTTCCTCTTGCTATGTTGATGCTTTTTGCCTTCGCAATTGGAAATGTGTGCAAAGCTATGGAGACCGGGCAGTATGTGGCCAGTATAGCTCAAGAATGGCTATCACCCGGATTGGTCCCTTTCTTGATTTTCATCGTGACCTGTTTTATTGCCTTTTCCACTGGAACCTCCTGGGGCACTTTTGCCATCATGATGGCTATTGCTGTTCCTATGGCTGAATCTATGCAAGCAGATCCCTATATGACCATTGCCGCCGTCCTAGGTGGCGGAGTGTACGGGGACCATTGCAGCCCCATTTCTGACACCACTATCCTGTCGTCAATGGCATCCGCAAGTGACCATATTGACCATGTAAAAACACAATTACCCTATGCCAGCATAGCCGGAGGCATTACCGCCGCCATTTATTTTTTAGCTGGTATTTTATAAAAACCAACGAATATGAAAAACAGAAGAACATTTATCAAACAATCTGCAGCCTTGGGAACTTTCTCTGCTTTGGGCATTCCTTCAACAGTTAAAGCAGGTAGTGAGAAACTGAAAGACACCTTCGGTAAAAATGAACTACCCATAGTGATATCTACTTGGAATACGCAAACTGCAGCTCAAGAAGCTATTCATACCCTTCAGAAAGGAGGTAGTGCCCTGGATGCTGTGGAAAGTGGTGTAAAAATTGAAGAAGCCAATCCGGATAACCAAACCGTCGGGTATGGTGGATTGCCCGATCGAGATGGCATCGTCACGTTAGATGCCTGTATTATGGATGCCAAGGGCAATGCCGGCAGCGTTACCTACCTTCAGGATATCAAACATCCCATTTCAGTAGCCAGAAAAGTAATGGAAGACACTCCCCATGTTATGCTCAGTGGAGAAGGAGCCTATCAATTTGCCTTGGCAAAAGGTTTCCAAAAAGAAAATCTGTTAACCGATAAATCCAAAAAAGCCTGGGAAAATTGGCTGGTTGAAAAAGAATACAAACCTATACCTAATATTGAACGACACGATACTATTGGCATGTTAGCAGTGGATCATAATGGGGTAATGGCAGGAGCTTGCACCACTAGCGGAATGGCTTATAAAATGCATGGCCGAGTTGGCGATTCTCCTATAATTGGAGCAGGATTATTTGTTGATGGAGAAATTGGAGGAGCAGTAGCCACTGGATTAGGAGAATTGGTAATGAAAACACTCGGTGCATTTTTGATTGTAGAATTAATGCGACAAGGCGCTGATCCTCAAACGGCTTGCGAGGAAGCGGTTAAAAGAATTGCCGATAAATATGGAACTGGACCAGATGCTCAAGTTGGCTATATTGCCCTTCGACCAGATGGCGCTCATGGAGCGTTTTCTATGTTGAAAGGATTTAATTACGCTCTGGGAGGACTTCAAAAAGTAACCCTCTTTGATGCCGAACCCTATGTGAAAAAATAAGTGAGCATTTTATTAACCAAAAAATAGATCAGCCAAGTGAGAAATAGCCATAAAATGGGACCCAATACTTTTGGAAAGGGCAATGAAAACCCTAACTCCATGGCAAAAACGAAATTCGAAAAAAGAGCGGCAAGTTGATAACTTGTCTGTGTGCCTGGTACAGTAACCAATACATTAATGAATAAAATAGAACCTACTAAAAATGTCAACCCAACGAGTAAAGCTATAGTTTGAATTAAAGAGCGAGAAATCTTCACTTAGTTTTTTTAGTATACATCAAACCATAATACGACAAAAAGTTTTAACCTAAGGAATAAATTATTCTAAGAGATGATCACCATCCAAGATATTAATAGCGCACATAAAGCTATCGCCCCCTACATCCACAAAACCCCTGTTTTGACCTCTGAAAGTATCAATCAAATAACAGGAGCTAGGATTTACTTTAAATGCGAAAATTTTCAAAAAATTGGGGCCTTTAAAATGAGAGGAGCCATGAATGCAGCCCTTAGCCTGCCTAATGAATTGATTCAAAAAGGTTTAGCCACTCACTCTTCCGGTAATCATGCGCAAGCGGTAGCCAGAGCAGCAGCAATTATGGGGGTGCCTGCCTACATTGTCATGCCAGAAAATGCGCCAGCAATCAAAAAAGCAGCCACAAAAGGATATGGAGGTTTAATTACATTTTGTGAACCCACTGTGGAGGCTCGAGCAACTACCTTAGAGAAAATAGTGCGGCAAACAGGTGCGACTATGATTCATCCCTTTAATGATGAAAAGGTAATTACTGGGCAAGGAACAGCTGCAAAGGAACTCTATGAACAACTACCTACTAATACTTCACTTGATTTTCTAATGGCTCCTATCGGAGGTGGTGGATTGATGAGCGGAACGGCAATATATTCAAAACTTAAATTTCCCACAACCCAAGTTATTGGTGCTGAACCACAAAAGGTGGATGATGCAAAACGGTCAATGGAATCAGGAAAAATTGAACATAATGCCACCACCGATACCATTGCAGACGGTCTAAAGACCGATTTAGGGCCTTTGACCTTCCAATACCTAAAACAATATTTGGATGATATCTTAACGGTAAGTGAAGAATCCATTATTGAGGCTATGCAATTAATTTGGGAGCGAATGAAAATAATTATTGAACCTTCATGCGCCGTACCATTGGCTGCTGTCTTAAACAACAGGGAAGTGTTCAAACAAAAAAATGTAGGTATGATTCTAACTGGAGGAAATGTCGATATAGGTAATCTGCCCTTCTAAAGAAATTAGAAAATTAGTGGCCTTTACATCCAATGTCGGGTGCTAATAAATCCTCAACAACCAGTTTATTGAATGGACATTCTGTCCAAAATAACGTTCCCCTTAAGCAATTATTATTCGTTCGAAACTGTCGCATTGATTATTACTTCCGCTAAAGAAATTAGAAAATAAGTGGACTTTACATCCAATGTCGGGTGCTAATAAATCCTCAACAACCAGTTTATTGAATGGACATTCTGTCCAATATAACGTTCCCCGTAAGCAACTA
>CAYPID010000001.1:17612-102335 GCA_964410725.1 uncultured Saprospiraceae bacterium
CTAAAGAAATTAGAAAATTAGTGGCCTTTACATCCAATTTTGGTTGCTAATAAGTTCTCTCAAACCAGTTTATTGAATGGACATTCTGTCCAATATAACGTTCCCCGTAAGCAACTATTATTCGTTCGAAATTCTCGCATTGACCATTACTTCCGCTAAAGAAATTAGAAAATTAGTGGCCTTTACATCCAATTTTGGTTGCTAATAAGTTCTCTCAAACCAGTTTATTGAATGGACATTCTGTCCAATATAACGTTCCCCGTAAGCAACTATTATTCGTTCGAAATTCTCGCATTGCTCATTACTTCCGCTAAAGAAATTAGAAAATCAGTGGCCTTTACATCCAATACGGCAGCAAAAATTAGGAAATATAATTGTTGTTTTTGGGTATAAATTAGTCAGCTATTAGTTGTAGCAATCCAAAAAAAACGAGAACAAAAATTTCCTTTTAGTTTGCCGTAGAGCGTATATACAATCCTGGCTTTGCTCCTGAAGATTTTGAAAAACTCTCGAAAAGTAAATCGCTTATATTGCTGGAGATAGAGGGACCAGATATTCCTGATTTGTTTTCTTCAAAAGAACAACCTTGCACAATAGGAGCGCACTCAGACATATCTTGGTTAAAGCTGTATATACTTGAACCTTTGATAAAGGAGCTGTTGTTAGAAAAAGAGCAATTACTGATTAATGGTTTGACAACACCCTGTGCACCTTGATTAAGAATTCCGGCTCCATAAGTAGCTTCATTCTCTGCAAAATAGGAGTCTAATATCAAAGGGCTGCACTCTCCCCTTAAACCATTATTAAAAATAGCGCCTCCATCCAAATCAGCTCGGTTATTGATAAATGCTGAATTTCTTATGTAGGGATTACATCTTCCATCAGTAGCATTATTGTAAAGTCCACCACCTTCTAAGGCAAAATTATTCTGAAAAATACAATTAACAATAGTAGGGTTGGATGCTCCACCATCAATTCCTTGATTGTACCAACCTGCTCCAGCCCGTTGAGGATTCCCCGGCAATCCAGTACCGTCTGCATAACCATTAGCAATTATGAATCCATCGAGTATAGTAGAAGACTCAGCGTTGATAGTCAAAACAACTGAATATGAATTGTCTGTCTGAATTCCTTCATCTCCGATATTTCCTGACAAAATGGATTGATAAACACTTAAATCTCTTTGATCTATTTGGTCTTCTGACCCTGCAAATCCACCGTATAGAGCAACGCCACTTGGAATCATAAATGACATAGAACGATTATGGTCATTTGTAGGAAGGTACGTACCGTGTTTGACCCAGACCTGATCGCCTGATTTAGTAAGTTCCAAAACCCTAGCCAAGTCCCCACGAGCCGCTGACCAAGATGATCCATCACCATTCATTCCAGGTGCTACGTACCATACTCTAGAGAATCCCAGAAGAGGAAAAAATAAGAGTGCTATTAAGATATATTTATTTATTACCATTTCGTTTTTACATTATGATGGACAACAATTATGCCACAAATGGGAAAAAACAAATATATGGCAAGAAATCATCATAAACAATAAAATGACAGTTTGTTAAAAATAGGATTATCTAACGGTACTGATAATCAAAGAAGTGGTTACATAATTAAATTATAATAATATGTTATTAATGCGTATTATTATGCTTAAATTTGATAAGACGGCTTACTGGTAAAAAAAATTTGATTAAAACAATCCTTTAAGTAGGCATGCAAATGCTAAAGGAAGTATGAAGTACATCTACAAGGTAAGGGTTCTTATTTTACTCCTATTGTCTTTCAAAGCATTAGGACAAGATATACATTTCTCTCAATTTTACAATGCCCCATTTGACCTAAACCCTGCCCTAACAGGTGTTTTTGGGGGAGATATGAGATTTTCCTCTAACTACCGAAATCAATGGACCTCTGTTCCAGTTGAATTTCAAACCCTTAACATAGCCTACGATCAGAATTTTACCAACCAAGGGATGGATAGGAGTTTTTTTGCAGGGGGGCTTCTGTTTCAACACGATCAGGCTGGTATTTCCAAATTAACTCGCACTAAAATTGGAATAGCTGGTTCCTATACTAAGCGATTTTCTCAAAAAGTATTTGTTTCCATTGGAAGTCAAGCCACTTTTAACCAACGGTCTTTTGATTTCAGCAGATTAACTTTTGATAATCAGTATAACCCGTTAGTGGGTATGTACGACCCCAATGCTGGATCGGGTGAAAATTTCCCAACTACCAACAATAATTTCTTTGGACTTTCTGCAGGAGTAAATATTAGAATCCAACAGCGGGATAGAGAGGGTCTCATTGATCGGCTGGAGCAGAGAAACAAAATTGATTTTGGGGTAGGATTCTTTCACCTCAATCAACCTGATCAAAGATTTTTGGAAGAAGGTCCTCCCCTTCCATTAGAGGTTAGGGTCAATCCTTATGTATTGGGCACTTTGATGCTGGGAGGCGATTTTGATTTATTAGCTAATTTATCTGTTCAGTTTCAGGGACCTTATCATGAAAGTATTGCTGGAATAGGGGGAAAATTGCATTTGAGTAAACGGCCTGGAAATCAAGTATCTCTTCAGTTGGGTTTTAACATAAGATTTTTTGATTCAGGAGATGCTTTATTTCCAGCGGTTCAGTTGAATTACAACAATTGGAAGGTAGGTTTTTCTTATGATAGTACAATTTCTGATTTCAATACTGCAAACAAAGGAAGAGGAGGACCAGAATTTTCTATTCAATATATTATTAGAAAAGTTCCTCCAGTTCCAGAATTTAAAATTTGTCCTTTAATCTAGAAGGACCTTAAACTATAGTTCATGATGGTATGAGGAAAATAATATCCATATTACTATTCTTAGTATTGGTAAAAATTAACATTGTAGGCCAATCTTTAAAAGCTTGGGTGGCAGCAGGAGATTCTGCTATGGTTCACGCGGACTTTTACACTGCTATGAAATATTATGAAATAGCGTTGGAGTACGATTCTTCATTACTCTCTAATCAATTTAAATACGGCGATGCTGCCTGGAATTTCAAAGCTTTTGATTTAGCAGAAGGAATTTTTGATCAAGTCATTCAATTAGATACCAACCAGCTGTTTCCTTTGGCTAGAATTCGAAAGGCCCAGATTGCCATTACACGAGCGAACTATCAACAAGGACTATACTGGATCAATGATTTTAACCAGCTAAAATCAAAGGAAAAAGAAAAGTATCAAGAACTGGTTACCTTGCTTAAGGAGCAATGCATTTGGGCTGATACTAATAGGGATACCAGCAAGCGAGTAGCGCTTGAAATTTTTCCCGAAGGGATCAATTCTCCTGAATCTGAATTTGGATTGACCCTTAACCGAAATAAGTTGTATTACGCCTCTTTTAAAGAAGCGCTGGCTGAAGACAAGCATTTTCCCGAAAGAAAAGGGGCTAAGATTTTTGAACTGCCGATTGGGACCTTAGACGTCAAGGCTTTAGACGTTATAAACGATTCAACGAGAATTATCGGAAATTTGACTTTTGCAAAGAACAATTCGTTGGCATACTATTCAGGATGTCAATACGACGATGATAATAAAATTACTTGTGATATTTATTTCAGAACGATTAATCAGGACGGTACTTTTGGACCAGAGGATACTCTAAACGTAAATTTAGAGGGATACTCCACCACTCAACCTGCTGCAGGTTACCACCAAAAAGAGGAGAAGGATATACTTTATTTTTCTTCTAATCGACCTTTCGGAGGGAGAGATCAAGGATATGATATTTATGCTGCGGAAATTTTAGCCAACGGAGAAGTTTCCAAGCCTGTTAATTTGCGTCAAATTAACTCGCAAGGAAATGAAATCACTCCATTTTTCAATGAAAAAGCACAAAGCCTTTTTTTTAGTTCTAATTTCCGAATGGCCTCCTTAGGTGGATATGATATTTACCAAACCTCCGTTTCTGACTCGCCTTATATTCCCAATCAAACCAAAAATGGAGGTGTTGCTTTCAACTCTTCTTATGATGACCAATATTTTGTGATCGATGATAATGGGAATAAAGCATTTTTTACCTCTAATCGCCCTGGAACTCAGGTGGTCGATGTGTTTTCCAAAGCGTGTTGTAATGATATCTTTGCAGCAGAGCTTTCTCCTACTATCGAGCTCGTAGTGGAAGTTTATGAAGGATCTCCTGAATTGCGAAAACCAGTTTCAGATGCACTGGTATTATTGCTTGAAATGGATGGCAATCAAGTGCCTACGGGCAATGTACCTCCCATTGTCAATGACCATCGTTATGAATTTACACTTTCTCAGTTTGGTTATTTTCGTTTGGAGGTAAACAAGTCCACCTTTATCCCCTTTTCACAGGAAATAGATTTGAGGAACGATATCATCATCAATGATTCTACCCTCGTTTATGAGGTATATCTGAAAAAAAGTTTAATTGACTTGGAAGTATTGACCTTTGATTGCAAGACGGAGGAGCCTTTAAAGGAAGTAGAAATTAAACTAATTGAAAATAAGGGAGGCATTAGTAGGGAGGTATTTCCTACTTCAATTAAAAATGAACAGCAAGAGTTTTTATTCAAAGCCATTCCCTTAAATGCGGAAATAAAATTAAACGCTCAACGTATAGGTTATCAGCCTGCTGAAATTGAAAAGACCTTTACGGTAGAAGATGTGATAGAATTTGGGAATCAAATCACCTTTGAAATTTGTTTGCATCCCGACCCAATTCCACCTCTACCTTTTTCCTTGTACTACAACAATGATGAACCTGGACCAAAAACTTTAAGCAGTATTTCCAATGCTACCTATTCTGAAGCTTCCAAGGATTACTATCAACAAAAAGATCTTTTTGTTCAGAAATTTATCGAGGGGATGGCACCGGAGGACACTTTAGTCAGTGCGACCCGCTTAAGGAATTTTTTCGACAGGGATGTTTTGGGAGGACAAATAACCTTGAAATTGTTTTTAGAAAAATTGGTTCCTTTTTTGGAGGAGGGTAATGAACTAGAGATTGAGCTTCAAGGATATACCAGCCCAAGAGGAGATGAAGAGTATAACCAAAGATTAGCGGAGCGCAGAATTAACAGTTTGGTTAAAGAATTTGAGGCTTATAAAAACGGAGCCATCAAACCCTATTTGGAGAAGGGGACTTTCAAAATTAAAATCCTTCCAATTGGAGAAGATCCGGGAATAGACCCAGAAATAAAAAGCAAATTAGAAGACATGAGTGATTTGAGAAATTCCGTGTATAGTTTTAGTGCGTCTTTTTCCCGAAGGGCTGATATCATTGGAATAAATGTAAAGCTGGTAGATGAAGAATAAGTATTTAAAACATCTGTTATTTGTATTTATCTCCTTATTAGGTGGATACTTTCAAGCCAATGCCACTCATATAGTGGGGGGTGAAATTGGGTATAAATGTCTAGGCAATAATACTTTCCAAATAAAATTGGATGTATATCGAGATTGTTTGAATGCCGCTCCAAATGCATTATTTGATGATCCTGCTTCTATCGGAATTTTTAATCAGGATGGAATTTTAGTGATGGAACTTTTGGTCAGTCCTGCCTTAGTCAATGGAAGAATGGTGGATGATACATTAAACTATGATGAGTCAGATCCCTGTTTAGTCAGCCCACCAGATGTCTGCGTGCACACTACTACCTATCTAGATACAGTGCAATTAGATCCGATTCCAGGAGGTTATCAAATTGTCTATCAAAGATGTTGTCGCAATGAAACTATTACTAATATTGAAGATCCTATAGCGACAGGTTCCACTTTTGACATCAATTTAACAGAGGAGGCAATTCTCATTTGTAACAGCAGTCCAGAAATTAATTTTTGGCCTCCAATATTTGTTTGTTATGGTCAATCTCTTCGATTTGATCATTCAGCCATAGATATTGAGGACAATGTAGAAGATTCCTTAGTTTACAAATTTTGTCAACCTAAGGCCGGAGCCAATCTAGCCAATCCAGTTCCACAGCCTCCCAACAATCCACCTTATGATACCATCCCATGGATTAGTGGAAGTGGGATAGATTTTTCAATTGATAATGTTTTAGGGTTGGGGGAACCTCTGCAAATTGACCCTAATACCGGAGTAATGACTGGAATACCCGAACTCGAGGGGCAGTTTGTCGTGGGCCTTTGTGTCGAGGAATACAACAAGGAAACTGGTAACCTTTTATCCATAACCAGAAGAGATTTTCAATACAATGTCGCACAATGTGGTATAGTAACCGCTCGGTATGATCTTCCTGAAACTACTTGTGATTCTTTGACCTATAGTTTTAACAACAACAGCCTTGAATCTGAAAATTTCCTTTGGTATTTTGATTGGCCCTCAACCAATCATTCTTCTACTCTTGCCAGACCTTCTTTTACTTTTGATGGACCAGGGGCTTATCAGGTAGCCCTTATAGCTGAGCCGAATACTATTTGCTCTGACACCTTAATACAAACCTTAATTATTCATGGAACTGGTGCAGAAATGGATTTCAGAATTGATGTATATAGCTGCGAAGAAAGTCCAGTTGTCAAATTAGTCGATTTATCATCTGATACTGCTGAATTTATATCTTATTATTGGGAACTACAATACGGAACTACCATTCTAACATCTAGAGAAGAGAGCCCGTTTTTTCCAGTACCATTTGGAATTTTGGGCAACGTAACTTTGACATTGACCAATGAATATGGATGTATAAGTACCCTAACTAAATCGTTTGACAGTAGTATTCCTAATCTTAATTTAAATATCCCAACCGCTTTGGAAGCCTGTCTTGGGGATAGTATTGACTTGAATCCCCTTACACCAGAATATTTAGGTTATACATATAATTGGGCTCCTGCAGAATTGGTGTCCAATCCAGAATCTAGAAACCCCTCTTTTTTAGCTACTGAGGATGTAACTTTTCGGGTAACTATTTCTGCAGGGGGGGGTGCTTGTTTTATTACTGATTCCATTCCTGTAATGGTCAAAAATCCTCCTATACTCGACTTTGACTTTTTACAAAGCTGTAAAAATTCCGTTCAGGTAATCTTTGACAATTTGTCTCAAGGTGCCAATAATTTTAAATGGGACTTTGGAATCGATTCTATTTCATCGGATACTTCTAAAGTTTTTGAACCACTGTATACTTTTCCCGATACAGGCATCTACCCTATAACTTTAAGCTTAGCAGATTCTGAGGTTTGCCGCGACACCCTAATTAAGGAAATCCATGTGGATCAAAAGACGCTTTTAGCAGACTTTAAAGTCGAATATAATTCTTGTAGTCGAGATTCGGTGATGGTTCAACTTTTAGACAATTCTATTAATTCGGATGATAATACCGTCTTGCATGAATACCGACTATCTAATGGGTTGGTTTTTTCCGAACCTAATCCAACATTCCTACTTTACCAAAATGAAACGATTGATATTCAGTACACCATCACTGATGAAAATAATTGTAGTCATCAAATAAATAAAAATGGGGTATCCATTTTATTAGCCCAACCAGCTAATTTGCAGGATTCTATTTCGATTTGTTATGGTACAGAAACACAGGTTCCGATTACTACAGATCCCAATAGTTTTTACAGGTGGAATCCTTCATTGGGTATCAGTGATTCAACTATTGCTGATCCCGTTTTTCAGCCTTTAACTTCAACTGAGTATAATTTAACCGTTTTTACCGTAGGTGCAGATACCTGTACTATGGAGGAAAAAATATTTTTTGAAGTTTCCCCGACGGCCAATTTATCTGTAATTGGAGACGGGCTTTCTTGCCAAGATTCTACCTTAGTAATAGCCTCCTCAGATCTCCCGGTGACTTTTGAATGGTATTCCGCAATGACGAATACGAGAATTGGAGTAGGAGATAGTGTAGAAATAGCTATTAGCGGAATAGATAGCTTTTATTTGGAAAGTACAACGTTGGATAATGGCTGTCAAGAACAACTGTATTTTGAGGTAATCGGTGGCCCCATAGATTTGGAAGTTCCTGATACTGCAGCAGTTTGCCAGGGCGAGCTATTTTCTTTGAACATACAGAACCTAGATTTCAATGATTCCTTGACTTATAGCTGGAAACCCAGTGAATTTTTTATATCAGGGCTGGATTCAGCCAATCCCGTTTTGAAAGATTCTGTTGGAGAACAAATGGTTTATTTGACCACAACTTCCCAGTATGGATGCACTCGATTAGATTCTATTCAAACAGCCGTGATTGATACCAATTATTCTTTGAGTTTTACCTATGAATTTGAATGCGATGGGGCAACAATTAATTTCACTAATACCAGCACTAATGCTTTAGCTTATCATTGGGATTTCCAGGAACCTGGGGTCTATTCAGAGTCTCGAGCAACTAACCCCACCTATACTTATTCCAAACCAGGAACCTATGTGGTTACCCTTTCTTTGGGGTATGATGTCGCTTGTGGAAATAGGGTATTTAGAGATACTATTAATGTGGCTGCAATTGAACTAGCAGCTAATTTTAAAAAATCCATTGAATCTTGCGGTAACACAAGCCAAACTATCAAGTTTGAGGATACTTCTATTAATATTTTTGAAAATAATCTATCCTACCAATGGAATTTCAGTAATGGACAATCTTCTAATGAGGCTAATCCATCGGTGGAAATTTTCGAAAGTGGCCCGCTTGTAGCCACGATGGTAATTACTTCTGAAAACAATTGTACAGCTTCCGTTACCGATTCTTTCCAAGTATACCTCCCACAAGTATTTATTCCTGATACTTTGGTAGTATGTCAAGGGATTCCAACTTATATTAACCCCCAACCAGATACGAATTTAGTTTATTCTTGGTTTCCGAGTATTGGATTGGATTCTTCTCAGAGTGCCAATCCACAAGTCACTCCGCAATCTACAACTACATATACCGTAACCGCTACTCATTTTGGATTTGATACCTGTCAATATATTCAAGAAGTAGTAATCAAGGTCCCCGAAGCTTTGAATTTACTGACTCAAGGTAATACCATTACTTGTGGAGAAGACGCTGTTCTTTTGGCTACAGCTAATCCTGGAACAAACATATATTGGGAAAACTCCTCAGGGATACTGCTAAATAATGGTTCTGATGAGGTAAGTGTAAATCCTTTCAGGTCGGATACAGTTACGGCATTTGCAATAGATACTTTTGGGTGCGTTGAAACAGAAAATGTGCTGGTTTCCGACAATGGAGTGGACTATGAAACTGATTTTCCAATTGGTGCAGATACTTCTTTTTGTCAGGGAGATACTTTGCTCATTAATGTAATTAATTTAGATTCACTTGATCAGCTCAACTTTAATTGGGATCCTTTAGAAATAGTTACTTTGACCAATACACCCGGTAATATTAAGGTTGGCTTTTCGGAAAATCAACAAACTCTATTGGGGTATATTTCTAATCAACATGGGTGTTTGGACACCATTACATTGACTTCAGATATTACACCTTTAGATCCTAATTTATTGGACACTATTTTTACCTGTCCGGATGTGCCTTTTGAATTGGGAGAGAATGCCGACCCAACCTATATTTACAACTGGAAGCCCAGCGATTTAGTTTCCAACAGCAGCATTCCCAATCCAACATCCTCCATCATTAACAATACTTTGTTTAACGTTTCCATCGCCTACCCAGGTACACCCTGTCAAACCGATATTGAAGTCATGGCAATTGTTTATGATTCCATTAATTTTGCACTACTTCCAGATACTACTTTGTGTTACGAAGATAGTATAGAATTATCTATTCTAAGTAACACTTCAACCAATGTTCGTTGGAGTTATCAATCCACTTTTAGCGAATTTTTTGCAACAGGAGATACAGTCTTGGGAATGGCATCACCTGGTCAATTGATATACGCTGAAGTAACTGATTCCAACGGTTGTATACTTACAGATGTCCTTAATATTGGGGATGGCGTTATTCAGGCCACTTTACAACCTCTAGATACTATATTATGCGAACCATTTAGAGATATTGAAATACAAGTAATCAATCAAAAGCCCAACCATATCCTGAATTACTTTTGGGAACCTGTGACCGAAATACTTTCTGATCCCTTTGTAGGTCCCTCTGCTACGGTCACTGCCGTAGATAGTAATAATTTTAAGGTTTTTTTAGAAAATCAATTTGGGTGTCTAGACACTATTAATACTTCTATTCAATTTGTTGACCTAAGCATTGCCATGGTCACCGCTGATCCAGCTATCATATTCCCGAATGACACTTCCAGGCTCGAAGTGACTGGATGCGAATTTTGTAATTACAATTGGATTCCAGCTAATACTTTAAGTGATCCAACTGTTGCCAATCCTTTAGCAGAACCCAATACCACTACCGAATATTTGGTAGAACTTGAAAAATTAGGTTGTACAGAAACCCTACCGATAACGGTTCAAGTAAGGGATGACTTACCTTGCAGTGAACCTTATATTTTTATTCCAAATGCCTTTACTCCCAATGGAGATGGTGAAAACGACTTCTTTAAAGTTAGAAGTGAAATCATTATTGATTTAAATATGAAAATTTTTAATCGGTGGGGAGAAAAGGTTTTTGAATCTAAACAGCAAGAGATTGGATGGGATGGGACCTTTAAAGGAAAGATGCTGCTACCAGATGTATTTGGCTACGTTGTAGAAGGCACCTGCTACAACGAAGAAAAATTCATTAAAAAAGGCAACATAACCCTTTTGAAATACTAATTTTCCTTAATTTTCAGCGATGAAGAGGTCCGGTTTGTTTTTGTTTTTATCCCTTACTGCACATATACTCGTTTCCGGGCAATGTACCTTTAGCATTAATGAAGTAGATGAATTTGATAGTACCCTTATCATTGCCACACCTTCGGTAAATATTGGCTATTTAATTGCCAGCGAATACCTAGAGGAAGATGGTATTAAATTAATAGAAGAGGCTAAAGTTATTTTAAGCTATGGAGAGTTAGATTCATACAGTAATTTGTTTTTAACCTTAGTTACTCCAGAAAGGTATTATTCGGAGATAGAACCTGGCACTAATCTATTGTTGAAATTATCCAATGACACCATCGTTGGTCTAATTAATTATCCAGATAGAGGAACCTTTGATAGAGAAATTAATATGCGGATTTATAACCACACTGCTATTATTCCTATAGATGTTTTTTTTGCACTGGCGCACTACCCAATAGAAAAAATCAGAATCAACTACAGTAACAAAAAAAGGAATATTAACGTAACTCCAGATCAAGCGACTGAAATTCTAAGACATATTCGATGTTTAGGAGAGGGGGCGGGTCTGTTACCTATTCAACCCTGATTAATTATCGCTGGGTGGAGGTTGAAAATTCAAATTGGCCTTTGTAAAATCCCACAATAGTTGTTCAATTTGACTTAAATCTCCGTTTTCCACCGTTACATCAGTCATTGATGGCAGATGTATAGCGAAATAAATATGAGTATTAGCCATTTCTAAAATAGTACTTGCCAAGGCCCGAGGATATTTAAACTGTGGATTAATTTCAGCAATAAACCCCGCTAGTTTTTTATTCAATAGCTTGTAAGTTTTAAAAAAACCTTGGTCATTTTCCTTCTCAATTTGCTTGGTATGATAGGTTTTAGTCGATTCGGCCACTACTATTTTGTGAAGAATATCTTCATCCACAAAATCAATAGACGTATTTCTTTTTGTTGTAGCTACTATGGAAGAAATGGCAATTTTTAACTTTTTGACTGGATTTGTAACATTCATAGTATTTAACTCAATGGCAAACATCATCCACTCCCAATACCAACATAGTAGATAAACTAAAAAAAGATGCTTGTTTTCAAAGTACCTATAGATAGAGGCCTCCGTGGAATTAATGCGCTCTGCTAATTTCTTGAAGGTAAACTGTTCAAAACCAATTTCATCGATGGTGACAATACCTTGTTGTATGATTCTTTTTCCCAATTTAGTTTCCTGCGGATCTTTTATAAACAGGTTTTCATTGATTTTCATTTGAATAGAAAAGCCCATACTCTTTAATAATTCCTTTAAGTTTTAGTGGGTTTCACGCCCCAATTGAATTAAATCTCCATCCGTCCCCAAGAAATCATACAGCCATTGCAATGCATCTGCAAAGGTAGGAAAACAAAATTCTTTTGATATCAATCCCGGAACTAGTTTTATTTTATACAACATATCTTTTGGTTGGCCACTCAATCCTGTAAATACTACCGCTATACCCTGACTTTTTAAATCAATGATGGCCTCTTCCAGAGCATATAAACCAGATTGGTCTACATAGGGTACCCGATCCATTCGTATAATAACTACCTCAATTTCTGGAAGCGCTTTGATCATTTCACCAAATCGGGAAGCAAATCCAAAAAATAAGGGTCCATTCAGGTGTTTGATATATACTTTATTGCCAATTTTATCAATAATATCACCCTCATCTTTCCAAGGAATTTCTCTAGCGAAATCCCGAATTGGAGCAGACTCAGTTTTGTGATCGATGACGTCTGAAATACTTTTCATAAATAGAAGAGCAGCCATAACCATTCCTATAGCAACCGCTTCTAACAAACCAACAAAAACAGTAAGTAAAAGGACTGCCAACATAATCACTGCATCAGTCTTGGGAATGTTTCTGATATGTTTAAATCCCTTGTAATCAATTATCCCAATCCCAACGGTGATTAAGATTCCCGCTAAAACCCCATTTGGTATCTTTCCCACCAAAGGTCCCAAACCCAACAAAATAGCTAATAAAAATAAACCTGCAATTACTCCTGATAACTTAGTCTTTCCCCCAGAATTAGCATTAATAACTGTTCTCATAGTGGCTCCTGCTCCCGGAAGCCCCCCGAAAATTGCTGCGCCCATATTCCCAATTCCTTGCCCAACTAATTCTTGATTGCTATTGTGCTTAGTCTTGGTGATATTATCTGCAACAATAGAAGTTAATAAAGAATCTATTGTTCCTAATGCCGCTAAAGTAAAAGCGAACTCCACAATTAACATTAAATGGCCGAAATCAGTAAATACATTGAAAAAATTAAGCTTTAAACTAGGTAAACCAGTCGGTACTCCGTTAGCAGTGCTATCATTAATTATCGGTACGCTACCCGTAGGCAGAAATGAAAATACCAATCCAGTCATTACAACCAAAGCGACCAAAGAACTGGGTACCGCCTTGGTAATTTTAGGAAAAAGGTAAATTATCAAAATTGTTCCCAATGCCAGCAAAGTAGATGCTACATTTATATTGGGTATTAAATCTTGCAATTGACTAATTGTTCCCACGGTTCCTCCTGCTGGAGCAGGTAATCCAAAAAATGGAAAGATTTGCGTGATGATAATGATAACACCAATTCCACTCATAAATCCCGATACCACAGGATAAGGGATATACCTCAAATATCTTCCAACACCTAAAATTCCAAATAAAACTTCTATTCCGCCTGCCAAAAAGAAAGTGCCAATAATTAAAGGCATAGCCATCTCTAATGACCCTGCATATTCAATTGAGTCATTAATAATGACTGCTGAAACAACAGTCATAGGAGCTGTAGGTCCACTAATCTGAGTCGGTGTGCCTCCAAACAAAGCTGCTAAGACTCCAATAGCAATTGCACCATATAGACCTGCAATGGCTCCCAACTCTGTTTGTTCTCCAAAGGCCAATGCCAAAGGTAATGCCACAATACCGGCAGTAATGCCTCCAAAGAAATCCCCTTTTATATTTGAAAAATCAAACGAAAGAACATTCTTCATTTATCAATTATTTGAGCTTCAAAAGTACACCTTTTCGTAATAAAAGTAATTTAGTCAATTATTAATAGTGTTCCTATTATCTATATAGATTTGTTTTATTTACTGCATTAGTTAGCATTCCTTATTTTTGCCCCTTTAATACAAACTCATGGGATTTAAAGAAGAATTAGGGAAAAGAAGGACATTTGGAATTATCAGTCACCCGGATGCCGGTAAGACTACCTTAACTGAAAAGCTCTTGCTTTTTGGAGGAGCTATTCAAGAAGCAGGAGCAGTTAAAAGCAATAAGATAAAAAAGAGTACCACCTCAGATTTCATGGAAATTGAACGCCAAAGAGGTATTTCTGTAGCTACTTCTGTTATGGCTTTTGATTATAGTGGTCTCAAAATTAACATTTTGGATACCCCTGGTCACCAAGATTTTGCTGAAGATACGTACCGAACTTTAACGGCTGTCGATAGTGTAATTGTAGTCATCGATGTCGCTAAAGGAGTTGAACCTCAAACTGAAAAATTGGTGAACGTATGTCGAATGAGGAACACCCCTATAATTGTGTTTATTAACAAGTTAGATAGAGAGGGAAAAGATGGATTTGATTTGCTGGATGAAGTTGAACAAAAATTAGGATTGCATGTATGTCCACTCAGTTGGCCAATTGGTATGGGACAAAGATTTAAAGGGGTATATAATTTATTTGAACAAAAGCTTCAACTTTTTAGCCCCCATGGCAAACTTGAAAATCCTGAGGAAATCATAGAAATAAAAGATTTGGAAGCAGAAGCACTTGAAAAATCTGTTGGAAAAGGACCTGCCGATGAATTAAGGGAAGAAGTGGAAACCATTAAAGGTATCTACCCAAAATTCGACAGAAAGAACTATCTAGACGGAGCTATTTCGCCAGTTTTCTTTGGTAGTGCGATTAATAATTTTGGAGTTAAAGAGCTATTGGATTGCTTTGTTCAAATTGCTCCACAACCTTTACCCAGACTTACAGAAGAACGATTAGTCGAACCCAACGAAAATGATTTTTCTGGATTTATTTTTAAGATTCATGCCAATATGGATCCCAAGCATAGAGATAGAATTGCTTTTTTACGAATCTGTAGTGGAGTGTTTGAAAGAAACACCAATTACCTTCATGTTCGCTTGAATAGGAAGATGAAATTTCCCAATCCAACTTCTTTTATGGCTGAAAAGAAAATGGTCATTGACGAAGCCTATCCAGGCGATGTCATCGGACTTTATGACTCAGGAAATTTTAAAATTGGCGATGCTATAACCTCAGGGGAATCTCTTCATTTTACTGGAATTCCAAGTTTTTCTCCAGAGCAATTTAGG
The DNA here is from genome assembly GCA_964410725.1 of uncultured Saprospiraceae bacterium. Classification (GTDB taxonomy): domain Bacteria; phylum Bacteroidota; class Bacteroidia; order Chitinophagales; family Saprospiraceae; genus CALAZP01. Next base: position 32,701 of record CAYPID010000001.1, read on the forward strand.
TATGTAAATAATGCAGACCCTTTGAAAGCTAAGCAACTTTCCAAAGGGTTAGAACAACTAATGGACGAAGGGGTCGCCCAAATGTTTACTAAAGAAGAAGACGGAAGAAGAATAATCGGCACTGTAGGAGCCCTGCAATTTGAAGTAATCCAATACCGACTGGAACACGAATATGGGGCCAAAGTCACCTATGAACCCGTAAATCTCTATAAAGCTTGCTGGATTTCAGCGGAACAACCCAAACAAATCCAGGAGTTTAAAAACAAACGAAAACGTGATATGGCCAAAGATAAAGACGGAAAATCCGTTTTTTTAGCAGAATCAGCATGGTCCTTAAAAACTATCCAAGAAAACTTTCCTGAAATCTCTTTTCACTTTCAAAGTGAATGGAAAAATGATTAGTAAAAGTTACGCTCCGATTTAGAAGGTTCTTCTACAATCTCTTCATAAGGAATCCATTCTTCATTTTTTACTTCTGATTTTTGGTTTTTGCTATTCAACGCCTTTACAAAAAGATAGAGGGACACCAATGGAATAAACAAAAAACTCAATACAATAGCCCCAGCACCCAATATCCAATTGTCCTTCCACAAGGATTGAATTTTAGAAGCATAATCCTTAAAGACAGTCCGGTTGATAAATAAGGTAGCAATGAGTAAAAATGGAAAAATACCATACAATACTTTAAAGGCAAATTTCACAACGCTAGTAAGAATAACAATAGCAATCGCTAAGAATAGTAAGAAACCTATTAACTTTGAATTCAATTTGGAGAACATTTTTTATTAAATAACCCTCAGTTGACCATTAGCGTTCAACTATCACTAATATAAATTATATTGTTTCGATTAATGTACCTTAAAATCTTACCAAATCTACTATTCCTTCTACTATTTACTTTTCAAATATCTAGTCAGGAGGTTGTTATTGAAATCAATTTAAAAAACTGTCCTACCCCCCCTTCTATTTTCCAGTTTGACGGTTTGGGATTTACAGAAGTTCAAAAAAACCTCCTATCATCTGATTCTTCTTTCAACACTTACGCTGTGTTGGTTAATCAACCTTCTTTTTACTATCTCGGAGCACCTCCTAGTTCCTTCAGACTATTTGCTTTGAATGGCCATGAAAAACAATTATCTATTTCCGGAAAATGTGACCAGTTAAAAGACATACCGATTGACAATGCTACGTTAAACCAGCAATTTGAGACTATAAGAGCACAATTATTAAACTTAAATATTGAGTCAGGTAGGACCAAAGCTCTCCTGCAAAAAGCAAGTACTGATTCAATTATAACCGATTTATATACCAAGCTTAACCAAATAAACGCCAAAAAATCAAAATTACTTGCAGATTCTTATCAAATAGATTCCCTTATTGGAGAAGCCATTGGATTGGGCACTTATTTAGACTACCTACCTAATTCATCTCCATACAAGGACGAAATCAATCATTTTATAAATGAATTTTTTCGACAAGCCAATTTGAATAAACTAACCGTCCCATTCAATCCTTTTTTATTCGAGGCCTTTAGAAACTACAGTAAAACTTTGGTAGAAATAAGGGTTCCCAATGATTTAATGAATACTATATTTTCAGACCTTATTCAACAGCTTCCTCAGCAATCAAAAATACAAATCATGGCATTAGGGGGCATTTTCAACACTTTGGAACAAAAAAAACACCCTGACCTTATTAAATATGCCAATCCTTTATTTGAATTATTAGATACCATAAACCCCAATAGTTCAGAAGTATTGCGCAGAAAGGTATCCGCGGCTACTCAATTTAGTCCTGGTGGTACACCCCCAGAATTTGTGCAAGAAGATCCTAGTGGCCAAGAACTGAGACTTTCCGATTTTAAAGGGCAATACCTCTTATTAGATTTTTGGGCTAGTTGGTGTGGGCCTTGCAGAAGAGAAAATCCCAATGTAGTTAGGATGTACAAAACTTATAAAGATAAAGGCTTTGAAATTTTAGGAATAAGTTTGGATAACAATAAACAAAGATGGCTCAATGCAATTGAAAAAGATCAACTAACATGGCCACAAGTCAGTGACCTAAAAGGCTGGAGCAATGAAGTTGCCCAACAATACCAAGTAACTTCAATCCCGAAAACATTTTTACTGGACCCAGATGGTAAAATAATTGCAGTGAATTTGAGAGGTCCAGCTTTGGAAGCCAAATTAGAAGAGATATTTTCTTCCCAATAATCTTATCAATTAATCTATACTCTTATATTGAAGGACTGAGCAGAAAGACTCTTCAAGTAAATCTATTGCACAAGTGCGTATCTGTTCTGAAGTTACCTCGTTATAGTAATCATATTCCTGATTAATAATGGAGGCATCTCCTAAAAGCTCATAAAAACTTAAATTAATTGCTTTGTTGACAGAATTCAACTCAGATAGGGACAAATGAGTGCTGATTTTGTTTTTTACCTTCTCCAGCTCTCTATCGGATAATGAATCAACTTTTAACTCCTCCAAGATATTCCAAATTTCCTTTTCAGCTCTGTCCAATTCCACCCCCTTTGCAGGCCTACCCTCAATCACCAATAATCCGGGATCAATATTACCAGTTACATAAGCATCAATAGAATTGAATAACTTCTTTTCTTTAAGCAACCTGCTGTACAATCGAGAGGAATCACCACTGGCTAAAATATCTGATATTACATCAACTGTATAAAATTGAGCATCCATCCTTTTAGGCATTTTAAAGGCCATAAAAATTCCATCGACTGGAGTTTTTCCTTGTTCCGATTGAATGGCCTTTGAGGACTGCTTGGGTTCAGAGGGAATATTTTTAGGATTACCTTTACTAGCAGGTAAAGATCCAAACCATTTATGTACCAGGTTTTCAGCCTTATTCGCTTTAACTGGTCCACAAATACTCAGAATAGCATTTCCTGGATAATAATATTGGTTATAAAAAGCTTTAACTTCTTCTAAAGTAAATTGAGAAATATGCTCTGGAGATCTACCTATAGTCGGCCACTGATAGGGGTGAACCTTATAGGCTAAAGCAGAAAGATGGTGCCAAGCATCTCCAAATGGCTGATTCAAACAAGTTTCATAAAATTCCTCTATGACCACCTTTTTTTGAAGGTCAAGAGATTCATGATTAAGATTAAGATCAAACATCCGATTCGATTCCAACCATAAAGCAGTCTCAAGATTTCTAGCTGGCAAAACATTGTAGAAATTGGTTGTATCGCTATTGGTAAACGCATTATTCTCTCCCCCAGCCTTTTGAATAGGTTCATCGAAATCCTTTACCTCATAAGTGCCCTCAAACATGAGATGTTCAAACAAATGAGCTAAACCTGTCCTGTTTGGTGATTCATCTCTCGCACCTACATCGTATAACAGATTAGTAGCCACAAAGGGCGTAGAGAAATCCTCATGAATCACTACTCTTAATCCATTAGGCAAAGTAAACTTAATAAAATCTATCACCTGCTATGTTTATAGAATTTTGAAAACGCTCCTCCACTCGAATTGGTTGAGAAAAATGAAATCAAAATTACTTAAGCAGCTTCTTTTACCAAATCTGATTCCGTTTCTATAATTTGCTTTTCTTCCACTCTAATCCTGACATACTTTAACTCTACAAATACCAAAATTGCGACAAATAAAATGGCTAACATAGCTATTAATTTTAATGATTTAATTCCATAATAAAAGCTGAGATTTCCTATTCATATCTGAAAAACCCTCCATTTTAGGTGTGGTTAAACCACCCCCCAATTCTTTTGTGAATAATTTAGCTAACTCTCCTGCCTGTCTGGCATATTGCCAATGTTTTCCCTGAGCAATCAAATAGTCAATTACCCCTATTCTAATTAATTCATATCCATCGTAGGATTTGATAATTTCTCTGCTAGATTTTCCATTAACTACAATACCCCTCCGCTCCATCCATTTTTTTATTCTTCCAATAGAAATACCCAAAATCTCTGCACGATACCTCCACCAATAGGCAGCATTCCCCTTGCGATTTTTAAATAAATCAAAATGACGCTCCTCACTTTTCAACTGAAATGATTCATCCGTCATAGCCTTACTCAAATGAACAATCTCCACAATCTCTTCTGATGTAAAATTCTTCCGAAGTCCCGAATTAACCTCCTTGGCCTTTATTCGCTTGGCTATCTCCAATTTGTTCTTGAGATTCGAGCGCAAGACAATTTGCTTGGCTAAAGACAAAGTCAAGTAATAATCATCAACCGCCTGACTAACTTCTTCCCCCAATTTTCTCAAACCATAATCTGTATTCCTCAAAGGTTTTCTAATCACCTCATCAAATTCATAAACATCTGATAACCATTGGGAAATTGCAGATTCAAAGCGATCTTCCTTGCCACCCATCAATTCCCAAAGCTGACTAGCAGTAATGACAACAGTCCCTTTTTTGCTAACTAAAAATTCAGGTTTCATTTCATTTACTTTGATTATCAAATCAAATATAAACGAAATGTTTTAAATAAACAAAATATAAAACACAAAATGTTTAAATAAATAAGTCGCTGATTATTTTATCTGCCAATACCTTTCCTATTGTACTCAGAACCAAAGTATTATCCTTTTGTATCAAATGCCCACTTTGTATCCATACCTCCGCTACACTAAGACTTTCCGGAGCCAACGTTTCTTTTTTAACCCCTTTACTTTGCCTTAACCCTAACATTAATTGTTCATTGTACCTTTCCTTGAGGCTTAATTCCTCTCTTTCATATAAAAATCCTTCTAAAGTATGGGCTTCCAAATATTTAATATACCGCTGATTATCTGCAATATTCCACTGCCTGCTTGTTCCATCATAAGAATGTGCTGAGGGTCCAATTCCCAAATAAGGGATTCCATTCCAATAACTTCTATTGTGTTTCGCCTCAAATCCTGGCTGACTAAAATTTGATATTTCATAATGATGCCAGCCCCTTTCCTCCAACAAATTCATCAAAAGCAGATATTGATTAGCTGCTTTTCGGTCATCTAGCTCCCTTTCTTTGCCCATACGTATCTTGTACTCAAGTGCTGTCTTAGGTTCTACTGTCAAACCATAGCAGCTCAAATGTTGAATACCATAGGATAGCGCAGTCAAAATATTGGCTCTCCACGTTTTATCTGAAGTAATGTTGGCACCAAAAATTAAATCTATCGTAAGGTTTTCAAATCCGGAGCTCTGCAATATTTCAATACTTTGATGGGCCTCCCTTGCGTCATGAGCCCGATTCATATATGCTAAATCAGTATCATCAAAAGATTGGACGCCTAGGCTAATTCTATTGATGGGTAGGTCTGCCCAAATCCGAACGCGCTCAGGTGTGACATCGTCAGGGTTGGCCTCCAGAGTAATTTCAATGTCCTTAGGAATTTCAAAATACTTTTCGATTGTGGCAAACAATCCGGATAAAGTGACCGCATCCATCAACGAAGGTGTTCCCCCACCAAAATAAATACTGGCCAGCTTCCGGTTAGCTAAATATTCCTTTCTTAAAGCTAATTCCTTGTTGATTCCCCAAGCCATTTGGGGGATTTGCTTTAATTGCGTGGAAAAGTGAAAGTTGCAATAATGACACGCCTTACGGCAAAAAGGAAAATGTATATATAAACCCGGGTTAAATAGACTCACCGGCTCGTCAATAATTCCATCCATGAAAAACGAAATTTATTCATTTTAAAATAAGGAATTTGGTAGGCACCAAATTGCCTCCTAATCGCCTCTACGCCCTTTATCATGCTTCCTTCAAAATCAAAGTATTGTATTTCATTTTGAGAAAAAGCCCACAAAATCGCATTCCACAAGAGCAATATTCCCGCGCCATTAGATCTAAATTGAGCATCCTCCCCTGATAAATGGTAATATACCGTGTCCCGGTCAATCATCAAATACCCACCTGCTACTGGGATTCCATTAGGATGGATAGCTAAAAAAAATTTTCTCTTTTCCCGAAGGGATAAAGCTCGGTCATGCCGAACTAAATAATCATAGGTATATGGAATTTGCAACCCTTGTCTATCAAAGCTCAATGTACTTAATTCGTAAAAGCTTTTTAAATCCTCACTTTCTTGAATAGAAATCCCCATATTCAAAGCCCCTTCAATATTCCGCCTGACATTTCTATTTAGGCCTGCCCACAATACTCCTTCTTTATCCCTATTTAGTCGATAAGTATACGCGGTAGTTTGCCGAAACCCCTCCCAATAAAAAGGCAACCAATTCTTAATTATTGGGTGAAAATTTTGCCTAAACATGCCCACTTTAGGCAAGTGGTCAATAAAGTATTTAAAAATTTTACTTTCCCATTTCAATGTTCGGTACCCTTCTATTATCCAAGGCCCCATATATTTAGTAAAATGAGGCATATCAATTATGGGAATCCCCCATTTTCGCCGCTCATAATAAGGCATTATGGCAATGGGTTCTCCTTTATGATAATAGACCAGTCCTTTCCAAAGATTGGATCCGCAATTGGCATCCAAATACCAAGGTTGGAAATAAATGGGAATCCTTTGCGCTCCTATCGCCTTAATTGCCTCTGTATATTGCTGGTTGTAATTCACTTTTTTCTAATAATATATAATCCATCTCTCAAAGGAAGCAAGACCTTTTCAACCCTGCCATCTTTGGCAATAGATTCATTGAAAGCGTGAATAGCACTTGTTTCTTTATCTGCATCTGGTTGAATCACTTTCCCACTCCACAACACATTATCACAAAAAATCCAACCCCCCAATTTAAGTTTAGGTAAAACCAATTCATAATGTTCCTGATATTGTTTTTTACCTGCATCAATAAAAATTAAATCAAAAAAATTATCGGGAAGATCAGGAATCCACTGCTCTGCCTTTCCGATAAACAATTGAATTTGTTCTTCAAAACCTGCCAACTGAATGTATTTTTCTATGATTGGCCTAAGTTCTCTATTGACCTCAATAGTGGTTAATTTTCCTCCATGTTGAAGCCCTTTAGCCAAACATAAAGCAGAATAGCCAGTAAAAGTTCCTATTTCCAATATGAATTTGGGTTGGATCATTTTGCTGAGGAATTCCAATAACTTTCCCTGTAAAGGTCCTGAAATCATCTGTGGCGCAAGGGTTTTTAAATGGGTCTCCCTTTCTAAAGCCCAAAGTAATTCTCCCTGGTCCGAAGAATGTTCCTTACAATATTGATGTATTGCTTCCGCAAATCGAGCCTCCATTAATTTATCAGCTTAACCATTTTTGAATAATTTCTAGGATCCCAAATAACTGACCAACTGCTACGATAACGATTAATACCAAAAGGCGGTAAGCCCAAAGATTAGCTGCTGGATGGCTGGTGGCAAATCGAGCCGCATAATACCCACCAATAGTTTGACCCAGCGCAAAAATTAAAGCCACATCCCAAATAATCATCCCTTTAATTTGGAAAATAATCACTGCTAACAAAGTATAAAAACCTACCATTGCAATTTTTAATCCATTCGATAAGACCAAATTTTTTTTAGCCCCCAAAACAGAAATAGCTAGAAAAAAAATTCCCATCCCCATTTGAATGAAACCTCCATAAATTCCTATTGCGAAAAACAAAATATACATGACCCATCTGGGAATGCGATTAGAACCCTCTACTGGCCTTATCCATTTTTCTGGTTTAACCAGAATAACTAACAACATCAAGACCATTAAAAATTTGAAAACCGAAAAAAACTGTTCGTTACTGACTTCAATGGCCAGTACAATCCCTATTACCGAGCCTAAAATAGCCAATAGAATTTCTACTCGGTTGGTCTTTAGGTCCAATTTTTTATTCTTGAAAAACACATAACTTCCCACCGCGCTTTGAGCAACAATACCTACTCGATTAGTTGCATTAGCAATACTCGGCGGTAATCCTAATACTTGTGTCAATAAAGTCAAGGTAATAGCAGAGCCATTTCCCGCAAGGGTATTAATTGCTCCTGCGAGCGCACTTCCAATGATTGCAAGTACCACTATCCCAATATCATTCAATGAGTTCTCCATTTATCTTCCAATAATTTATACTTCCAATTAACTTCCTCCATTGACCCATACGCAATGATCCAACCCAACTTCCCATCTAAAAACCCCAATTTAAAAATATACCCTTTAATCAACCTAAACAGGCCACTTCCATATCTCTTCCACCACTTGACTCTAATTCCCTTCTCAAATAAAGATTCCGCTGCGATTTTAGCAAATTCATGATTTCTAAGTTTAAAGGCGCCTACAGATTCGTAGGAATTATGCAAAAGGTAGCCTTTCAATAGAGTTGGTTTTTGCTGAGCATCATAAAATTCAAATCGGTCATGAGGGTTGGTTCCACCCCAAGCTCCTGATCCTTTTTTCCACAACCTTAATTTTATATCTGGCACCCAGTTTCCATAATGAATCCATTGTCCACCTATTCCATTTAATCGTTTGAATGCGTAGCCCTGTCCTTTCCATTTTTTTTTTGTGGCAAGAATGGAATGCTGAAGTGGTTCACTAAGGTATTCATCAGCATCCAATGATAAAATATAGTTGTATTTAGCGAGCTGGGCTGCAAAATTTTTCTGCTCTATATATCCTGAGAATGGATGTTCTATAAATTGGACTCCAAATTTTTTACAAATCTCCTTAGTCTGGTCTGTTGAATAGGAATCCACCACAATAATCTCATCAACCACTTTAATCAATGATTGCAGACATTGTTCAATGCGACGCTCCTCATTGAAAGTGATGACCACTGCAGAAATTCGGATTTCCTCCATTAAATGGTTTTCCCCAAAGTAAGAAAATTAGGATTCAATAAAGATGGCTTGTTATACAGCAAAGGACTTTCATCGTGCATTTGTGTAATTTTGCCTCCAGATTCTTCCACTATGATATCTGCTGCAGCAGTATCCCACTCCATAGTAGGGCCTAATCTGGGATAGAAATCTGCTTCACCCTGTGCGATTAGCATAAATTTTAAAGAACTGCCAGTTCTCACTAATTGAGGTTCATCTAATTTGTCCAACAAATCCAATGTTGATTGATTCAAATGAGACCTAGAACATACTACTCTAATTCCCGAATGTTGGAGAGAAAAAGGAGTTGAAACAGCTCTCTTAACAGTGTCATCTCCTATTTGGTAGAAGGCCCCTTCGCCCTTTGCAGCCCAGAATAGTGCCTTTTGAGCTGGAGCGTAGACAATCCCTAAAACTGGCCTATTCTCATGAATCAAGGCTATATTAACTGTGAATTCACCATTTCTTTTAATAAACTCTTTAGTGCCATCCAGAGGATCGACCATCCAGAGGTAGGAATAGTTTTTCCTTTCTTCAAAGGGAATCTCTTTACTTTCCTCTGAGATAATAGGGAAATTGTATTTTAATTCCTTTAGACGACTTACGATTAAATCATTGGCTCTTTTATCTGCAATAGTCAAAGGAGAATTATCGGATTTGGTTTCAATGCCCGGATCCATATCGCCTTGATACACCTCCATGATTTCAGCTCCTGCTGCTTGGGCAATTTCTTTACATTTGTCAATAAGATAAGATAACATGCTTTATTTTCGTCTTGGTAAAAATCACAAATTAAAACAATAATGGCTAAAATACTTGTTACAGGAGGCTGTGGATATATTGGGAGTCATACCTTGGTTGACTTGATTGATAATGGATTTGATGTGGTCTCCATTGATAATCTGTCGAATTCAGATGCTTCCGTTCTCGATGGAATCCACCAAATTACTGGAAAAAAAGTAAAAAATTATCCAGTTGACTTAACCGATAAAACTGAATTATTGAAAGTTTTCGAGGAGGAAAAGGCTATAGTGGGTGTAATCCATTTCGCTGCTTTTAAAGCGGTAGGAGAATCCGTCCAAGAACCGCTTAAATATTATGCCAATAATTTAGGAGGCCTTATCAATTTGCTAGAAGTAATGAATCAATTCGAAATTCAACCTTTGATTTTTTCTTCCTCCTGCTCTGTTTACGGCAATGCTGAAGAATTACCTGTTACAGAAAATACGCCTTGGCAACCTGCAGAATCTCCTTATGGTAGAACCAAACAAATGGGGGAGGAAATTATCAGCGATACACTAAAAGCCCATCCGAATTTAAAAGCAATTTATTTGCGGTATTTCAATCCAGCTGGAGCTCACGAAAGTGCATTGATAGGGGAATCTCCAATAAACGAGGCTAATAATTTAGTACCGGTTATCACGGAAACGGCTATAGGTAAAAGATCATCTATGACCGTATTTGGTACGGACTATCCCACCAGAGATGGAAGTTGTATTCGAGATTATATCCATATCATGGATTTGGCTAATGCTCATACCAAAGCACTTCAATATTTACTCAATCCTGATCACCATACTAGAGAGCTGATTTTTAATCTAGGAATTGGTGAGGGCGTTACAGTCCTGGAAGCAATTCATGCATTTGAAAAGATATCTGGGGAAAAACTAAATTATGTTCTAGGGGAAAGAAGACCTGGAGATGTTGTTGCTATTTATGCCAATAATAAACAGGCAGCATCAGTCTTGGGGTGGCAACCTCTCAGAAATATTGACGAAATCATGGCCTCTGCCTGGAAATGGGAAAAAGCTAGAACATAGAGGTTTGCCCTCCTGGCTCGGTTCTTTCTATTTTACTTATTTTAGTATCAGCCAGTTTATTGCCCTTTGCTTTCCAACCTTTTAACTCAATAAATTGATCCAAGTCCACTAGACCTTTGGATTTGTTTCCTCTTGTCCCCTGCTCAAAAGCCAAATGAACTCCAGGCTCCAAGGTAACAAATAAAAGGGTTGACTTAGGATGATCTGTAATGAAACAGAATTTCTGTCCTACAGATTGTGTCTCTATCAAAAACCTCTTAACCATAGTCCATTCCTTTTCTCCGTCATAATAAACTACACCAATTGGTTGGTCTTCTTCAAATCTCCCAATGAATAATAGCTGATCTGGAACGAAACGTTTGGATATTTCAGGAACAACTAATTCATAATGACCATCCTTGTAAATCACCAATAATTGATCTCCTGTATCAAAATCGCCTAACAAAATGCCCCTCTCATCAGTATTTAGTTTGCCACTGACCTCATCCATCCAATATTGTATAGCTCCCAGGGTAGATTTCCCCACCTCTTTGCGCTCTATTTTTCTGATTGGATACTTGGTCAAAGCATTGCCCTGTGCACCTCTTCCCTTGATTTCTAAGGTGCTGAAATCAAAATCAAAAACTTTTATTCTAGCCTTACATCCCTGCGTCAAATAGACTGTTATTATTTCTGATTCTCCATTTGGATTGGCAGAAAAATACAACAATCTCGAACCTGCCTCCCCTTTAGTTACATAGTAATCTCGATCTCTGGTAATAGCAGTGACTTGAAATCGCTTGACATAGGACTTGCCAGAAGAGCCATCAAGGTAAACTGAATTATAAGTAGTTCGGTCGTCCCCCTTTTTCCAAATAGCCACATGAATAATATTTTTCCCGACAAACACTTTATCGGCCATTCGAACCACTTTGAATTGACCATCTTTTAGAAAAACGATAACATCATCTATATCCGAACATTCTCCTATCAGCTCATCCTTCTTCAAGCCTGAACCAATAAATCCTTCCGAACGGTTAACATATAATTTCGCATTATTGGCTACGACCTCCGTTGCTTGTATGGTGTCAAAAGTCATAATCTCAGTCCTTCTTTCTCTACCTTTCCCATACTTTTGAAGCAGATCTCTGAAATAATTAATAGTATACTCAGTCAAATGCTCTATATGATGTTGAATTTCTTGGAGCATTGACTCTAATTCAGCAATCAATTCTTCGGCCTTAAATTGATTGTACTTAGATATTTTTTTTATTCTTATTTCTGTAAGCTTGACAATATCCTCCTCGGTAATGTCCCGTTTGAGTCTTAATCTGGAATCTCCTTTTTCCAACATTTCATCAGGACCCACTACATATTTTTTTAAAGCCTGGTCTATGACCTGAATCACCTCTTCCCAAGACCCGCACTCCTCTATATCTCTATAAATTCTATTGCTAATAAATATCTTTTCTAAACTAGCTAAATGCCATTTTTCCTCCGTTTCTCCCTTTTTGATGTCCAACTCAATACCCAATAATCTTTTGGTGTTGGCCGTACAGGCTTCTAAGATTTCAGTAACTGTTAAGAAATGGGGCTTATCATTAATAATGACACAAGCATTAGGCGCAATTGAAATTTCGCAATCCGTAAATGCATATAAGGCATCAATTGCTAAATCAGGGGAAGTACCTGGCATTAATTCAATTAAAATTTCTAGATCCTTCGCCGTATTATCGCTAATACGCTTAATTTTAATTTTACCTTTTTCCGTCGCTTTCAAAATTGAATCTATAAGCGATGAAGTAGTTACTCCGTAAGGTAATTCGCGAACTGCCAGAATACTCTTGTCTACCAACTCAATGGAGGCCCTTACTTTTACCCTTCCACCTCTTTTTCCATCATTATAATCCGTAACATCAATCTTCCCATAAGTTAAAAAATCAGGATAAAGCTGTACTTTTTTATTTTCTAAAATCCTTATTGAAGCCTTGATTAATTCAATAAAATTATGAGGTAAAATCTTGGTGGATAACCCAACTGCAATACCCTCAACTCCTTGAGCCAACAATAAAGGAAATTTTACTGGTAGATCTACTGGTTCTTTTTTCCGACCATCATAAGATAGTTGCCACTCGGTAGTTTGCGGATTAAAAGCGATTTCTAAAGCAAATTTGGTTAATCTCGCTTCAATATATCTGGAAGCGGCAGCTCTATCGCCAGTTCTGATATCGCCCCAATTGCCCTGCGTATCTATCAATAATTCACGCTGTCCCAAATTAACCAATGCATCTCCAATTGCTGCATCTCCATGAGGATGGTATTGCATGGTTTGTCCTATGATGTTGGCAACTTTATGAAACCTGCCATCATCCATCTCTTTCATAGCGTGCAAAATCCTCTTTTGTACTGGCTTCAAACCATCAATAATTCCAGGAACTGCCCTTTCTAAGATTACGTAAGATGCATAATCCAGAAAGTAATCTTGATACATTTCATCTAAAGTTACCTCAGCCGAGGTCCCATTTTTTTGCTCACTATTCTCTTCCATTTATTTCGATCAATTCAGTTGATAAAGGTAGTATTATTCAGAGCATTTATCAAACATTTTGTTTCAAATAATTAGCTTCTAAATTAACAAGCAGCAATATATTAACTACAAACGTTATACGGATACTTTCTTTTTTTTGAAAAGGAATTGAATTAGGGCTATATTTAGGCTACTAAATGCATTTTATGGACATAGCACTGATTTTAAATAGCGAAGAAAGAGACCTAATACAGGCTTGCATTCGCAATGAAAAATGGGCGCAGCGTATTCTATACGAAGAATACTATGGTAAAATGATGGGTATTTGTTTAAGGTATGCTACCAAAAAAGAGGATGCTCAAGACATTCTCCATGAAGGTTTTATTAAGGTTTTTCAAAACATTTCCAAGTATCAGGAAGGAACTTCTTTGGTGGCATGGATGAGTAGGATAATGGTTAATAACGCAATAGATTTTTATCGAAAAAATATGCGTAGAAAAACCGAGAATATTGAAACTGCTTTCGAAATAAGTTCCTTGGAAGCAGATGCCTTGAGCAAGTGTTCTGAAAAAGAAATTTTGAAAGCCGTTCAAAAACTTCCTGATTCATATCGGGCAGTTTTTAATTTGTTTGTTATTGAAGGTTATTCGCATAGAGAAATAGGAGAAATGCTTTCTATTACTGAAAGTACCTCTAGGAGTAACCTGGTTAAAGCCAGAATGAAACTAAAAGAAGTATTGGTAACAAATAGAAGGAAATGAGTCAAAAAGAATTTGACGATATTATAAAAAATAAACTAAGTTCTTTTTCGCCTTCTCAATCGAAGGCAGACTGGTCTTCTTTTGAAAAGAAAATGGAAGCTGATGATCACTTCGACGAGGTAATTAAACACAAACTTCAAAGATTTGAAGTGCCTTTTGATCCAAAATCTTGGAAACCCTTAGCTAGAAGAATTGAATCCGAGTTTGGCTGGTTAAATAAAGTGTTTCGATTCAAATTAGTGGAATTTTCCTTTTTGCTTTTAATAACTTATTTCCTTAATCAGCTTCCCCTTCAGTTAGACCCAGCTAAACCTATAATCAGTAATCTTGGAAATATACTCCCCCCTGAAAGCCAGCTCTCGGGCATACAGATAGATGATTCTAATCTTAATGGTTCCTTAGTACTACCCAATCAATACAAACAGTTTGCCAGTCTTCCTCCAGTTCAAACTAAGGTTGAATTCAAAAGAGAACAGGTTGATTTAAAAGCTAAACTTAACCAGTCAATTTCTAGTCCAAAGCCGAAGGTTGAAAAGACGAAGGTACTTGAAGGGATTCAGGCCGTTGCTGTCCACTCTCTAGCTTCTTTAAGCCCAATTACCAATAATACAACTGAAGAATTCAAAAAATATGTATCCTATAATTTCTTTTATGGAGCTGATGCGAATAGAATAGTTACCCCCTTTGATCCTGAAAATAGGTTTGATAAATTGGACAGATATGCACATGGTTATTCATTAGGTCTGACTGTTGATTTACACCGACCAAATTATACAGTTCAAACCGGTTTAATAATTTCTAATAAGCACTATTCTCCAAGACAAGTTATTTATTACGCAGGATCGGTAAAAAATGGATTTTTTGGAAAACGACTTGAAGACATAGAGTTAAATATTTTGACCGTACCCTTGCACCTTAAAAAAGAACTCATTGAAATCAAAAATTGGAAAATATCTGCTTTGGCTGGTATGGCTTGGAATATAGCGCTAAATGCTGATTACAAAATGCAATTTAAGGGCACATCTGACTTCAATAACTATAAATCTGGCATACTAGATAACCTATCAAATTCTATTAGAGGTAAACAATTAAATAAAGGGTGGTTAGAAGGTGGTGGATTTGCTGAAAATACCTATATGTCTGTCGATTTAGGTTTATCATTTGAACATCCTATTGGAAAGCGTTTCAATTGGTTTGTCCAGCCCACTTATAGGCATACCAATAGAAAACTTGGTAAAGGCCTTGGACCTGATCAAGATATCATCAACACCTTTTCTTTGTATTCCGGAATTACTTTTAGGCTGATCAGATAGTATAAGATATTGGCTCTTATTTATTTCGTTGAATAAGTGGTCTAATTGCGTCAACCGCAATCTTGTGCCCTCCATCTGTTTGCACCAAATTGGCATAAGATTTTAGTTTGCTCATGCGTCTGATGGCTTTTTTACTGGAAATAATAGGATCATTTCTATCAAAGACCAGCATGATTTCTTTTCCATTTCTTTTCAAATTTCTTTTAATCCTTCTGGGCTTAACAGAAAAATGAGAAAGGGAAACCCAACTACCAAACATTCTATTTCTCCTCTGTATATCATTCAAATGATTCTTAAAAAATCTATGCGGCAACCCATTGATGGCCCCTGTATTCTCTAAGAATTTGGTAAATTTTAATAAAGTCAAGTCTATTTTATCCCAATTGGCTAATTTGAGTCGGAATTTAAAAGGAATTTTTTCCAAATGCCTAATCCATCTTGTTCCAAAACCATCCGGAGAAATTAGATAGAGTTTATCAATAGATTGAGGGATAACCTCAAGTAGTTTGATTCCAATCCTGCCACCCATACTAAAACCAACAATAGAAAAAAGAGAACAGTCTTCCCTTTCCATTATTTTTTGACAAATCTCTGCAATGTCAAATGCATTGAAATAAGAATCTTTCCAATCTGAATCTCCGTGGAAAGGCAAATCAATTGCATAAAAGATAGAGTCATCCGACAGCGCTTTCGCTAAAGGCAACATATAACGAGCACTGTTAGCAAATCCGTGGAAACCTATGAAAAGTTGATTACCCTGACCTACCTTAAGCCCTCTAATGATTCCTTTAGAAGTAGGTATAGAAAATGAAGCTTCTTCCAAATGTGTTTTTTTTAATTATTGTGATAAGCTGCATTATGAGCTAGTGCTGCACCACAAGTCGCACAATTGCCAGCTGCACCACTCCCCCCTGCACACCCATTGGTACATACATAATGATAGACACCAGGGTTAACTGTACCTATAGACAAAGCTGAGGGCGTATTCCCAGCATTATTTGACCCAGAGGTTTGATTTTGAAACAAGGGACTCAGCGGTTGGGTTCCCTGAGGTGCGGCCTGAATAGGTGAAGCTGCAGAAGGAGCTCCTTGATTGTGGAAAGCTTGATTATGAATATACGCAGAACCACAAGTTGGACATGTTCCTTCAGTAGCACCTCCACTTCCCGCACAGCTATTTGGACAGATGTAGTGTTGTACTCCAGAATTGGCAACTGGTTGGTTTTGTGTTGGCTGCGTTTGATTGTGGAAAGCCTGATTGTGGGTATAAGCAGAACCACAAGTTGGACACGTTCCCTCAGTAGCACCTCCACTTCCCGCACAATTATTTGGACAAATATAATGTTGAACCCCAGAGGCTACAGGTGAAGGAGTATTATTCATTGGAGCAATCTGGTCTGGTCTATTAGGGTTAACCGCACTATTCGCAGTGGAATCCTCTTGATATCCCTGAGCACAAGAAAATAACAGGCCAGAACTGATTAAGATAAACATCAATTTTTTCATATCATTATTTTTCATGATTATCACAAATTAAGCTTTTTTATTCTTGAAAGTGCCACTTTTGATTCCCTTTCTTTAATAGTGGCCCGCTTATCATAAACTTTTTTACCCTTTGCCAAGGCGACTTCAATTTTAGCAAAACCACGGTCATCTATGAATAGTTTGACAGGAACTATGGTCAACCCTTTTTCCTTAACCTTTTTTTCAAGTTTTCTTAACTCCTGTCTCTTTAATAAAAGCTTGCGAATTCTCCTTGGCTCGTGATTAGCAATGTTACCAAACTCATATTCGGCTATAAACAAATTTCTTATAAAGAGCTCTCCCCCCTTAAATATACAAAAGGCATCTGCTAAGTTAACATTACCAGACCTGATAGACTTGATTTCGGTTCCTTGCAATACTACGCCTGCTACAAGTTTTTCCAAAAAACTGTAATCGTAAGCCGCTCTTTTATTTAGTATTTCAACCTTTTTTCTAGGTTTTTTCTTCTCTGCCATTTTTCAATAAATCCTGAATCACCAATTAAACTCACACCGCGTTCAAATTTTTTAAAGTGTCCAAAATAGAATGTAATTTCCTTTTCCTTTGTTCAATCAAAGGAGGAGCCACTCTTTTTTCGCAATCTACTGCCCCACATCTTTCACAACTATTATTAACCAAAACAGGTTCCATCAAACAAGAATCCGATAACCATGTGATTTTATTTCCTAAGTTTTCATCAATTCTAATACCAATGGATACACTCACTTTTTTGTCTTTATCCGTGCGGTGTTTAGAACCCATACTGATTACCAGATACTCTTCTTTACTTACTATACTCTTGGACCTTTGGACTGTAACTTCTGATACTTTTTCTACTTGCCCCAAACAACTTATTCCCAACCATTTTCTACAATAGTGTTCATTCGGACCACTTGAATGAAGTTGAGGCTTGACATTAATATGTAATTCTCTATCAATTTGAAAATAATCCGTGTTAGCATCACCTACCAATCGAATAAAAAATATTTTGTCCATGCCAAAGAATCTAGGTAAGACATTGGTTAGCCGATGAAAAAACATTTCTGGAGATACATCATACTGTTTGAAGATTTCCCAAAAAAGCTGACCATTCCATTTTGGTGCGTCCAACCATCTTTGTACATTTTTTACAAAGGAGTTAATAGGTAAATGAAGTGCTACTGAAAAATATATAGCTTTTGAATGATTCAATACTTGTTCGAAAGTTTGAGGTCTAATAATTGAAGAGGTGTTTGACCTTTCCTTTAATTTCAAAACCGAGAAACCCAATTCTTTTCCAAATTCAAATGCTAATTGGCGCTCCGTTAAAGAACTTCTGGTAAGAAATTTTCTTTCAAGTGGAAGAAATAAGGCTCTGAACTCCCCCAATATTGGAATTTCATCTAACCCTCCTCGAACAATTTGATAATCGTATTCAGTAGATAAAATTGTTCCAAGTGTAGCAGAAGAAACAGGATAGTTATCCGCTATATGGTGTGCTTTAATGAAGTTGCTGGTTGTTTCTTCTAGATCCTCAAAATAATTATGATTAAGCTCCAAATAATTTTTTAGTGCAACGAAGAAGAAATTTTCCTCCTTAACCTCGTGGTTTTGAGATAACTCTATTAACGTAGAGATAAATGCACCTACTCTAACCGGAGCATTGGCGATAATTTCAACCACTTTAGACAGCTCAATTCCATACAGATCCAAGGGTAATTCATTGAGAAAGTTAGACTTAAGCAATTGGGCAACAGGAGCTAATTGATCTTCCATTTCCGAAGATTCTAACTGATACTCTGAAGTATTCAGAGCATTGGCCAGCATCCTCAATTTTTCCTTTTTGGGAAACTTTTTTCCTTTCTCAATTTCATTTAGATAAGATATTGATATGCCGCTTAATCTGGAAAGTTCAGAAAATGACATACCATTTTTTTGTCTAAGCAGTTTAACTTTTAGACCGAAAATAATTCTATCGTAAATGCTATTTGGTTGCATTTAATCAAATATCCACATTGGCATACTTAGCATTAGCCTCTATAAAGGCCCGCCTTGGGGGGACTTCATCTCCCATTAACATAGAAAACACCCTATCTGCCTCTTTAGCATCATCAATGGAAACTTGCCTAAGAATTCTAGTGTCAGGATCCATGGTGGTTTCCCAAAGTTGTTCTGCATTCATTTCCCCGAGCCCCTTATATCGCTGTACCTTGACGCTGCTATCATTTTCTCCGGAACCATAAGTGGCAATGGCCTCCTTTCTTTCCTCTTCCGACCAACAATACCTAAACTGTTTACCCTTTTTAACCAAATATAAGGGAGGCGCAGCAATATAGATATAACCTTGTTCTACCAGCAGCCGCATATATCGGAAAAAGAATGTCAAAATCAAGGTAGTGATGTGACTTCCATCTACATCAGCATCCGTCATGATAATGATTTTATGATACCGCAGTTTTTCAATATTCAAAACCCTTTCTCCCCCTTCTTCTTCCTGAATACTCACCCCTAAGGCAGTAAAAATATTTTTAATTTCTTCATTTTCGTAAATCCGATGCTCTAAAGCCTTCTCTACGTTCAAAATTTTTCCCCTCAATGGAAGAATTGCTTGAAAATGTCTATCTCTTCCCTGTTTGGCTGTTCCGCCCGCTGAATCTCCTTCCACCAAAAATATTTCTGCTTCTTCAGATTTTTTAGTTGAACAATCGGCAAGTTTTCCCGGAAGTCCACTTCCGGTGAGGACATTTTTTCGTTGAACAAGTTCTCTGGCTTTTCTCGCTGCTTGACGGGCTGTTGCCGCTAGAATAACCTTATCCATTACCCGCTTAGCTTCCTTTGGATTTTCCTCCAAAAAGGCACTCAAGATATCTCCCATGGCCCTAGACACAATCCCCGTAACCTCTGAGTTACCCAATTCTCCTTTAGTTTGACCCTTAAATTGTGGCTCGGGAACCTTAACACTAATGACCGCTGTTAATCCTTCTCTAAAATCTTCAGCACTTGGCTTTATTTTTTTAAAAAAGCCATTGTCCTCCCCGTACTTTTTAAATATCCGATTGATCGCCATTCTAAAACCATTTACATGGGTTCCTCCTTCTCTGGTATTGATATTGTTGACGTACGAATAAATCAATTCAGAATAAGAAGTATTGTATAACATGGCTACTTCTACCTCCACATTATCCTCTTTGCCAATCACGTGAATGGGGTGTTCCAACAACCGCTGTTTGGAATTATCCAAAAAAGTAACGAACTCTTTTAATCCCCCTTCTGAATAAAAGGTTTCCGTTTTGTACTTCCCTTTTTCCTCTTCTCTTTCATCCACAAGTGTTAAAGTCAACCCTTTATTCAAAAAGGCTAATTCCCTTAATCTATTGGATAAAACATCAAATTTATATAGCGTGGTTTCAAAAATGCTTTCATCTGGTAAGAAGGTAATTTTAGTACCCGTTTGGTCAGCATCTCCGATGATATTTACTTTAGAGGTAGGAATTCCCTTTTCATAGGTTTGCTCAAAAACCTTACCCTCTCTTCTGACTTCAGCTCTTAAATGAGAAGAAAGCGCATTCACACAAGACACACCAACACCATGTAATCCCCCAGAAACCTGATATGTATCCTTATCAAATTTTCCTCCAGCATGTAAAACCGTCATTACTACCTCTAATGCAGATTTTTGAAGTTTTTCATGCATCCCTGTTGGAATACCCCTTCCGTTATCAATTACGGTAATGGAACCATCTTTGTGAATTATGGTATCAATTTTGGAACAATGCCCCGCTAAATGTTCATCTATGGAATTATCTATGACTTCCCAAACCAAATGATGTAACCCCTTGGTGTCAGTACTTCCAATATACATTCCTGGACGCAATCTAACTGCCTCCAATCCTTCAAGTGCTTGAATATTACCTGCACCATAAGTTCCATTTGACGACCCGTTTCCAGAATTTTTTTCCTTATTTTCCATAACACAAAAATAGGTATTTTTAGTCACAAAATACGCCATGATAACCTACGACCAATCTGCTTCAAACCTAAATAAAACCGCTAGTGAAATAAGGTTAAAAGCAGGTAATCGAAAAGTATGGCTCTTTTACGGAGATATGGGAGCTGGCAAAACCACTCTTATCAAAAGTATTTGCGCCCAAATGGGTTGTGTAGATGAAGTGACTAGCCCAACATTCAGTATCATCAATGAATATCAAACTGATCAAAATGAGGTCATCTATCATATAGACCTTTACCGGTTAGAAAGTTCAAATGAATTAATTGATATAGGTTTTGAAGAAGTAACTGATGGCAGTCATTATTGCTTTATAGAATGGCCTCAAATAGCTGTTGACTTCCTTCCGACCGATTGTTTCCCTATACGAATTGAAATTATCAATTCCACCCACAGAAAAATCCTATTTTTGTAAATAATTTTTGTTTCTAAATGAGTGATCAAGGAAAGAAAATTCCCATTCCGAAAGAGCTGACACACGTTGGAATTGAAACCATGACGGAGATGCTTCCTCAGCAATTAAAAGGAGGGAAATTTACCGTAGGTATTCCATTAGAACTAACAAAGGGAGAAAAAAGAGTAGCCCTTATTCCATCGTCTATTCGAACGCTGGTCACTCATGGTCACCAAATCTTAGTCCAATCCAACGCCGGAATTGGCGCTCATTTCACGGATCAAGAATTTTCAGAAGCTGGGGCAAAAATTTGTAACAGCCTGGAAGAAGTTTACGATTGCGATCTCATCATCAAAGTAGCTCCGCCCTCTGTCCAAGAAATTGAACTAATGAAGCCTTACCAGTTGCTTATTTCCCCTTTGCAACTACCCCTCATCAATAGTGACTATATTCAGAAATTACAGTCCAAAAAAGTAATTGCCTTGGCGATGGAATATATACAAGATGAGGTTGGCACTTTTCCAATAGTCAGAATTATGAGTGAAATGGCGGGACTCAATGCCATCCTAACAGGAGCAGAGTTACTTTCCAAAGCTAAAGGAGGGAAGGGGATGCTTTTAGGTGGCATTTCAGGGGTACCTAGTGCAAAGGTGGTCATTCTCGGAGCTGGAATAGTTTCTGAATATGCCACTCGAGCAGCGCTGGGACTTGGAGCGGAAGTAAGGATTTTTGATGATAATATCTACAAATTAAAAAAACTTCAAAATAAAATAGGAAGACCCGTTTACACTTCTGCAGTCAATCAAACGTATTTAAAAGAAGAATTGATCTCTGCTGATTTAGCAATCGGAGCCATGCATTCCAAAACTGGTAGAACTCCCATGATTGTAGATGAAAATATGGTCATGTCCATGAAAAAAGGCAGCGTAATTATAGACGTTAGCATCGACCAAGGTGGCTGTTTTGAAACTTCAGAAGTTACCTCATTTGAAAATCCCACATTTATTAGGCACGATGTGATTCATTATTGTGTCCCTAATATGGCTTCTAAAGTTAGCCGAACGGCTTCTATTGCCTTTAGTAACATCTTAACTCCCATCTTATTAAAGGCATCTCACCCAGCTGGAATAGAATATTTTATAACTTCCCAACCGGGATTGCGCAATGGCATCTATTCCTTTAAAGGATACCTCACTAATGCCTATCTCAGCCAAAGGTTCAATCTAAAATTTATGGACTTAAGTCTGCTGATTACTTCCCAACATTAATTGGAAATCCCTCTTAATTGATAGATTTGGAAAAGTTCCTTTCCGCCCATTATGGTATCCACAGAATATCTGTTGTCTATCCATTGCGTCAAACTGGTGTGGGAAACAGTTTCTTTCTTACTCAAAGGTTTCATAATAATATATTCCGGCTCCAATGATTTCAAATTTCCAATAATTTGATCAACAGGAATTTCCATGGCCTCCAGGTGTTGCTTTTGCCAAAATAAAGATGGGTGAATGTAAGGAATGGGACTGCTTTTATCCAATAGATAGTAAATTACCTGGCCAGAATTTCCTAAATAAATCTTGTCCTCCTTTCCCATTTTTACCCTTAAGTAATCAGCAACCTGCTTATGATAATCTGTTCGATCCCAATAATCCAATTTTTGGAAGATAACAGCGGTTAATGCCCAAAGGGAAAAAAGAATTGCACCAGTTTTAAACCGATACCAATCTCTCCATTTTAACCTCAAAAAATCCTTTTCTTTAGCCAGTACCAATCCAAATATTAAGCTCATAGGGACCATTGACTGAATAAAGTAATGCCCAAAAAATTTGCCAGGAATTAGTGCAGATATCCAAGTTAAAAACAACCAATAATGCAAATTCCAACCTGTGGCCCTGTAACTCTTCCGGTATATATAGACTCCAACGAAATAGGATATAATGATAAATCGTCCCAAAAAATCAACCAAAAACAAAGGATATTCCCAAAATGCAGCGCTCGAAGGATATCTACCTGATACCTCAAAAGTATGGAAATAAAAAGTATCCCAATGACCTGAAGTCCAATACCAAAACGCCACTCCAAAAAATGGAATGATACTACCTAAAGCCATCCAGGCTACCTTTGCAATACGTTGACCTAAAGTAGTATCTCTAGTCAAAAGAACCAGCAACCCCAGTCCAATCATATCAAATAATACCACATATTTGATAACAAACCCTATTCCAAGCATTAATCCTGCTATAAAATACCTTCCGTTCCATTGACCTGTTAAAACCCACATGCTTCCAAGAGCAGTGAAAAAAGTAAAATAAGTCTCCGTATTAGGTGAAATACCAAAAAAAGTAAAGGTTGAATTCATCAAAAGAAAAGCCAACCCTCCAAAAAAAGCTGCTTTTGTATTAAGGGTTTTAATCGAAATGATTCTAAAAATAAAAAAAGAAGTACTTGATATAAATAAAGTTCCGAGAATCCTGAAAGATACTATTCCTGTCATCCCAAGGATCTTCATGAAAAACCCGTAAAGCAAAAATATTCCAATAGGCTTGGTATCAAAAACATCAATCCAGTACAACTGACCATCTGCTAAAGCTTTAGCTATGACCAAATAAGTTGAATCATCATGATCTATTACTGAAATGAAAAATGAGAAAAACCTCACCAATAATCCAAGAACGACAAAATAAGACCACCATTGAGCGTACTTACTCACCACTCAATTTTTGAAGTAACGCGGTTATACTAACTTCGGGCGATATTCTTTCCGCTAATTTATCAATGGGTATGCGCTCCTGCGCCAGGGTGTCTCTATTTCTTAACGTAACGCAGTGGTCTTCAAGCGTATCGAAATCCACAGTAACACAAAATGGAGTTCCAATAGCATCCTGCCTTCTGTATAACTTACCAATACTCCCGGTATCGTCGTACAAAACTTTAAAGTGGGGCTTTAGTTGCTGTGTAATTGCTCTGGCTTTCTCCACCAACTTTTCCTCATTTCTTTTGAGGGGTAAAACAGCACACTTAACAGGTGCCAATGCAGGGTGAAGCTTTAAAACCTCTCGCTTATTTTCTCCATCTTCAGCCTCGCCAATAACTTCTTCCACTAGTGCGTTACTCATCATCGCCAAAAACATCCTATCTAATCCTATAGAAGTCTCCAGCACAAAAGGGGTATAACTCTCTTTGGTAGCAGGATCAAAATACTGCAATTTTTTACCTGATAAATCCTGATGGCTTGCCAAATCAAAGTCCGTCCTTGAATGAATACCTTCTAGTTCCTTGAAACCAAATGGAAAATCAAACTGTATATCTACCGCAGCATCAGCGTAGTGAGCTAAATTATCATGATCGTGGTAACGGTATTTTTCACTAGGTACTCCAAGAGCCAAATGCCATCTCAACCTCGCTTGCTTCCAATATTCATACCATTCCTTTTGCGTGCCTGGCTTGATGAAAAATTGCATCTCCATTTGTTCAAATTCCCGCATTCTGAAAATGAATTGTCGAGCGACTATTTCATTTCTGAATGCCTTTCCAATTTGTGCTATTCCAAATGGAATTTTTTGTCGGGTAGATTTTTGAACATTCAAAAAATTGACAAAAATCCCCTGTGCCGTTTCTGGACGCAAATACAATTTGCCTTCTTCACCCGCAATATTCCCTAACTGAGTAGAGAACATCAAATTGAATTGCCTGACATCGGTCCAATTTCTTGAACCACTTTCAGGGCAGGCGATTTCTAATCGCTCAATTAAATTTTTTAACCCTTCCATATCGTTACTCGACATGGCATTGGCTAATTCTTCCTTTATCTCATCGAATTTGGCCTGATTTTGTAAAACCCTTGGATTCGTGCTAACAAAAGTATCTCGATCAAAAGACTCGCCAAATCTCTTTGCAGCCTTCTCAACCTCCTTATTAATTTTCGCCTCTATCTTATCCAAATGGTTTTCCACCAACACATCCGCCCGGTATCTCTTTTTGGAATCTTTATTGTCAATTAGAGGGTCATTAAACGCATCGACATGACCGGAAGCCTTCCAAGTCTTAGGGTGCATAAAAATAGCAGCATCTATCCCTACAATTTCATCGTGCATATTAACCATGGCTTCCCACCAATACTTCTTGATATTATTTTTTAACTCTACTCCATAGGGGCCGTAATCATATACTGCACTTAAACCATCGTAAATCTCTGAAGATTGAAAAATGAAACCATACTCTTTACAGTGGGCTACCACTCGCTTGAATAAATCTGCTTGATCCGCCATTTTAGTCTTTATTGGAAACTACAAATATCTAAATTTAACGCTGATTTCAAACCTAATAGAAAAAAAAGGGTCACAAAACCTGCTGCAAAATATGATGAGATTGAATTTCAGGGAAACCTTCAATATGTAGTCGGTAATACCTAATCAATAGTTCTAAAATTAGAGCCCTCTCTCTCTTTTTAAGAACAGGGCCCGAAACCTTCATTAGTTTACCCAGTAAACCAGAGGTTTCCCTATCGGCGAAATCACCGTGGTCGGGAATTTCCGCTTCGAAACATCCTTCCCGCAAATTAAAAAGATAATTTTCCCCACTCTCAGGAGGGGGAATAGGTTGAAACCCCAAATATCCTGATAATTGCAACAGAAAAATTAAATGATACAAAGGATTTCTCTCTTCTAAGTTATCCAACGCTGTAAAAGAACGATAGAGAAAATTAAATAAACCAGGCTCAGGATTGGTTTGCCGAATGGCCTTCCTAATCATATCCGCCATAAACAAACCAATTGAACCTTTATATAAATCAAAGGGAATCCCCCTATATACCCAAGCATTATTGATCTCCTTTACCCGCTGAAGGTGACCAATATTTTTTTCGTAAACCACCAAGTCTAATAAGGCCATCACCTGAAGACAGCTTGGCTTAATTTTGGAATTTTTGCCCCGAGCTCCATTTAAAATATATTTGCGCATACCTATCTCCTCCGTGTAGATCTCCACGATCACACTGCTTTCCCCATAAGGTAAGGTATGCAACAAAATACCTCTAGTTTTCACCAGCATATTTAGAACTTTACAGCTTTTTACCCATTAATATTTAAAATCTCTTAACGGTCCAATCCAAAATGAACAAAAATACTTTAGATACCATTTGCCAATCTTTAGAAATCCAACCAGACGATAATTTCTTAGATGAAAAAATGCTTTTAGAAGCACTAAAATTAAAAATAAGCGAGTTACTAGCCTATAGACCCGCTTATTTGTTTACCCTAATGTACCGAATTGATGTTTCTGAAAAAGCAGTTAGAGAAGCCCTTTCCCCTTCGGGAAAAGGAGAACCAGCTGAGACCTTAGCGCGTTTGGTCATTGAGCGCCAGAAAGAAAGAATAGCTGCCAAAAATGAATATAAACAACCGCCAATTGAAGGATGGAACGAATGGGAGTAAACTTCATTATCAAATGAATATTGGATTTGATGCAAAAAGAATTTTTCAAAACTTTACTGGATTGGGAAATTACAGTAGAACATTAGTTGAAAACTTACTAAAATACTACCCCGAACACCACTATAAATTATTTTCCTCGCATATTAACCACCACCCTTTTAACGAAGTTTTTCACCAATCCAATAATTGTCAAATTATTGGTCCCCCAACTGGGTTTCCATTTAAATCTTGGTGGAGAAGGAGAAACTTGGTAAATAATTCCCAATTCAAAAAACTATCCTTATTCCACGGCCTCACCAATGAAATTCCACTGGGGATAAAAAAAACCAACATCCCATCTGTAGTTACTATTCACGATTTAATTTTCAAAGATTTCCCTCATCAATATCCGCAAGTAGATCGGTATTTCTACGATCAAAAATCGAGAAAAGCCTGCGAAGAATCAAGTCGAATTATAGCTATAAGCGAGGCTACCAAATCCGATATCGTAAAGTATTATCAAATAAATCCTGATAAAATATCCGTAATATATCAAGATTGTTCCCCGATCTTCAAAACGTCTCCAACCGAAAAAGATTTACAATTTACCCGCCAACAATATGATTTGCCCAATAATTTCATTCTTTATGTAGGTAGTATCATTGAGCGAAAAAACCTCATGACCGTTGTAAAAGCGTTAAAGTTGCTTCCCAAATCCTTGAAAATTCCATTGGTAGTCGTTGGCCGGGGTAAAGCTTACGAGCAAAATGTAAAAAAATACATCCACCAACACCAGTTAGAAAAACTTGTTCTTTGGCGCTCTATCCCATACAATCATTTGCCATCAACCTATAAGTTGGCTCAATTATTTTTGTATCCCTCCCAAAAGGAGGGTTTTGGAATTCCTGTTATTGAAGCCCTTTCAATTGGCACTCCTGTCATTACATCCAACACCTCCTCTTTAGTAGAAGCCGGAGGAACAGCTGCCTTAAAAATTCCCCCAACCGACATAGAGGCATTATCCCAAGGAATTGAATTAATTTTAACCGATAATCAACTCCAAACACAAATGATTGCCGACGGTAAAATTCATGTAAAAAAATTCGATGGACAAAAATTAACCCATGAATTGATACAGCTTTATAAAGATATTAGCAAGGATTAAAATTTGCCAATACTCCCATGAATGATAAGGATTTCAAAAATATAGAACCCCAAATTCCACAACTGCCAGGAGTCTACAAATTTTTGGATAAAGAGGGTACCATTATCTATGTGGGTAAAGCCAAAAACCTCAAAAATAGACTTACCTCCTACTTTGGAAACCGCAAAGATCGAGCAGGAAAAACTAGAGCAATGGTTTACAATGCAGGCAACCTGGAATTTACTATTGTAGAAACTGAAACCGATGCATTGCTTTTGGAAAATAGCTTGATTAAAAAATTCCAACCCAAATACAATGTAATGTTGAAGGATGATAAATCCTATTCCTACATCTGTATCAAAAATGAACCGTTTCCAAGAGTTTTCATCACCAGAAGGGTAATCAGAGATGGTTCTTCTTATTTTGGGCCTTACACCTCCAAAGGCAGAATAAAAAACGTTTTGGAATTAGTCAAACAATTATTTCCTCTCAGGACTTGCAGCCATGCACTAACCGAAGAAAATATTCAATCCGGTAAGTTTAAAGTTTGCCTAGAATATCACATCAAAAACTGCAAAGGTGGATGTGAAGGATTTGAATCTTCGGAAGAATACACGGAAAAAATAAACCAAATCAAGAATATATTACGTGGTAATTTTAAAGAAGTCCGCCAACACTTTGAGATGATTATGGAGCAACTTGCTGGAGATCTCAAATTCGAAGAAGCTCAAATCATAAAAGATAAACTGATTTCTTTTGAAAATTATCAGCACAAATCTACTGTAGTCAGCACTACCATTAAAGACGTTGACGTATTTAGCATTCAAAGCAATGAGAAAGAAGCCTATGTCAATTACCTTAAGGTTGTGAATGGTGCTATTATTCAATCCCATACCCAGGAGTTAATAAAAAATTTGGATCGGGAAAATGAGGATATCTTGGAATTTGCAATCCCTCAATTAAGAGACCGCTTCAACAGTATTGCAACGGAAATTATCCTGCCTTTTGAAGTGCAGTTGGAGGATAGTAGTCTGCTGCAAACTATCCCATTAAAAGGAGATAAGCGAAAGTTATTAGAGCTTTCTGAAAAAAATGTCAAGTATTATTTCTTGCAAAAAGAGAAGCAAGCTATGTTGGCCAAAACCAAAGTATATCCAGCTGAAAGAATTCTAACCACACTTAAAGAGGCCCTCCAAATGGATAGATTACCCCTGCATTTGGAATGCTTTGACAATTCTAATTTGCAAGGAAATCAACCTGTCGCCTCTTGTGTAGTTTTTAAAAACGCTAAACCTTCCAAAAAGGACTATCGCCATTTTCATATCAAAACAGTAATTGGACCTGATGATTTTGCTTCCATGGAAGAGGTGGTAGGTCGAAGATACAGTCGCCTACTTAAAGAAAAGAAACCGCTGCCTCAATTGATAGTAATAGACGGCGGTAAAGGTCAATTAAGCGCGGCTGTTAGAGCATTGGAAAACTTAAAAATTCTGGATCAGGTCACCGTAATTGGTATTGCAAAAAAATTGGAAGAAATATTTTTCCCTGGTGATCCCGTTCCACTCTACATTGACAAAAAATCGGAGGCATTAAAAATAATTCAGCAAGCCCGAAACGAGGCACATAGATTTGCGATTACCTTTCACAGAAACCTGCGATCCAAGTCATTTACCGGGTCTCAACTTACTGAAATAGAAGGTATAGGTAAGAAAACTGCAGAAAAATTACTCAACCACTTTGGCTCAGTAAAAAAAATAAAGGAAGCCACTGAAATGGAGTTATTGGAAGTGGCTGGAAAAAGTAACGCCCAAAAATTGATGGATTATTTTAACCAACAAAGGCTCAATCCTTAAATATGATTGAATGAAAAAAACTTTTTTTGCCTCAGATTTTCATCTGGGGATCTCAAATAGCCAGGAAAGAGAAAAAACCATCATAAGATGGTTAGACCAAATTGCTCCAGAAGCTAGAGAGATTTTTTTGGTAGGTGATGTTTTCGACTTTTGGTTTGAATACCGCCAGGCCATCCCTAAAGGTTACGTTCGTTTGCTTGGAAGATTGGCTGCGCTTTCAGACAGCGGCATACCCATGCATTTTTTCACAGGCAACCACGATATGTGGATGTTCAAATATTTTGAAGAAGAGCTTGGAATTCAGACTCATCGAGCTCCGATTATCAGGACCATTGATCAAAAAAAAATCATGATTGGCCATGGTGATGGTCTTGGCCCCGGGGATTACGGATATAAATTCTTGAAAAAAGTTTTTAACAGCAATTGGGCTCAGTTCCTTTTCAATTGGATACATCCAGATCTGGGAATCCCTCTAGCCTCTTTTTGGTCTGTCCAAAGCAGATCATCTCAGAGCCATCCTCAATCTTTTTTTGGTCCTGAAAAAGAATGGCTGATTCAATATTGCCTAGAAGTTCTACAGAAAGAAAACTTTGATTTCTTTATTTTCGGGCATAGGCACCTCCCCATTGATTACACCCTCAATGCTAACGGTTCCAGATACCTGAACTTAGGAGAGTGGATTCATAATAATTCCTACGCTGAGCTCTATGATGGTAATGTCACCTTGTCTTTTTTTGAAAACCCTAACGGGAAAATATTTGGAAATCAATTATGAAAATCAGAATCGCCGAAAACGAATTGAGATTTAGAGTAGATGCTCAAGACCTAAAGATGCTAAAAGAAAAAAAAGACTTGGTCACAGTGGTAACTATTTCAGAAACCTGTGTGTTTCACGGTGGGCTCAGTGTAAGAGATGACCTTGAATCACCTTTGATAACCGTTACTGAATATAGCATCCAACTATACTTGCCCAAAGGAGAAACATCAAAATGGTTGACCACCGAAGAAAACATCACCCTTTACAAGAATTTAGCGCTCCCAAATTCCCCAACCAGTATAACCGTCGAAAAAGATTTACCCTGCAAACATTAAAAACCTAAATTCCCTCCTACATATTGCGGTAGTAAACCAGTAGCGTACAATAATTCCAATTGATTTTTTTGCCAATTTATCGTGGACTTTATGAGATATATTTCCGATTCTATTAATTTGGATTCTCTTGAATTTAAAAGAAATAAAGAACTTTCACCCAACTCAAATTTTAAATTCTCAAACGCTAATAATTTGGCAAAATTATCCCGAGCTGTAATAGCTAATTCCAATTGCTCTGCCAAAAACATACCCGTATTGGCATAGTTCTGAATCTTAGTAAAAATTTGGTTTTGGGTTCTTTCGTTATCTAAATTCAATACATTGGTTTTTACTTCAATTAAATCCCTCTTCCCTCTTTCCTTTCTCAAAAAGAGCGGAAATCCAAACTGTATAGACGCCCATCTATTATCCATCAGCCAGCTACTGATATTATCAATGGATTGCTGGTTAGAGAGATAATTCAAGGACAGCTGTAACTCTGGCTTGAATTGCTCTACAGCCCATTTTCTTTCCAACGCCAATTGCTGCTGCTTGATCTGAATTGTATTTAACTTGGGATGATTAGCCCCGGCTAATTCAATTAATTTTTTCTCATCTGGTAAATTTCGAATAGGAAATGTTTCTATCCCTTCGGGAAAAATGGCATTGGCCAATGGAATAACCTCTGTGGCTTCATCCCATAAAAAAGTGGTCAAATTCAACCAAGATTGTTGGAATTGAATTAACGCTTCGTTTCTGGATTGAATTCTACTCAAAACTACCGTAAAGGCCTCTAAAGTATCTGCTGCTGCATAATCATCCACTAAAAAACCATTTTTAACCCCTTCAAATCGCTCATACGCCAAATCTAAATATTGAGTTAAGGCTTCAAGAGTTGATCCAGCAAACTTCCAATCCAAATAATATTTGCCGGCATCGTACAATAAGTCATTTAACATCAATAAGCGTTCAGCCTCGTTAAGAGGCCGCTGAAGATTACCCGTCTGGACCAACCACCTTCGCTCATCGTACAGTAATCCTTTTCCCAAATTGATATTTAAACCAATGGAACTTTGTCCAACAGCGGGAATTAGATTCTCTGGGTTTACATTAATTCCATTGGCAATCTTATAATCTGCAACCACCTCTATACCTGGGTTTAACGGAATATTAATGCCAGCTTTCCCTATAGAGTAATAATTCTTACTATCAAAAGTCTTACTGGACCAGTCTGCTTTTAACTTGGGGTCAAATCCTCCCTTTGCCATTAGTAGCATGGCTTCTGCTTCCTGAGTTTTTTGCTCTGCCATTAATGCAGTGGGATGATATTTCAAAACTCGATTCAAAAAATCAAGCATAGTCATAGTATCCTGTTGCTGGACTTGTGAACGACTTTCAATTGGTAAAAAAATAAAAGAACCAACAAGAATCAACCATCTCATTTAGTGGAATTTTTATAAAATTCTGGAGGAAATCCATTTAATTGTCTCCATATTTCATACCAAACCGGAACATTGTTTAATAGGGCGATTCCCTGAGCTCCTGAGCCGGGCCTCAATTGCTTGGGCCAGGGTTTTTGATTGGCATTTTCTGCTATCAAAATTCTATATTTTCCATTTGAACTAATATTGTTGTCGATCGCCTTTACATTTCCTTTAAAAGTACCAAAAAAAGAACCTGGCCAACCAGAAAATACAAATGCAGGCCATCCATCAAAAATAAATCTAATCTCCTGCTCCAACTCGATTAAAGGAAGATCCATTGGATTGATATATAGTTCAACAGCTAATTCATAAAACCCAGGAATGATGCTTACCAAAGGTTCCCCTTCTTTTAGAATTTCCCCAATTCCGGGTTTGATAACTTTAGTAATATAGCCATCTTGAGGTGCTGTCAAATGATAGAAAGAATTCCTCTTTTCGTAATTAGCTGCCAAAATTTCTAACTTATTAATCTCGGCCATAGTCTCATTAGCCTGAGATAGTGCTGTAAAAATATCGGATTGAATTTTAGCCATCTTTTGCTGAAATTCAAAGTAATTCATTTCTAACTCAATAGTTGAATTCTCTAAAATAACCCTGGAGGTAGCTAATTTATTGGTATTACCCACTAATTTGGTTGAGGTTTCTTGCCACTTTAATCTTTTTTCCTCCAGATCTGTCAGTGTTTTGACCCCTGATTTGTAAAGGGTATCAAACCGTTCCAATTGACGGTTGGCAATTTCAAAATCTATTTGGGATTGAATTTGCTCGATACTATCGGATACCACTTTGAAACCATACTGATCAATTTTATTCTTTAAAGAATTTATTTTTAAAGCCTGCTCAGCCTCGAGTGATTTGGCTTGGAGTTTTAAGGCTTCTATTTTTTGCCGATAGGCATACAGCGACTCTTCCTTTGCCTTAATTTGACTTTTGGTCCGCTCTACCAATTGGGGGTCAAAATAATCCTGTTTGACTTCAGATAAAAACACAATTGTATCTCCTTTTTCGACGTAGTCTCCCTCCCTAACGTACCATTTCTCTATCATGCCAGGGATAGCCGAATGAATAGTCTGGGGCCTTTGCTCTGGTTTCAGCGTGGTAACTACTCCCCTCGATTGGATATTCTGCGTCCAAGGCATGAAACTGATAAAAATGATACACAAAAAAAGAATCAGTAAACCCTTTCTAAAATTCTTTCCAACATTAGAAATATTAGACTTTTTGAGGGACTTAAAAGAATCAATAGAAAGTTTATTGGTAATCGTATTATTTGAAATATTTAGCATGCCATCTTGGATTAAATGGTTTGAGTTCCAAAAACATTCTTGAAATGTTCTGTATTTTTTATTCGGTCAAAAGTATTTTCCAAGACTAATTGACCCGCATCCAAAATATAAATTCGATCTGCCAAAGAAGCCATATATCTGTTATCTGTCGAAATGACCAAAGTCCAGTTTTTCTTAGGATTCATTAGCATATCGGCAATAGCTTTCTCTTCTGCTGGCTCAAAT
Organism: uncultured Saprospiraceae bacterium; assembly: GCA_964410725.1. Taxonomy (GTDB): domain Bacteria; phylum Bacteroidota; class Bacteroidia; order Chitinophagales; family Saprospiraceae; genus CALAZP01. The sequence continues at coordinate 66,254 of CAYPID010000001.1, forward strand.
CCCCCGAAATAACCACTTAAAATAACCAGTTTGGGAGACCCTACAATAGCCCGAGCTAAAAGCAACTTCAAGCGAACACTCCCCGGAACATTCATCCCTTGTGGCAGTATTACTGTATTCAAACCCTCCTCTTGATCCTTTAAATAATGGTCCAATCTAACTTCTTGAAGAGCCTTGGTCACCTCTTTTATTCCAATACCCTTCCTACCCAAAGAAATATTCTCAAAAATGGTTCCTTCAAAAATGTCTTCCTCCGCACAATAATCACCAATCATCTCCCTCAATTCAGAAATCTTAATGCTCTTCTGTGGTATTTCATTGTAAAGCAGCTGCCCTTGGTAATCTAACAACAACCCAGAAAAAACTTTAAGCAAAGTAGATTTTCCCGATCCATTGTAGCCGCTGATACAAATTTTTTCCCCTGCCTGAATATTAAGTGAAATTTTTTCTAAAGTAAGTTTCCTTGAATTCGGGTATTGATAGGATAGATTTTTTACCTGCAACGATAGTCCATCGGCCTTGAATTCTAAATCTTCCACCGAAATTCCATCCTCATTTTCTAATGGCAAATCCAAAACAAATCCCAATTTGTCAATGGCAGTCAAAACATCATAAACCGTATCCATACTCAAAATAAGTTTCTCTACAGAGGCTAGAATGAGAATCACTACAATTTCTGCAGCGACAAACTGTCCAATATTGATTCGGTTATCAATGACCAAAATGCTGCCCAAAAACAATAATGCAGCAGTAAATAATGCTTTAAGCACAACAATGGTAATGTACTGACTTTTTAAAACCTTAAAATGATCTAAACGATCTTCAAGATATTTCTCCACCAATTCGTCTGTCTTTTGTAAAGAAAATGAGGTATTCCCACTTAACTTAAAGGTGCTCATGGTTCTAGCTATCTCCTCCAACCAATGTGCTACGTTGTACTTTCTACTAGACTCTTGTATACTTGTTTGAATCCCATTTTTACCTGTATATCTAAAAATTAAAACCAATACGGCAATTAAAATGAAACTGTAAAAAACGAAAAATTGGTGGTAAAAAGATATGAGCAATAAACCAAAAAATATTTGTAACACCGCTGTAGTAATCTCTATCAAAAGTTTTGGAATTCCCTTCTGAAGAGTAAGCGTATCAAAAAATCTATTGACCAGTTCAGGCGGAAATTTAAAATGAATATTTTTCATTTGAAATCTCGGCAAACGATAGGAAAAATCAAAAGCAGAACGAGCAAATATTTTCCTTTGAATGGTTTCCGTTAAAATTAACTGCAATACTCTGAAAACCCCAGATAGAGAGGAGGCAACAGTAACTACAATGACCAATAATATCAAGGATGCTGTTATTCCTCCTCCCGCTATGAGTCCTATTATGGCCTGTATACCTAATGGTAAAGTTAGAGCTATTAGACCAGACAAAATGGAATACAAGTAGATGTAAGTAATTTCTTTTTTGTCGAGTTGCATCAATTTAAGCAACCTTGTAATAGGCTTTAACTTAGTATTCCCAGTTTGCATTAGTCATTTGAAATTTTAGATTAACCTCTTTTCTCAAGATTTTTCTCGCTATAAAGATTCTACTTTTAATAGTTCCTAAAGGTGCGTCCAATTCTTGAGCTATTTCCTCGTACTTATAGCCTTGAAGATACATTTTGAAAGGGATTTTTAACCATACCTCCAGGTTTTCAATCATTTTCATTAACTCTTCAATATAAATTTTTCGCTCTCCTTCATTTCCTATTGAAATACCCTCCTGCTGTTGGGTTAAAACATATTCATTTTGACTTTCGTTTAAATGAAGTCTCCGCTTATTCCTTCGATAGTTATTGATGAAAGTATTGCGCATAATGGTCATCATCCAAGCTTTAATGTTCGTCTTGGGAATAAACTGGCTTTTATTTTTATAAGCTTTGAAAGCAGTTTCCTGAAACAAATCATTGGCTTCTTCTTTATCTTTAGTCAAACTAAAGGCAAAACCCAGTAAAGCCTGCTCATTTTTCCGAAATTGCTTTGTAAACTCTATAGTTGTCATTTTATTTGATTTAATAGGTAAACTAATAATCATCATAGTAATACTATCATTTTCATAAAACCGACCAGTTTTTTAATGGTTGAAAACATTAAAAAAAATTAATGTGAGAGAAAATTGGAGTTATTTGTTAAAAGGCTTTAAAAGTTATTTGGCATTAGAAAAAGGAATGTCCAACAACACTTTGAAAGCCTATATAGACGACGTCAAAAAGTTGTTCCACTATATCGCGAATTGTAATATTGATAAAACCCCCATTTCCGTAAAAGAAGATTTCCTGGAGTTATTCGTTAAAGATTTGGTTGATGTTGGGTTAGCTAAAAATTCCGTAGCAAGGATTATTTCATCTATTAAAAACTTTTACAAGTATTTAAGCCTAGAGGGTTTAATTAGCAATAATCCTGCCTCCAATATAGAGGGACCCAAAATATCCAGAAAATTACCAGAGGTTCTAAGTGTGGAGGAAATTAACCTATTATTAAACTGTATTGACCACAGCACTCCCCACGGTTTAAGAAATAGGGCTTTGTTAGAAACCTTGTATGCTTGTGGTCTAAGGGTAAGTGAGTTGACCCATTTGCAAATCCATCATTTTTTTCCAGATATTGGGTTTATTAGAGTTGTCGGAAAAGGAAACAAAGAACGTTTGGTACCTATCGGTAAAACAGCTATTCACCATATTAACACCTATCTGAAGTATAGTAGAAATAAGCTACCCAGAATAAAAAAAGGGGCAGAGGGTTATATATTTTTGAATAGAAGAGGGGACATTCTCAGTCGAAATATGGTTTTTACAATTATAAAAGATCTTGCTGAAAAAGCTGGAATTAAAAAAAATATAAGTCCACATACTTTTAGACATTCATTTGCCACACATTTGATTGAAGGAGGGGCAGACTTGAAAGCAGTGCAGGATATGCTAGGCCATGAATCTATTACAACCACAGAAATTTATACTCATTTAGATACCGCATTTTTGAAGGAGACCCTAATAAAGTTTCACCCAAGAAGCTTTAAAGAATAACTAAATTCGCACCTATGAGAATATACTTACCAATTTTACTAGGTTGGCTATTCACCTCTTGTGCAAATATTGTAGCCCCAATTGGAGGCCCTAAAGATGAAACACCCCCTCGGATTGATTCTTTATTTTCTTCAACATTTTTTGAAACTCAATTTGAAAAGAAAAGAATCGTTTTAACCTTTGATGAATTTGTGCGCCTAGATAACCCTGGCCAAGGTATTCTATTTTCTCCTCCTTTAAACTATAGACCTACATACAGCCTAAAAAAAAGGAGTTTAAGAATAGATTTTGACGAAAGGGAAATCTTAAAAAGCAATACTACCTATACTATTAATTTTGGTGATGCAGTAGTAGATCTGACGGAAAGAAACCCCGCGGAAAATCTTCGATACATCTTTGCCACCGGAATAGTAATTGATTCTCTTGAATTAACTGGAAGAATTACTGACATTAAGACCGGGCAAACCGTGGAAGGAGCTTTATTGGCATTATACGATCAATTGAATGATTCCATTGTACTTGAGGAACGTCCTTTTTATTTTGGAAAAACCAACAAAGATGGGATGGTCACCCTTTCTAATCTAAAATCTGACACCTTTAAAGTGTTGGGATGGAAGGATGAAAACTTTAATTACAAATACGATCCCTACACAGAGGAATTTGGCTTTCTTCCTGATTCAATAGTGCTAGATTCAAGTTGGAAAGATTCCCTGATTCATCTTTCTTTTTTTAAAGAAGTTCCTCCTCTTAAGATTTTAAGTGTTTCCAACGATCAATATGGAATAATTAAATGGAAGTTAAACAGGAATTATGATTCCATAGATTTCGCAATCTTCCCTACCCATTTAAAAGAGTATTTGATTGATTATAAAGCGGATTCGGTTTATTTATGGTATCATTCCTCCTTAGATTCTATCCAAATAGCCCTCACTTTGAATCAAGAAATGAAAGACACGGTTCAATATGCCATTCCAAATCCTAGCTCCAATTTTGAAAAAACCAATCTCACCTCTAATTCTCCTAGAAATGATTACCCTGTGCCTATCATTTCTGGAAAACCACTGATAATTAGGTTCAACACTCCTATCAACTTATTTGACACTGCTAAATTTCAATTGGTTAGGGATAGTATATTAATGGAGAATCCCGATTGGAAAGGGATTTTAATCAATAATGGAATGTTAGAAATAACACTTCCTAATGAAATTGAAAATCATCAATTAGTTTTCTTACCTGGGGCTTTTACAGATATTTTTGGACGATCAAATCATGATACATTGGAATACAAACTAAAATTGGAATCTTCTGAGCAATTTGGAACCGTTAGTCTATCACTAAATCATTTGGATAGCACCCAAAACTATTTAATCAGTTTACATCCAACTAACCAGTCCGAGCCAGTTTTCCAAACATCCATTAACAATCAATCTGAAAAAGAAATCCTTTGCGATTTTTTAAAACCTGGTCAGTATCTACTACAAATCGCCATTGACTTAAATCAGAATGGTCGATGGGATACAGGAAATTACTTCAAAGGGCTACAAGCAGAGCCTCTATTGATTAGAGAGATTCCTGCCATTAAAGCGAATTGGGAAATTAATTTTGAAGTCTCCCTTGAAAAGTAATGCGCCTGATACAGTGTGGAACTCAATGTTTTTACTCAATGGATATACTAAAGTGATATATTAACGAAGTACCCGATAACGATTAGCATTAGCAGGATCTAGTCCAGATAAAATCTGGGAGATTATCATCCGCTCGTCTTGTGGACTTACTTTATATATTTCGATAATTTCATTAGCCTTTGAATTAGCAAACATTTGTACAATCATTGAATTAGGATAGGACTTCGTAACTCCAACTATGGCCTCTAAAGCCGTTTTAATTGCTGTTCTGCCTTTTTCTACATCTTCAGCCATTAAATCCAATCCTTGACGGTGGTAATTATAGAAACTTTCCCTAAAAATCCTTACCCTTGGAGATAAAATGTTTTCAATCATCCAATATCGATTTCTATCTCCATCTAATGAACGCCAACCAGAACTAGCATCAGCCACTCCTTGCGGTATATTGTTTACTATCTCTTGAGCAATCTGAAAATAATTCTCTCCACCTCTAGGTGAATAAGAATCATAATCCAAACCAAGGATCACATATACATAAAAAGACAGAATGGCAGATAAATTATCATTAAAGGTGTTTCTCGAAAACTGCAAAGGTTGAAACTGTTGATAACTGAAAGAAACTTCTTTATCAATATAATTTAATAAGGGCGTTTCATAATTGCTGTTGAAAACGGGTCTGGAAGACTGAATAGCTAATTCTGCCTTAAAACCAGTTTCAGATACTTCCTCTTGAATAGTCAAGAGAAGATTGCAATTTATTTTTTCATCCAATTGAAAGATATCATCCGTCCACTTTTGATTATTCAGGAACTCTAACATAGTTTGCGTTAAAGTTTCGAAAATAGCCGGGTCGGCCTTTTGTACTTTCTGTGTATTGATTTTTACAGAGAAGTTTAGCTCTTGGCCCCAACTCATATTGAGGCTGCTGATAAACAAAAAGGACAACAATATCCGAATAAACATAATTCTCTATTAGATTCCGTTATTCTTGGATTCTGGATATCTCCAATGAAGTTCATCTTCAAGGAATTCCTCAGTGGCAATTAATGTTGAATCTGGAAGTCTTTCATAGAATTTTGAGATTTCTATTTGCTCCTTGTTTTCACTAATTTCTTCAATGGTATCAGAAGAGGTAGCAAATTCTTCTAATTTTTGATGTAATTCCCTTTTTAGTTCGACAGACAGTTGCTTACTTCTTTTAGAAATTACAGCTATTGCTTCGTACACATTACTTGCCTTAGCTGCTAAATCTACCATATCTCTTGCCTTAATATTAGGGTCAAGACCTTGAACCTTAGTTTTGATATCCGACATAATTTAATGATTTGATATTTTTATCGCTATTGGCTATTAAACTTCTAACCTCATTAGCGATGGTTTCGTTTCCATATTTTTTTAAAAACTCTTCTCCTTTTTCAATGACTTCTTCGTATCGTTCCTTCTGTTTAGTAACAACGCTATTCTCTGCTAATAAGTATAGAGATTGAATAATCTGATACCTAACATTAGCTACATTGTTAGTTTCCGGAAAATCCTTTAAAAGATTTTCAAAAACTTGCACAGCGGATTGATATTGGCTTAAATCAAAATAAAGCATACCTTCATAGAACGCCTTTTGTTCTAATTTTTTCCTCAACTCATCTATAAGTTTGTTACACTCATTAACTCTTTCACTCAATGGGTAGGTATTGATATACAGTTGAAGATCGTCTATAGCTTTTTGAGTATAAGTCTGATCTAATCTGTAGTTAGGAGACATTTTATACTGAGAATAAGCAGCCATAAAATCAGTTTCCTCCTTATAATCACTTCCACCGTAGGTTTGAGAAAAGTTATTGAAGTAATACGCGGCTAAGATGTACCGTTCCATATAATAAAACGTGTAGGCGTATTTGTAGTAGATTTCCTCTGCTTCCTTCCGTCCTCTATAGGAACTGATTACTAGTTCAAACAAAGTTTGTGCCTTTTGGTATTCCTCCTTTTCATAATATTCGAGTGCTTTTTGGTAGTGCAAGTCCGGTTCCCCGGAGGATCGAATTTTTTCAAACTCACTTTTACAACCTCCTAAAGCAATAATTGCGAAAACGAATAAACAGATGTATTGAAAGTTCACTTTTCCCATAGGAGTGCAAAATTAGACTTTTTTGGTTGTTTAACGTTATTTTTGAATAAATCATACCTAATGAAATTAACTTTAACTTTTTTATCCCTATTTTTTTTCTTATCAACCAGTTGGATTTCTTCCGCTCAAGTTGCTAACCAATCATTACTTTGGGAAATAAGTGGAAATAATTTAGCCAAGTCCTCTTACCTATTAGGTACGATACATCTACTTCCCAAAAAGGACTTTCAATATTCTTCGAAACTAGATTCCATATTGAGTAGGATCGACGAGGTCATTTTTGAAATCGATTTGAATGAAATGGAAGATTATAATGTATTACTCGAAGTAATGATGCAGTCGTTTATGACCGGTACCACCCTCCAATCTTTAGTTTCCAATGAAGAATATGAATTGATTAAAAATTTTATTTCTGATATGGGGCTCCCAATGTATGTTTTAGATCGATTAAAACCTATGTTTTTAAATGCTTTGGTTGAGGGGAGTTCGCTAGGTCAACTGGAGAATTCCACAAGTGTTGAAATGGAACTTTATCAAAGAGCATTGGCAAAAAATAAAAGGACAGGGGGGTTAGAGACCATGGCTTTTCAAATGAGTATCTTTGATAGTATTCCTTACCAAGATCAAGCCAGAATGTTAATCGAGTCTATACAATTAAAAGAAACACAGCCTGATGCCCTTCAAAACTTAATTAATCTATATCAGAAAGGTGCGGTGGAGGAACTGTATCAGTTAGTATCCGAGGAAAACGAAAAAATCACCAGAATTATGATTCACCAAAGAAATTCTAATTGGGTGAAACAAATGGAGAATAAAATGAAAATGCAATCGGGGCTTTATGCAGTTGGGGCCGGTCATTTGGGAGGTCCTAAAGGCCTAATTAAACTATTGTTGGATAAAGGTTATCTGGTGCAACCTATACCCTTATTTTAGGTGACAACTATCACCAAAAAATTTTGATAATAAACCTATGTTTGAATAAAAATAATTATGAAATTGATTAAGCAGGATACTTTATCCAAACTTCAAAAAGATTTTCAATCCCAGTTTGCCAACCTCAAAATTGAATTCTACAAAGCAGCTCATCAAGAAGGGGAAGGCAGTTCTGATAGAGAACATTTAAGTTCAAACCTAACCCTGGAGGACTGCGGATTTCAAGTTGAATCTTCATTTTTCGATCTTAACCCTGAAATGAGTGTTGGAACTTTTGAAAAAGAATTCTCAGAAAAATTCAATTTGTTTGTTCAGGTTTTTCGCAAATCCGGTAATTTGTGGATGCAAACGACTTCGACAGACCATTGGAGTCTAAAAGAACAAAACAGAAAAGGCGGTGCTTCTGAATTGCACTACCAAGAAAAAGAAAAGTAAATATGAAAAAGATTCTATTCCCTACCGATTTTTCAGAGGCTGCCAATATAGCTTTAGATTATGCCGTTGCTTTTGCTGGTGATCTCGGGGCAATAGTTGACATTATGACCATTTACAACATACCCATTGAGGTTGCTGAAACGGTCTATCCCCATACAGTTGATCCACTTATTGCTGATAAAAGAAAAGCGGTGGAGGATCAATTAGAGCAATTGACTGCTAAATATCCGAACCATATTATTGGAGACAAAATAGCTGAATACGGTCTATTTATATATCAAGAAGTAGTTGATACAGCGGGTTCAGGCAACTATGATTGTATTATCATGGGAGCAAAAGGAGAAACAGATAGTATTGATAAATTAATGGGAAATGTAACTAGTCATACCATGATGCAGGCTCCATGTCCTGTTCTTGCTGTTCCTCAAGAAGCTCAGTATCATCCCATCAAAAAAATAGCCTATGCTACTGATTTTATTCCAAAAGATCAAAATGCAGTTGGTCAACTGTTCAAAATTGGTCAAATTCTGGATGCAAGCATTCATTTCGTACACGTAGATGAAAAGGGAAGTAAGCAAACTAGTGAAGAGGATATGGTTTTTGAAAATTATCCTGTAAAATTTGCAGATTTCACCGTAGTTAGTGCAGATACTGTTGAAGCCGGCATTAATCATTTTATAGAATCAAAACAAATTGATGTTTTAAGTTTGTTCGTTCCTAAAAGAAGAATCTGGGAACGGTTATTCCATTCTAGTTTCACAAAAAAAATGACGCTTCACTCTAAAATTCCCCTATTGGCTTTTCACCAATAAGTCGATTTTTTCATCTATTTTTCTTGTAGCTAATTTGTAAAATAGATGAATATTAAAGATAAAGATGAGGCACTCAAACTAGAGGCTATTATCAAAAGTGCTTCTGATGGCATAATCATTATTAACGATGTTGGAATAATTGAACTGATAAATGATGCAGCGTGCACCCTTTTCGGTTATCCATCCAGTAAACTCATAGGTAGAAATATTAATATGCTGATGGGGCATAAACATGCCTCTCAACACGATCAATACCTCAGGAATTACCTAAATTCAGGTATTAAGAAAATCATAGGAATTGGAAGAGAAGTCGAAGGTAGAAAAAAGGATGGAACCCTTTTCCCTGTCAGATTAAGTATCAGCGAAGCTAAATTACACGATAGGATTGTATTCACGGGAATTATTCATGATTTGACTGAAGAGAAAAAAGTTGCAGAAGCGCTCAGGACCGAAAAGGAAAAAGCGCAAATGTATTTTGATCTTGCCAATACCATTACCGTGGTTCTTAACCATAGTGGAGCAATCCAGTTGGTCAACAAAAAAGGAATGGAAATACTGGGATATTCTGAAAGTGAATTAGTTGGCAAATTTTGGTGGGAATTTTTTGCCTTAGATTCAAATAAAGAAAATTCCTTCAAAACAGTATTTACACATGGACACTATTCAAAGTTTGATTTTTTCGAGAATGAATTAAGAGCCAAATCTGGCGAAACAATCATAGTATCTTGGAGGAATGCACCCATACAAAATAAACAGCATGAACTGATGGGCCTAATTTGTAGCGGAGTAGATGTTACTCGGCAAAGAACCATTGAAAATAAAATTAAAGAACTTAATACAGAGCTTGAAAAAAGAGTAAACCAAAGAACCGAAGAATTAGCCGATGCTGTAAATCAATTACTGGATATTAACAAACAATTACAGCATGAGATTAAAGAAAGAAAAACCGCTGAAAATAACCTAAGGGAGGCTTTTAAGAAAGAAAAAGATCTTAATGAACTTAAGTCTAGATTTGTTTCAATGGCCTCTCATGAATTTAGAACACCTCTTTCTACAATTTTATCCTCTGCAGACCTAATAGAGGCATATCAAAATGTGGAACAACAAGAAAAAAGAGAAAAACACATCAACAGGATAAAATCTTCTGTATCCAACTTGACCTCGATATTGAATGATTTTTTGTCCCTTAGTAAATTAGAAGAAGGTCAAACTGCTATTAAAATCAGTGAAATTCAGATTATTGGCTTCATCACTCAAGTATTAGACGAAATTAAAAACCTATTAAAACCAGGTCAGCAAATAACTCTTAACAAGAATAACCTAAAAATAAATACTTTTTATACCGACAAAGGAATCCTTAACAATATCCTATTAAATCTGGTTTCCAACGCGATTAAATACTCACCATCTGATGGCGCTATTGAAATTAGGCTAGCTTCGGAAAATCATCATCTAAAAGTTTCAATAACCGATAATGGAATTGGCATTCCCATTGAAGAACAAGGCTATCTTTTCACTCGATTTTTTAGAGCACATAATGCTGAAAATATTCAAGGGACAGGTCTTGGACTTAACATTGTCAAGCGCTATATTGAAATTTTAAAAGGAACTATTGATTTTGAAAGCCAAGAAAATATTGGTTCTACCTTTTCTTTCACCATACCTTCTTTGAAATAGTAAACCATAGTCATATGAAAAAAATCTTAGTCATAGAAGACAATTTGGAAGTAAGAGAAAATCTATCTGAAATTCTAGAACTATCGGGGTATCAGGTATCCATGGCAGAAGATGGTAAAAAAGGTGTAGAATTAGCAGTTGCTGAAAAGCCAGATTTAATTATCTGCGACGTCATGATGCCTAAATTAGACGGATTTGGAGTATTGAATATTTTGAGTAAAAAAAGTGAAACGGCCTCCATTCCTTTCATTTTTTTAACCGCTAAAGCCGAAAAAACTGACTTGAGAAGAGGTATGAACCTTGGAGCTGATGATTATATTACTAAACCTTTTTTTAAGGATGAATTACTAGAAGTCATCAATACCAGATTACATAAAACGGATATTCTTAAAGAAAAATTTGATAAAACTGAAAAAGGGCTAAAAGCTTTTATCGATGAAGTAAGGGGGTTAGAAACCCTTCAAGGCTTATCCAAGGAAAAAAAATCAAGGACCCTGAAAAAAAAGGACTTACTTTTCGAAGAAGGTGATCATCCTAGGTTTTTATATTTTGTGAATAGCGGGAGATTAAAACTATTTAAAACTAACGAAGACGGAAAAGAGTATATTCTGCAAATCATAGAAAAAGGAGAGTTTGTCGGCCATATCGATATTCTAAAAAATCAAAATCAACAAGCCTCCGCTTCAGCCTTGGAGGAAACTTCCGTAAGCTTAATTCCAAGAGAAGATTTTACAGCTTTAATCAGTCAGGACAGAGATGTGGCGGCACAGGTATTTAAGATGATAGCCAATGATGTAGCTGAAAAAGAAGAACAACTGCTTAATTTGGCGTATAACTCTGTTAGAAAAAGAGTTGCAGATGCCTTGCTGCTTTTGCATAACGAAGATGATCAAGCCATTCATATACTTCGAGATGATTTAGCTAGAATTGTTGGAACTGCAAAAGAAAGCGTAATTAGGATGTTAACAGAATTCAAGGAAGATGGCTATATATCTATAAAAAATAGCCTAATTACAGTTATTGATTTAGAGGGTTTAAAAGATATTCCCTCATAAAAAGTGACCTCAACCCTTGTTACCAGTTGAGGCCAATCTTAAATTTTGGATTTTTGAAGTCTTTGTAAAATAACAATGAAAACTCTTTAAAAATAACTTCTAAATTCAATTGGTAATTATTTGCAAGTGTTTGACATCTTTTTTACCTCTAAATGCCAAACTTCTCCTTAAGCACGTGAATATTACTTCGACTAATTGGTATGGATACCCTGGGAATGCGCTTTAGGTAAAGCGCATACTTGCCACCAGATTGAAGGTGAATATTACTTATCTCTCTACAATTGACCACATAGCTTCTATGAATTTTCATGAACTGTTCTCCTGGCAACATATCAATTAATTCAGATAGGGTATAATTAGTAGTCAATAATTCCCCATCAAAATGTATTTGAGAAATTCCTTCATTAGAAGTGATATAATCTATTTCCTCAAAAGGAATGATATGGTGTCGCTCACCTGCTTTTAAAGTCAAGGCAGTATTGTTGCTAATAGGTTGGACGGTTCCCATAAGCCAACTTTCCGCTGTTTTTTGATTGGTAAATACCTGTGCCTGATATTCATCATTTAACTCTAGGAACCTATTTAAAGAATATTGGGTAGCAGGATCTTTGGAGTAGATAAACGCTATTTTTTTTATACCTGCATCCAATAATCGAGGCATAAAGTTGGTATCCAACCATTTCAACGATTGAGACCAAGTACCATTCATCGATCTATGATCCACCATCATTAAATGAGAATGGCTACTTTGTACCAAGGATAAAATCAGCTCACATCCATTTTTGATTTGGTCTAGTGTTAAATATCCTAGCCATGCCACATATATATATCCCTTATCGTCGCGAAAGGTCTTTAAATAGGTTTCACTATAAAACTCTTTATTTACCATACCATCCCGTATTTAAGATAAATACATATCAAACTTTTTCCGCAGAGGTCTAATCCAATCAAAATAGCGATCAAACAACCTAAACATGGCTATTCCAACTTTTCTGGTATAATCGCCATTTTTTTGGTCAACAAGCATCAGTGAGTCCACTAACATTTCCAAAGATTCTCTAAAATAAAAATTCTTTAATAGAAATGCTGCCTTGCTCAAGGGATTTTCAGAATTTTCCTCTCTACTTAAAATCCAATTAGCTATGGTTTTGACATCTTCAGCAATTTCAAAATACTTACTTCCAAACTTAATAGGTTGAACCAATGCCAAAGCTCGGTCTGGTTGTTGATAACTCAAAAACATACCTGCCATTACTACTCCCTCTTCCATGTCAGGATAAAGGTCACAAAAATCAATTAAATCAGATAACCTTTCAACAGTTGCATTATTGGGATTTATGGAAGCAAGAATCTCTTCCAATTTCTGTTTATTTTCATTGGGCAAATGTTCTGTAAGCCAATTTTGGATGGCACTCCTAGGTAGTGCACCCATAAATTCGTCTACTACCTCTCCTTTGTAAAAAAGTTTGACATTTGGGATGCTTTGAATATTATAGGTGGCTGCTAATTCCTGATGTACTTCGGTATCTACTTTAATCAATTTCCATTTTCCATTGGCTTCTCTCTCCAAATCTTCGAGTACAGGTCCTAATACCCTGCAAGGACCACACCAAGATGCCCAAAAATCAACTAAAACTGGAACCTTGTGGCTTAAGGTCAAAACCTCTCTTTCAAAATTAATCGACATAACTATTCCACTTTAAATAGAAACTACAAATTTAACCCCTTTAGGGTTTTTTGAAATCCAGATAAAATTGAAAGTCGGACTTGGAAGATTAATATTCCTTCCAATACTTTAGTTTCAAAAACAAATGGTTGGACCCATTAGAAAGTTCAAATGATGCATCCTCAAATGTAGGTTTAGTCCATTTAGAACCTGCATTATTTGAAAAGACATAAGGCTCTATGGGAATTCCAGTGAGATTTTTATCCAATTTTCTATTGTTGTTTAGATCTTCAAAAACCGCTAATGCGTACCTCCCGGCGGGGATAGAATCCACAATCTGGTATTCAACTTCACCTTTGCCATCGCCATTACAAAAATAATCGGTATACAAAGCCTGTTTTTCAACTAGAAAACCTTCTTTATGGTATAGCGCTACACCAAAACAAGTCGATTGACCTCTAAACTTACTTAAGTTTATCGATAAAGAAGACTGAGCATTGACCAATATTGGTAATCCAATAATAAAAATAAGAACCCTGACCATTCCTTTTTATACTAGTTAGGAATGAAACGATTAATAACAGTATTGGTTGGTATCAATTAACCTTTTTGCAATGGCTCTCCTACATGCCACAACATTAACCACAGGATATTTAGAATATCTTTTGAGGCCCATCAAAAATGTTTTTTGTAAATCACCTTCGGTAAAAGCAGCAATTGCGTCAGAAGCGTAGTTTTGAATATTTTGGTTGGTCTGATGAATATATACCTTAAGCATCTGATTGACCTCTGCATTCATATGGTCCAGATTCTCTTCTTTCATCTTCATTGCTCTAAGCAAAAATGATTCCGCAAGGAAAGTTTCAATCATCATATCTGCGACCAGCATAATGATTTCTTGTTCATTTCGCAAATCTAAAGCCCCGTCCATCTGCTTCTTGGCAGCACCCCCAGCTACCATCAAAATTATTTTCTTGAAATCTCTTATTGCTTTTTGCTCAAATCCAAAATCACCTTCAATAGGTTCCATCGAAGGCATAGCTGCCAATTCCTTTTGAACTGCCCATGCTGGGCCAATAATGTCAATATGCCCCTTCATGGCCCTTTTTAATAGCATATCCACCGTCAATAACCTATTAATCTCATTGGTGCCTTCAAAAATCCTATTGATTCTTGCATCCCTGTAAGCTCTAGCCGCTACACCTTCTTCAGAATAGCCCATTCCTCCATGAATCTGAACCATTTCGTCAACTACAAAATCCAATACTTCAGATCCCGCTACTTTTAACATGGCACATTCAATGGCAAATTCTTCGGCAGCAATCAATTTAGCTGCACCAAAATCATTCCCCTCCTGCTCAGCCATCTTTTTTCTGTCTTCAATCATCCCTGCCGTTCTATACAAAGCACTTTCCAGAGCAAATGTTTGAATGGCTTGCTGAGCTAACTTATGTTGAATGGCTCCAAAATCACTAATAGGCTTACCAAACTGTACCCGCTCATTGGCATATTTAATGGAAGTGGTAATACAAGATTTTGCCCCACCCATGGTCCCTAAACCCAATTTTAGACGACCAATATTCAATACGTTGAAAGCAATATGGTGCCCCTTACCTTTTTCACCTAAAACATTGGTAAGAGGTACCGCCACATTTTCGAAGAAAACCTGTCTTGTAGAAGATCCCTTTATTCCCATTTTATCTTCCTCAGCTCCTAAACTTAACCCCTTTGAACCCTTTTCAACTATAAAACATGTAAATTCCTCACCATCAATCTTAGCAAACACAATAAAAACATCCGCAAATCCAGAATTAGTAATCCACATTTTTTGTCCGTTCAACAGATAATGGTTTCCATCTTCGGACAAAACCGCAGTGGTTCTCGCTGATAATGCATCTGATCCAGAACCCGGCTCTGTTAAACAATAAGATGCTTTTAATTGTCCACTAATTAAACCTGGCAAATATTTTTCCTTCTGTTCATCTGTGCCATAATATAAAATAGGTAACATACCTATCCCCACATGCGCTGAATAGGCAACTGAAAAACTACCAGAAGGACCTAAAGTTTCTGTAATTAAAGAATTAGTAATCGTATCAAGTTCCATTCCACCGTATCCCTCAGGCATATCCGCTCCCAACATTCCTAATTCACCTAATTGCTCTAATAATCCAGAAACTACCCCATCCATTTGCTTTTCAATATCATGGACCTTTGGGAAAACCTGACGCTCCACAAAATCGTGTAAGGTCTCTCGAATCATTTTCTGCTCCGCATCAAACAATTCAGGAATAAAAATACTTTGGGTATCCGTCTCTTCAATGATAAAAGATCCACCCTTTACTTCTTTTTTAGGACTTGTTGCGGCTTCCATATTGTGGCAATTTTAAGATTCAGCGAATTTTCGCTCTAAATATAATCTAAAAACGAAAGGAACTAAATAATGTTGGCATTTATTTTGCGAATTTTCGCTAAAATCTCAAAAAAAATATTTTCTAAAAAACATATATTTAGCAATAAAAAGCATGAAAGTTCCTCATTTTACGCTCCTCATATTAGCACTAATAGCTTATGGTTGTTCTACAGGTAAGGCTGCCCTCACCAGAGGAGATTACTACGAAGCAGTAGATTCAGCCTTAGAGAGACTTCAACAAAACCCAAACAACACCAAGGCACTGGAAACTTTTCAAGAAGGTTATCCCAGGTTCCTAATCTACCTTAATAATAGAGTAAATACCGTAGCCCCTTCTAGCGAAATTTTTAAATGGGAAATCTTATATAATTTATACCAGTCAGGCAATAGACTTTATAATAAAATTCAAAGGACACCCGCTGCACTAGATTTAATAAACGACCCTGTATTTTTTTCATCTGAACTTGAGAATGCTAAAATAAAAGCTGCAGAAGTTCGCTATCAATTGGGCAGTGATTTACTAGTAAAGACTGACAAAAAAGATAGACAAGCAGCTTTAGAAGCCTACAAGCATTTTGAAAAAACTGAATTTTTCTATCCCGGATTTCGAGATGTAGAAGCTAAGAAGTTAGAAGCTTTAGAACGTTCAATTTTAATTGTTAATGTCACCCCTTTGGTTCCACCAGTAGGTCAACTGGAATTGGACGTGGTATTTTTCTACAATCAAGTAATTGAGTACATGAGGGAAGAGGTGGAAAGTGAATTTGTCAGATTTGAACCTAATAATCCAAATGCCGACCATACCTTAACTTTTAGGTTTGAAGAAATGATCATTGGTGCCACAAATTTCGGGCAAAAAGAGATGGAAAGAATAAGAGACAGCGTAGTAGTAGGAACGGTGAAAGTCCAAGAGGAAGGTCAAACCGTTGAAAAAGAAGTTATAGGAAAAGTAAAGGCCACTGTTAAACAATTTGAAAAAAGTGTTTATTCAGAAGCTGTTTTAGAGGTAATTATCATCGATAACTATTTTGGATCAACTCTATCTCAAAAAAGATTTCCTGGCTCTTTTACGTGGATAGATTATTGGGGCTACTTCAGTGGGGATGAACGAGCGTTAACCGAAGAGGATAAAAAGAGAATTATGAAAGATTACGAACTTCCTAACCCTAAACCTCAAGATTTTTTTATAGAAACTACCCGACCCATATTCAGCGATTTCTCTTACTTTATTCGAAGTTTCTACCGCGACTTTAACCCTTAATAATTCTTAAAATATTTAATTGCCAACCGTTCCATTCCGCTAATAAGGTCATAGTTTCATCTAAACTAACCTCAGCTAACTCATCGGATACATCTTCCAATATTTGGCAGGGTAATTGAATATTATTCCAACAAATATGATGAGTAATCATTCTATGAACTTGGCAGTGTGGCAATAAGACTGGAAAAGAAAACGCAAAGGGTTGCCTAGCAAATGCGGTTAAAAAATCAGAATTAGCCGGTCTCTTTATTGGCTTAACTGTCGGTAAATCAATAGGTTTAATTTTTTCTAAAAATCCCCTAACGGGAAAAGCAGAGGGATAAAAAAACAATTCCGCTTCGAAATGGGCATCTCTTCTGATTAAATACCAAGGAAGTTCCCCCTTGGAATCTCGTCCTTTAAAATCGAGTATCAAAGCCAAGTTATTACTAGCTAGACCCCATAAGTATAGTTTGCTATACGCTACATAATCATTGGAATCCCTTTCTACGTGTATTACCCTCCAGCAATCCGTAATACCACTTTGGATTTTTTTGATGTCATCCCTTTTGAAATTCACTCCACATGCCCTTAGAATATCAAAAGGAGGAATATTTCCTTGAATTCGCGACTTTTGAAAGCCCGTTACTAATGCTTCTAGATAGGCAATCAATTTGATAACTTCAAAGTGCCACTCTTCAATCAACTGATCTTCATCCCGATTGCTCATCTTTCGAAGATACCCAGCTATTCCACCGAGTTTATAGTCCACCATGCGAACTGCTAAAGATTCCCAAGGTTCATCTGCTCCTTGTATTAAAGTGGAAATTCCATTGGAAACTAAATCAGAAATCCATTTACTTAATTCCCCCAATCCCTTTTCCATCAGATCTAGCCTTTCACTGGATACGAAATCTTGCAGATTATAATCCCTATTCGAAATCATCTTCAGTGAGGACCCCCATTTCTAACAGGGCTTTTTCTGAAGCTGCTTGTTCAGCACTCTTCTTATTGAAATCATCTGCCGTGGCAATTTTATCGCCATTGATTACCACAGCAACCTTGAATTTATCTCTTTTGTCGAACTTGTACCTTGCTAATAATTTGAAATTGATAGTATGTCCATTTTTTTGACACCATTCCAAAAGCCTGCTTTTATAATTATCATCTAATTGTTCCAACTCATGAACATCGACATAGTTTCTCAACACATGGGAAACAACGAACCATTGGGTTTTTCGATACCCTCCCTCCAAATATACAGCTCCTATTAAAGCTTCTAAGGCATTGCCCAGCATGGATCTACTGAGCTTAGTTTGGTTAAATTCCGATAATAAAACATCCAAACCCATATTATCCGCTATCAAGTTTAAAGACTTTCTCTTTACAATCTTAGACCTCATCTTAGTCAGAAACCCCTCGTCTGCGTTTGGATACTTTTTGAAAAGATATTCTGCTACCACTGTTCCCAAAACCGCATCTCCAAGATATTCTAAGCGCTCATTATTTTGCATGGCATAAGCCTTATCAGACGAACCCGATTTATGGGCAAAAGCCAACTTAAATATAGATAGGTTAACTGGAGTAAAACCCAATAACGAATTGAGTTTCCTTACCAAGTTTCGATCCCTTGAAAGGTAGTAATTATAGATTTTAAATAAAAAAATCAAAAGTTTAGTCTTTGTTTCTACAGCTTATTGTAGCGTAAATGTAAAACAAAAGCTATTTATCCTTCGAATTTCTTCATAATAATTGAAGAGTTATGCCCACCAAACCCAAAAGTATTGCTTAAAAAAGCATGAACAGGGCGCTCCTGTGCCTCATTAAAGGTGAAATTCAATTTGGGATCAAGTTCAGGATCGTCCGTAAAGTGATTGATTGTGGGAGGTATAAATCCGTGATTAATAGCTAAAATCCCAGCAACAGATTCTATGGCACCAGCAGCACCTAATAGGTGCCCAGTCATAGATTTAGTAGAGCTGATATTAAGTTGATAGGCGTGATCTCCAAAGACATCCAGGATTGCCTTAGATTCTGCAATATCTCCTAACGGGGTAGAAGTCCCATGAACATTGATATAATCTATTTCATCTGGTCTCATTTTGGCATCTTCTAATGCCATTTTCATAACATTTTTGGCTCCTAATCCTTCGGGATGAGGTGCTGTGATATGATAAGCATCAGCAGTAGCTCCTCCTCCAACTACCTCGGCATATATTGTTGCCCCTCGCTTTCGTGCGTGTTCCAACTCCTCTAAAACAATCGCTGCACCTCCTTCTCCAAGAACAAATCCATCTCTATCCTTGTCAAAAGGTCTTGAGGCTGTGCTGTAGTCATCATTTCTTGTTGATAGGGCTTTCATCGCATTGAATCCACCTACGCCGGTTTTAAGTACTACCGCCTCCGAGCCTCCGGTAACTATAATATCATTCCGACCGAGTCGTATAGCATCAAATGAAGAGATTAATGCATGTGAAGAGGAAGCACATGCAGAAACCGTAGCATAGTTTATTCCTCTGAAACCGTATTTAATAGAAATATGCCCTGCTGTTATGTCAATAATCATTTTGGGTATCATAAATGGATTGTAACGAGGTACTCCACTTCCCAAAGCAAAATCTTCTATTTCCTTTTCTAAGCTTCCCAATCCACCTACACCAGCAGCCCAAATAACTCCAATCCTATCAGGATTCAAATTTCCACTAATCTCTTGTATGCCAGCGTCTACAATTGCTTCATCTGCAGCAACCATGCCGAATACAGTGAATAAGTCTAATTTTCGAACTTCTTTTCGATCTAGAACCGTTTCAGGATTAAAGTCTTTTACCTCACAAGCAAATTTAGTTTTGAATTCCGACGTATCAAATCGGCTGATTAAATTTGCACCACTAACTCCATTCCTGAGACCATCCAGATAAGAGCCAACATTATTTCCTATGGGAGTAAGAGCACCAATTCCCGTAACAACTACTCGTTTCATAAACGAATGATCTTAATTAGGTTAAACTTGGAAAATTCCTTTTGAAAAAAAGTTTGTGTTTGCTTGTTCTTAGGTCTTCTAATTTTAAGAGTAGCCACAAATCAACCCAAGATGATTTGTGGCTAAAAGATAAGTCTTAACCAACTTTTGAGGTTAAATAGTCAACTGCTTGACCTACTGTCTGAATATTTTCAGCGTGATCATCTGGAATGGAAATGTCAAATTCTTTCTCAAATTCCATAATTAACTCAACGGTATCCAAAGAGTCCGCTCCCAAATCGTTAGTGAAGCTTGCATCTGTTGTTACCTCAGATTCGTCTACTCCTAATTTGTCGACGATAATCTTTGTAACTCGTCCTGCAATGTCTGACATATTAAATTCGTTTAATGGTTTCCGAAAACGGTACAAAATAAAATATAAGTAGGTTGATAACCAAAGTTTTTCCTTTTTATTTTGGTTTTAAACTCCTAGCGTCCTTTCTTACCCTCCTCAAAAACATTTTATTTTTAAGGCCTTTAAGTGTAAATTGAGGCGCGAAAATTCCAACATTAACGAATTAACCCTATTAATTAGAATTATGACAAAGCTCGATATTGTCGATACTCAAAATACTAAAATACTGGCAACAGTAGGTCCTGCATGCTCGTCTTATGAAAACCTTCTTAAGCTTATTCAAGCCGGAGTAGACGTGTTTAGACTCAATTTTTCTCATAGCTCACATGAAGAACACCTGCAGGTCATTCAAAATATCACAAAAATAAATCAGGAGCATGGTATCCACATCGGAATATTAGCCGATTTGCAAGGCCCTAAACTCAGAATTGGTAAAATCGAAAATGGTTCTATTGAGGTTGCTGACGGGGAAATCATTACCTTAGTTAACCACGAATGCATTGGAACAAAAGAGGAAATTTATATGAGTTATCAAAAATTTCCCACCGATGTTGAAGTAGGTGAGCGGGTTTTAGTTGATGATGGCAAATTAGTTTTTGAAGTCGTAGAAACGAATAAATTAGATACAGTAAAATTAAAGGCTCTATTTGGTGGAACGTTATCATCCAATAAAGGTGTAAATCTGCCCAACACAAAAATTTCCCTTCCTTGTTTGACGGAAAAAGATCTTAAAGACTTAGATTTTATCCTGACTCAGCCGGTCAATTGGATTGCGCTTTCATTTGTCCGATCAGCAAAGGATATTAAGGATTTGCAGCAGAGAATTGACGCCAAGGGACATCCAGCAAAAATCATTGCTAAAATAGAAAAGCCTGAAGCAGTGGAAAATATTGACAAAATCATCAAGAACACCACTGCCATAATGATTGCTAGAGGAGATTTGGGAATTGAGGTGCCAATGGAGAAACTTCCCGTTATTCAAAAGATGATTGTCCGCAAGTGTATTCAAAAGTCAAGACCTGTCATTGTGGCCACTCAAATGATGGATTCTATGATCAATAACCCAAGTCCCACAAGAGCAGAAATTACTGATGTTGCTAACGCTGTTTTGGATGGGGCCGATGCGGTTATGCTCAGTGCGGAAACTTCAGTGGGTAAACACCCCGTAAAGGTCGTTGAAGCAATGAATAAAATTATCGATGAGGCTGAAAAACTCAGGGCTTATGATAATATCAGACCTAAAATCAACCCTAAATCTGCTACCTTTTTATCTGATGTCGTCTGTCTCAATGCAGCTCGAACAGCAGAAGAAATCAATGCCAAGGCTATTATAGGCATGACTAATTCTGGATATACCGCTTTTAAAGTTTCCAGCTACCGGCCTAATACCAAAATTTTCATTTTTTCAGATCAAGTTCACATGCTCGCTACCCTCAACCTTGTTTGGGGGGTAAGATGTTACTATTATGATGGTTTTTCCAGTACAGATGAAACCATTGCCGATGTAACCCAATATCTCAAGTCCAAAGGCAAAATTGTTACCGGAGATATTATTGTAAACTCCGGTTCAATGCCATTACACAAGAGATTGAGGGCTAACATGATTAAAGTAACCATTGTGGATTAAGCCTATGCAGAACCTTTCAATCGATTCTTTTCGAATATGTCGTTTAACACTTGGACTACTTTTCCTACCGCTTTTAGCGTGGAATCAAATACAAGAAATTAAAGGGTCAGCTTCGATTCAAGAAAAGATGATAGAAGCTAAGCAATTGGCCTTACTGGGGAACTATCCTAAAGCAATTGATGCATTCGAAAAACTATTCAATCAGTATAGCGACATTCCCGCAATTTCTTATGAATTGGCCCGACTTTATGCGCTTGAGGGTCCTGTCAATAATGCCGTAAAATACGCCAGAGAAGCTTATCAAAAAGAATCTGACAATACTTGGTACGCATCTTTTTACGCTAAACTGTTAAAAGACAATAACCTTCATTTTGATGCCATACAGTTATTGGAAAAACTATTAGAGGATAATCCCAATCAGACTGACCTCTACGTGCAACTTGCTTTTCATTACAATGCCCAAGGCAATCCAAATCAAGCTTTTGACGTATTAGAAAATTACGCTCAAAAAATAGGGTGGAATTACGACCTCTTTCAAATAGCTATGACTTACGCCCAACAATTTGAAAAGCCCAAAAATATTGAAAAACGTCTTCAAGAATTCGTCTCGAATCCTCAGGCTAATCCCCAATATTTCTACCTGCTGGCAGACTTTTATAAGCAATCCGGAAATATTCAAAAGGAAAAAGAGGTATACAAACAAATCATTCAAAAATTTCCATATGAATCTAAAGCCAAACTAGCTTTATTGCCAAACCAAAATGAAATAGCCAATACCCAAGAAATTTCCTCGAATCTAAACCCAATTATAAATGATATTTCCATAGAACTAGATCAAAAAATTAAATCGATCATTCCCTATGTCCAGGAACTTGTAGAGCAACCCTCTTCTGAAGTCACTTTCCAATTGCTCAACTTGGTTGAATCCCTTAAAATTCAATACCCCAATGAAGGTAAAGTTTATTCATTAGAAGGAGATTTACACCGCTTACACGGAGATTACGATTTAGCCATTGCAGCATTTAAAAAAGCTACTGAGTTAAATCCTGAAATTTTATCTCTCTGGGATGCCCTACTAAATACCTACTTGCAGACCAGACAATATCTTCAAATGAAAGAGGCTGCTGAAACAGCCATGGGATATTTCCCCTTTCAATATCAAATATACTATCAAGCTGCCACTGCTTGTTTTCACTTAAACAAATATGATTTGGCCCAATCTCACTTAGCCTTGGGCCAAACCTTAATTGAAAAAGAATCCATCGCCATGGCACTCTTTTTAGTCCTTGAAGGAGATATATTATTTCAAACTAATATGCCAGCCCTTGCTTTAAACAAATGGAAAGAAGCGGTAAACTTAGGGTATGAAAATCCTGCCTTACTTGAAAAAATTAAAGCAAATGAATAAAATCCTTGGCTTACTTTTTTGGCTGATTTTATTCTCTACTTCGTGTGGGATTTCGAAAAAGGGGACCTACCCTAAAAAAACTACCAATGCAGCTAAGCAAATTATCGAAAGAACATTTAATCAACAAATAGCTGCTGATTGGCTAACCACCCGAGCCAAAATAAACTTAGAGTCAGAATCTAACAGAATTGGAGGAGCGGGATGGGTGACTCTTAAAAGAGATAGTGCCTTGATGATTTCAGCAAGAAAATTTGGTTTCGAAATAGCAAAAATAAAAATTACCCCTGATTCTGTAATTTTAGTGAACCGCCTTCAATCAGAATATTATTCAGAAAGCTTGAACACCGGAGCCGCCGCATTAGGTTTGCCCCCGAATTTTAAGGTCATTCAGGAACTGATTTTAGGGAATTTGCCTTCAGAATTCAAAGAGCGTCCTGAGTTGGCCCTGAGTCGAGATACGCTACGACTTGTTAAGGAAAATGATAATCAGGTTATTTTTTCTACGCTAAATGCACTGAAATTTACTATCAGCGAAATCGGATTCATAGACAAAAAAACAGGAACTTTAGTGCAACAGTCCTTTACCAATTATCAATCTTTTTTAGACTCTAGGAATTTTGCACTAGACAGAAAATTAACCCTAAAAGTCAATAACGGATCTGAAATAAAAATCTCCATGTCCTTTCAGCAACCCGTTTGGAATAAACCCGGTGACCTAGCGCTCGCTATTCCAAAATCTTATAGTCGTGCGGAATTTTAGCCTGATCCTTTCTTTAATTTGTTATTGTTGCTTTCTCCACGGTCAATCTTATCAAGATGAACGCCGCCTTTTAGAAGTTGAAAAGAAAAGACTCCTTGAAGAAATCAGCAAAAACGAAGCCGAACTTTCTAAGACGAAAAGTCAAAAAAAAGATGTTTTATTTAATTTAAGTCGCTTAGAGCAAAACATGCTTCAACGCAAACTACTATTAGCCTCTATTCAAAAGGAACAAAGACTAATTGAAAATCAAATCGCCCAACAAACTGAGAAAAAGAAAATATTGGAGACTCAAAAACTAAAATTGCAAAATGAATACAACTCAATATTAAGATGGGTATATCGGAATAAAATAAATAACAGTATGTTGCACTTTATCATTTCAGCAGAGAGCTTTAATGATGCCTATAGAAGAATGCAGTTATTACGGCAATATAATCGGTATAGAAGTCAACAAGCTGAAGCGCTAAAAAATACACTAGTCGATATTTCAAAAAATTTGGCCCTACTACAATCGCTATATTCTGAAAAAAATACTTTGGTTGAAAATGTACAAAAACAAGAAAAAGATTTATCTGCTGAACTGATAGAAAAGACCAAATTAATGGTAGGGTTAGAATCAGCAGAAAAAAAATTATTGCAATCCATTGCACTTCAAGAGGCTCAAAAAGCTAACCTGCAAAGCGCTATTCAGAACACTATTCAAAAAGAAATTGAAGCGGCCACGAGAAAACCAATCATCCTGGAAACTTCTGACAACCTTAGTGCATTTGCCAGTCGCAAAGGTAATTTGGATTGGCCAGTTAGTCAAGGAAAGGTTTCTCAAGCCTTCGGCAAAAGACCGCACCCCACTCTTAAAAAGATTTTGATACAAAATAATGGAATTAATATATCAACCCCATCCGATGCTCTGGTGCATGCCGTGCACCAAGGAGTAGTAGTCGGAGTAACAGAAGTTCCCGGTTATAACTACAGTATCATCCTTAAGCATGAAAATGATTATTTTACCGTCTATACAAATCTAGCTGTGGTCAATGTTGTAAAAGGAGAAAAAGTTAGTCTCCATCAAAAACTCGGTAGAGTTCCAAGTGGTAATCCTGAATTTCATTTTGAAATTTGGAATTTAAAGGAGCATCTAGATCCATTGACTTGGCTTCAAAATAAATCACCTATTTAATTAAGAAAATATGCAGCAAGAAAAGGGCTGGAATGTTGGCAATACCGAAAAAAAGGGAATTCTTAAAAATACTGAATATGCTGTTTTAGTTGGAGTCATACAGCAAGGACAAACTGATGAGCTGGTCGAGGAATATTTGGCTGAATTAGAATTCTTGGCCCTAACAGCAGGTGCCATCACTGTCAAAAAATTTGTCCAAAAACTGGCACATCCCGACAAAAAAACTTTTGTCGGTAAAGGTAAACTAGAAGAAATCAAGGAATATGTGACTGAAAACGAGCAGATTAATATGGTCATTTTCGATGATGATTTGACTGGCAAACAAGTCAACATTCTAGAAGCCGATTTGAAAGTTAAAATTGTAGATAGGAGTTCTTTAATTCTGGATATTTTTGCAGAAAGGGCGCAAACTGCCCAAGCAAAGACACAAGTGGAACTTGCTCAAATGCAATATCTTCTGCCAAGGCTTAGGGGGCTTTGGACTCACTTGGAAAGGCAAAGAGGGGGAATAGGAATGCGCGGACCTGGGGAAAAAGAAATAGAAACAGACAGGCGAATTGTTCGGGATAAAATCAGCCAACTCAAGAAAAAATTAGAAAAAATTGACCAACAAAATATTACTAGGAGAAAAACAAGGGGCGATTTAATTAGAGTAGCTTTGGTAGGTTATACGAACGCCGGAAAATCCACGCTAATGAATACACTTAGCAAATCGGAGGTATTTGCTGAAAACAAGTTATTCGCTACTTTGGATACAACTGTAAGAAAGGTCGTATTAGACAGAATGCCTTTCCTCCTATCCGATACAGTAGGATTTATCAGAAAACTTCCTCATCATTTAGTAGAAAGTTTTAAATCTACACTAGATGAAGTTAAAGAAAGTGATATTCTCATACACGTCGTTGATATTTCACATGAAGCACATGAAGATCATATTCATACAGTTAATCAAACCCTTACTGACCTTGGAGTATTAGAAAAACCAACCCTTTACGTTTTCAACAAAATTGATAGATATCGACAAAAAAATTATGACGAACTAATAGATAAAGCTACCAAATTAGAAATTGAAAACGATTTGAGCCAACATCTCAAAAATAGGTTTGAAAACGAAAATATTTTTATTTCAGCTATAAGCGGAGAGAATTTAGATCTGCTAAAAGAAACCATAGGCAAAATGGTAAAGGATATGTACGACCGAAAATATCCCTATCAAAGTAAACATTGGTAAATTTCAATGATATGAATAATCACTTAGACCAATATGCCCATTTATTAGTTGAATATTGCCTGGAAATTAAAGCCGGTCAAAAGCTATTGATTCAATCTACAACTCTAGGACTTCCTCTGGTAAAAAAAGTGTTCCAATACGCTTTTGAAAAGGGAGCGATCATCGAATATCAACTAGATTTCGAAGGAAAAGATCAAATTTTCAGGGACCATGCCACAAAAGAACAACTTCAGTATATCCCTGAACTAATTCAAAAGGGCTTTTCAAATTTTGATGCCTTCCTTAATATCAGAGCACCATTTGATCTGAAAACCGCAGTGGATTTAACCCCTGAAAAAAACAAAATCAGGTATGCTGCCATGGAACCCTATTGGGATCAATACTTCCAACGGACTGGTAGTGGAGAAATGAAAAGAACTTTGTGTCAATTCCCCACACCTGCCGCTGCTGAAATGGCTGAAATGACCTTAGAAGCATATGAAGACTTTATCCACGAAGCCTGCATGCTGGATCAAGAAAATCCGATAGAAGCCTGGATAAAGTTAGGCCAAAAACAACAGCGAATTGTCGATTTCCTTCAAACCAAAAATAAATTCAGGTACCTCAATGAACATACTGATTTAACCTTCACTACTAAAGGTAGAAGCTGGATCAATTCAGATGGAAAAGCCAATATGCCTTCTGGTGAAGTTTTTACTTCCCCTGAAGAAGAAAGTGTAAATGGACATATATTTTTCGATTATCCACTACTCTATAAAGGTGAGGAAATTCAAGGAATCAGCCTCGAAGTTGAAAATGGATGGATCACTGCCTGGAAAGCCCAAAAAGGCCAAAATATATTAGATAAAATTATGCAAATTGATGGTGCCAGAAGATTTGGAGAGGCAGCCATCGGAACCAATTACAATATTTCACGGTTTACCAAAAATATTCTATTTGACGAAAAAATTGGAGGTACGGTCCATCTTGCAATTGGACAATCATACCTGCAAGCTGGGGGTAAAAACAAATCTCCCATTCATTTAGATATGATTGCTGACATGAAAACTAATGGAAAAATTGAAGCAGATGGCGAATTAATCTATAATAATGGAACGTTTTTAATAGATTAAAACAAATTCTATCCATTTTTCATTAAATTGCAATATCAAATACTTTGAGAACCCAAAAAACTACTTCTTGTCGTGAAAAAAAACATCGCTTTCCTTGAACTTAAATACGGTAATATTTACGGTGGTTATCCCAATTTTTACGCTATTTCTGAGATTGCCCTCTTAGTATTTGAACAAGATACCAATAGAATATTTCTTGAAAGCTGGATCAATAACGCCAATATTGATGTGGTTAATGTGTTTGCCATAGTCGACGAACTAGGTCATACCACAGGTCGAGATAAAGAAGTCATTAACTTGAGGACCAAAAGCGTCAAACCTTTTGATGAGGAATACAGATTGGAAGAGGACGATTTGGGGGAAGCCTTCAAAACGCTAAGACCTTCAAAAAGTCACATCAAGAATTTCCTTTTGAAAAACTTGAAAAAATATAATTTTGAAGACCTCATTATCTTTGATGGAAGGAGAGATATTTTTCTATGCGAAAGAGCAGGGGTCAATTTCGATAGATACAATATTATTGATATCCAAAAAATCTTGAATAAAGAAACAGAGTACTTATTCTCATTAAATAAATTGTCAGTCGTTATTAATTATCGCCATGAACAATCCTACCTAAAATCCAATAATCTACAATATTGGTTACACCCCATAGCCGACAAACAAATTGTTCCGAAATCAGCTGCATACGATGCAGCCAGACTAATGATGATTTACAATGAATTCAAACAATTCAACGATGATTTCATGATGAAAGGAGCACTGCTATTGAACAAAATACAAAATGCCAAATAGGAACTTTCCTTACATTTCAAATTCATCTCCTAATGAAGGAATCTCAATATTTTGAAAGCCAAGGCTTTTCAAATACCCCCTAAAATTGAGTTGACTTTCATATTCTCCATGTACTAAAAAAATCTTAGAAGCAGATTTCCTTTGATTTTTTACAAAATCCACCAATT
Organism: uncultured Saprospiraceae bacterium; assembly: GCA_964410725.1. Lineage (GTDB taxonomy): Bacteria > Bacteroidota > Bacteroidia > Chitinophagales > Saprospiraceae > CALAZP01. The sequence goes on from CAYPID010000001.1 coordinate 94,944, forward strand.
CGTTTTTATCTGCATGAGCGGAAAACGAATCCATATTCTCAATCTGAATATTGACGAGCTTCCACTCTCCAAAAAGCTTTAAAGTAGAAACTCCTGTCCTCAAGATTCCTGCTGGGGTATTGGGTGATGCATAACCAACCAATAACAAGGTATTCTTGGACTGCTCAATAGCATGAAATAAATGGTGTTTAACTCGACCAGCGTTCATCATTCCCGAAGAACTGATAATGATACATGGCTGCTCACTTAAATTAATAGATTTAGAAGTTTCTACATCCCGGACATAAAATAAATTATTAAATCCAAATGGATTAGGGTCCGTCAGCATATAATCGTGTAATTCCTTGTCAAAACATTCAGGATGAGCTCCAAAAACCATTGTGGCATTTATAGATAGCGGACTATCGACATAGACTGGAATTTCAGGCAATAAGTTTTCATTCTCAAGCTTATCTAACAAATAAACTATTTCCTGCGTTCTGCCAACACTAAATGCTGGAATGATTAATTTTCCCTTCTTCTCCACACAGGTATGCTTAATGATGTGAAGAAACTTTTCAATTTCAGCAGGAGATTCATCGTGAACCCTGTCCCCATAAGTAGATTCACAAATTAGTAAATCCACTTCAGGCATTTGCTGGGGATCCTTCAAAATTGGCCTAAAAGGTCTACCTACATCACCCGTAAATCCTACCCTTTTCTTTTTTCCATCCTCTAAGATTTCTAAGGTAATACTAGCGCTTCCTAAAATATGTCCTGCATCCCTAAACAAAACCTTAACCTCCGGGGTAATGGAGAACCATTGATCATAAGAATGTCCTTCAAATTGAAGCATAGCCAAATCCACATCCGCCCCAACATATAGGGGTTCTATGGATTTTCCTCGTTTGCGATTCTCATACTCCGCGTCCCTTTCTTGAATAACGGCACTATCCATTAACATGATGTGGCAAAGACTTCGAGTAGCATGGGTACAAATGATAGGTCCATTGAACCCATCTTTGACCAACTTAGGAATCCTCCCACTATGATCGATATGAGCATGAGACAAAATCAAAAAGTCAATCTCCTTGGGATCAAAATACCAATCCCTATTGAAAGACTCCATCTCATCGTCACTTCCCTGATATAAACCACAATCTAAGAGTATCCTACACCCACTATTAAGCGTTATCAAATGCGCACTTCCCGTCACCGCTTGTGCTGCCCCACAAAATCGAACCTTCATATTTTATCATTTAACATGAATGTTCAAATTAACAAATTATTATGGTTATTCCTCAAGTTTTAATCCTCCATATTGAAGCATTATTTGTAAAGTCCCTTTAGGTTGGTTAAGAACACCTTCGGTAAAAGTACCCTCGATTATACGTTCTGTGGAAGTCTGAATATCCTTTTTAAAATCAACCATTTTCGGAATCTTAATATCTGCATATTTTGAATTGAGTAAAAATTCAAAATACGCACCTTCTTCTACCTCTATTTTGAAGTTTGCATGCTCTCCATGTAAGATTCCGGACTTGAACTGGCGATCTAAACCCAGATTTCCCCCTCCATATTTTAGATCCAATTTGATATCCTCTCTGATTTTTTCTACCTCTACATCAGTATATTGAGATAGTATTTCCAGATTTTTAATATCCCTTATCTCAAAATGGTCGAATTTTCCAGTATTTCTCAAATTATTTAAGGCACCTATGTTAAAATGATCGTATTTGGAATAAGTAGTAATAGACATAGCCTTCTCAATTTCAATTTTAGAGTACTTACTCTCAATCTCTAGGTTATTCATTGCTTCAACTCTGAGATCCGAATACTTCATAGCCACTTTCAAATCCCCCGCTTCTTCAATATTAATATTGGCATAGGCCATGTTTAAATTTCCATAATTCTCTAGTTTTTCAATGACTCCCTTTCCATAACTCAGATTGACATTAATATCTCCTTCCAATTCATTTAAAGAGAAGTTACCGTATTTATGAACCAACTCAAGATTATTTGAAATGGGGAAAAATACCTCATAATCTATATTGTAATCTACCTGGGTAAAATCCCAAGACCACCAAGAAGTATTTTTGGATTCTAATTCTGTTTTGGCACTTACTTGATTGAAAGCAGAAAGAAAATTAATAGTAACTCGGTCAAATGCCTCTTTTGCCTCCTTTTCGCTCCCGGTTTCGGCTTGTATGGTAACTTTGATATAAACTTCATTTTTATCCCAAGTCTGTAGGGTAACCCTTCCGTACTTATTAGATATGGACGTAGTCCCATCTTTGGTAATATTAAAAGTGCGCTCGATAGTTTTTTCGTATTTCTTGGCTATTAAGCTCGTTGGATTGACCAACAACACGCTTAATCCAATCCAAAAGAAAAGGCTATAGTATAGTTTCATTTTTCTCGTTTTTCTCCTTAGAATTTACTTTTTTCATCAACACTTTTTCTAAAATCGATAATTTGGTTTGATAGGCATTAATTAAAGCTCCAACAACTTTGTCATCATAATCATCAGATGCAGCTAACAATTCTTGTTTGAGGCTCTCAATTTCCAAATCAATCACTTCAAATTCTGCTAGGACCAATTTTAAATTATCTTCAGAATCTAACAATACCAATTGACCATTTATTTCCCTTTGAAAATAGGCTTCCGCCTCATAAAATTCTGGGTTATTGGCTGTAATAATCTGCGCTCTCAACAACTCTATTTGCCGATTTTGATACCACCCAAGACTGAAACTGAAGGCACAAATCACTAATAATACTGCAGCTATAGACCGCACCCTATGCAGATAAACCTTTCTTATTTTCTTGATTCTGTATTCGCGATGAACATTGGTAAACAAGTCTATAGAAATACGCTCATTATCAAATTCAGAGCGGTGCATCTTAATATACTTTTCTAATTCATCCATTTAATTCTCCACTTTTAAAAGTTCCTTAATTTTTCTTTTTGCTCTACTATATTGAGATTTTGAGGTCGCTTCCGATATTTTTAAAATGGAAGCTATCTCTTTATGGTCGTACCCCTCCAATAAGTATAAACTAAAAACCAATCGATAACCTTCTGGCAATTCATTCATTGCTATTTTTATTTTTTCCACCGACAATTGATCCTCCTCCAATAAGTGCTCAGTATAATCATCCACCTGGTCTGCGACCTCCTCAAAATAAATCCGGTTTCTTTTGAGGTGGTTTAAGCTGAGATTCACTACAATTTTTTTTATCCAAGCACCGATAGTAGATTCCCCTCTGTAAGTTTTTATCTTCAAAAAAACCTTTGTAAAAGCCACCTGCAATACATCCTCAGCATCTTGTCGGTTTCCAACAATTCGAAAACAAGTATTGAACATAGCATCTGCGTATCTTCGATACAATTCTTGCTGGGCACTAGCAGAGCCTTGCTTGCAAGCATCAACTACATCTGAAATTTCCAATGGTGCGATATCTATATCTTAGTTAACTCCCCTTAAGGACAGCAAGGGAATTGAAAGGTTGCACGACTTAATCATAATTATTGCATTCCCTTTAAAGCTTCTGACGCAGCTTCAAATTCAGGATCTATCAGTAAGGCTTGTTGGTAGTCCGCCATAGCAGCTGTTTTGTTTCCCAATAATTCCTCACTAATGCCTCTAAAAAAATAAGATTCACTATGCACAGGATCCGTTGCCACAGCCAATGTAAATTGTTTAATCGCTTCTTGATACTTTTTCTGATCTAAATACAAGAGACCCATATTAAAATAAGCTACCGTATATTGAGGATTTAAGGCTACTATTTCTCTAAATAAACTTTGTGCCTTTTCAATTTCATCTACCGATTGCAAATAAAAAGCATACGCGTGTAATAAATCAATGTTTTTAGGTTGGATTTGATATCCACTTTCAAAATATTGTCTGGCATCGGGAAGACCTAGCTCTGCATTGAGTTGACCTAATTGAATCCACCCATCAATAATATCTGGGTCATTTTGAATCGCCCATTGAAAATTTTGCATAGCCAATGAGGTATCTCCTAAATCTTTATAATTCAACCCCAACATAAAAAAAGCCTCTCCAAGGTCTGGTTTTTTATCTAAAAGGTTTCTTAAAACCGATATTGAGGATTCGTATTGTTTAAGAATCTGTAAGAATTCTGCATACTTTAAATGTGTATAAATATGTTCTGGAAACCTAGCAATGGCTGCCTCTAAGGTTGTTAAAGCTTGGCCAGACTGGTAATAATCCAATTGCAAGTCTGCTAATAGATGATAATATTCAGGTTGATTTCCACCTAATTCTATGGCCTGTTCTGCATCCAATATCCCCTCATCAAATGACCCAAAATCGTAAAAAAGTTGTGCGCGTTCGAAATATAAACTTGGATTTTGGGGATCATTTTCAATGGCTTTATTGGCCCTTATTATGGCTAGTGCGCTTGAATGATTGATACCTTCTTCTTGTACCTCTTCTATTTGGTGACTATCTTCCCCTTTGCATCCCCAAAACAAAATGGATATCCCTAAAAATAAACCGTAAAGAACCCTCCCTTGCATTGATTTGTTTTTCTTATTTAACAGACTAATATGCCAATTGATTGTAGATACACAACAAAAACCGCCCTACTAATTTTCACTGTCGGATGGTTTTTTGTGTTACCGGTAAAGAGTCAAAACTACCACTCATTTTTCTTTGGAGGTACTGGAGTTGAAACAATTAACTCCATAACCTTATCTTCAGACACCTTAATATTAAGCGGAAACTTCAATCAAGCTTTCCAATGGGGAGATTTTTACTTGGAATCTAACGGGGATCAGGATTTCTATATTGCTTCCACTGATATGGCAGGTCGTCCTTTTCATTTATTAACAGGGGGAAGTATTAGAGAAGATGATATTACCAACCTTATTAAACTCCCCAATGGAAACTTGATAATAGGTGGCACCTACTGGGGCGAAGGTTACTTTTTGGATACGCTCTATGCCAATCCCGCAAGTTCAAAAAATGGTTTTTTAACAGTATTTACCCCTACCGGCATTCCTGTTTGGCGAAGTTTCATCAGTGGATCTGGAGGAATAGCAATAAAAAGTATTGCCCTTACAGAGCAAAAAATTTATGCCGCGGGAACATTTGAAAAAAGTTTATCCATAGGAGACACTATTATTTTCAGTAATTACCCACAAAATTTGTGGGTAGCTGAATTCAGTGACACAGGGGTATTTCAAAAAGTTGTTCAATTTAACGCCACTAATAACTTATCGCTTATCAAAATGATAGTCTTACCCGAAGGTGGGCTCGTACTCGGTGGGCAATTTAATCATTCCTTAATTTTTCCAAATGATACTTTACAAGCTAACACGTTTGATGATGATATATTTATTCTTTCACTAAATGGGCAACTTGAAATCAATTGGTATTTGAAGGGAGGTGGGGTTCATCGGGATGCCTTGATAGATTTGGTAAGCAATTCTCAAAACCAAATAATAGCAGCTGGTGATTTTGTAGGGAGATTGTCTTTTTCAGACGGGCAGGAGTTAAACAGTGCTGATGGAATTGGAGATGGTTTTTTGGTTTCTTTTAATCAGAATGGAAAACTTTTATGGCAAGAAAATTTGGGTGGAATGAATTTTCAGGGAATTCATGCCGTTCATACTTTTAATGAGTCCGTTTTGGTTATTGGAAGTTTTGAAACCCAACTGGTAATAGAGAACGAAATAGTAGCAACTGCTTTGGAATTAGAAAGGCAAGTCTTTCTTGGTTATTTTGACCTCAATGGTGCATTTCAAGAAATAGAAATATTCCAAAATTCTGCTCAATTTTTTCCATCTCAAATTTTTGGAAACCCTCCTAATATTGGTATTACGGGTTCCTTTGCTAACAACCTCCTAATTGGCAGTCAATCGTTCTACAGTCCTTCCAATTATCAAGCATTAGTAGTAAATCTCAATCAGTCCACTACTGCTGTATACAATCCCAGTAAGAATTACCCCTCCATCAAGGTATTTCCGAATCCCACTAACAATTATTTACAGTGGAACCAGAGTCTAAATTTTAAAAAAATTACCCTGTACCATGCTAATGGCCATAAAATTAAGTCGATTGATTCTCCTCATAATACACTCCAATTGCCTCCCCTGACACCAGGATATTATTATATTCAATTTATAGATGAGAGTGGAAGGGTTTATTCAACACCCTTTGTCAAAAATTAACAGAAGTTAATGGTCCAATTTTTGTAGTTGATACTTTTCGATAATGCTAATTAATTTTTGTCCATATAGAGGATCAGTGGCATAACCAGCTTTTGCTAAGCCATTAGCCCAACCCCTATAATCACTAATCGGCAATTGATAAAGTGGCAAATACCTTTCTTTTTTTAAAAAATTACTATGTGCTTCATAGCTTTCCCCAGGATTCTCATAAATGACAAAGAAATCCTTATGTGTATCATCAGGGTGATTGGTGCAATGACCTTTAGGACAAGTATTTAAAAAACATTTTATCCCAAAATGGTTATTGGTTTTTATCGCTAACACACTTTTACCCGCTTGACTCTCTAACAAACCCTGCGCAAGTGTAATACTTGCTGGTATTCCGTGCTGTGCTCTTTCTCTAATAGCCAAAGGAGTATATTGGTCGATATAGGCTACCATATTTTTTTCAGAAGCTTTTGCTGGATTTTGTTTCCATTCTAACTTCCATTCTTTTTGAATTAGCGCTAGTAAACAAACTCCCAGTACCAACCACCCATATTTTATTTTTGGCTTCCGTTTCCTCTTCATATCCTATATGTTAATGACAAATTAATGGCTAACCAAAATTAAATCTTAGAGATGTTTATAAAAAATTGGAAACTATAAATAATGCAGTTAGTTTTGCATTTTAACAATTAAGCGATGAAAAAAATCACTATCCTTTCTATTTTGGCCGTATTATTGACTCTCAATGTTCAGGCTCAAAAATACGGTTATCTCAACCTTGGAAATATCATTGCAGCAATGCCGGAAACTGCTGAAGCTGATAAAACTCTTGAAGTTTATCAAGGCGAATTGATTGCCAAAGGAGAGCAAATGGCCAATGATTTTCAAAAAGAATACACCGCATTCACCAATGAAATGCAACAAGGTACTATGGCACCTGCTGAGCAGCAGAGAAGAGGTCAAGCTCTAGAACAAAAGCGAAATGAAATTCTTGCTTACGAACAACAAATGCAACAAGATTTCCAAGTCAAAAGACAAGAACTTTTAGGTCCTATTGTAGAAAAAGTTCAAAACATTGTTCAACAAGTAGGAAAAGAAAATCAATACAGCATGATTTTTGACACCGGGTCTTTTAATGCCCTACTTTTTGTGGAAACTTCTGATGATGTTGCACCATTAGTGTTGGCTAAATTAGGACTTTAATTGGAATAAGCTCTTAA
>CAYPID010000001.1:102435-224834 GCA_964410725.1 uncultured Saprospiraceae bacterium
CTTTAATTGGAATAAGCTCTTAATTACGTTCAATTCTTGACCACCCAGGTTTCAATCTCCTCAAACGTTAAGAGCGCAACTACCCTTCCCTTTTCCCATACAGCTATGGGTTGTTGATTAAGCTCAGACTTTCCAATAATTGAAATTGCCTTTTGTAAATTGATTTCAGGACTTAAAAATCTTTGGATAGGAGAGATATTATTTTTGTGAATAATGCCTAGGGGGTTGTTCCATTTATCAATTAAGAGCATAGGATCATGGGTAGGAGGTTTATCCTCCTGGGGAGATTCGTTTAATGTCCACTTCAGGATTTTGGGTAGGATGACTTCTTTAATAGTGGCTTGTCTTAATTTCTGTTCTAATACAACCAATTTGCGTTCTCGTTGAGCGGTTAAAAAAACAAATATTCCAATAATCGAAAGCATGTAGTTGGAACTAACCATACCATAAAAAAAGAAAAGAAAAGCTAAAAATTGAGCAAGAACAGAGGCCATAACGGTAGCTTTCAACCTACCAAATGGCCAGGTAAGTAGTGCCCTAACCATTCTGCCTCCATCCATTGGAAAAGCTGGAATTAAGTTAAAAAGTGCCAAAACAATATTTAGAATTAACAAACCGACAATAAAAATTTGCCCATAGTGTTGGCTTAAAAGAAAAGTATTGGGATCACCTGTTACCAATCCCCATACATCCATTTTTGTGGTGGGGTCCATTAAAATGTAGAAAGGTAATAGCAGGGCACTTATAAATAAATTAACCAATGGCCCTGCTAAAGCGACCATTAATTCCTGTATAGGATGTTCTGGTAATTTATCCAATCGAGCAACACCTCCTATGGGGGAAAGGATGATATCAATAGTAGCTACGCCATATTTACGGGCCATCAATGCGTGTCCTAATTCGTGAAAAACAACGCATATAAATAGGGATAAGGTGAATAGTGCCAACCAAAACCCATCCCAAAATGTCACGGGATAGTACCACCATACCAACAACCCGTAGCACAATAAAAGTAAAAAAGTCCAGTGGACATAAATAGGAATACCAAATAAAGATGCGACTTTTAGTTTCATGTTATTTTATCCTTCCTCGAGCCTATCCAACCAATTCTTTTTTAACACATATGAAGTCAAAAGAATAACAATCATAGTTACTCCAAAAGCTTCCATATTTCTAATGACCAAATAAAGGGGCAATATCACCAAGGCATGTTGCCAGATTATTCCAATTACAACATTAAACAGATCTCGGCCCAATTGGTTATTGGGTTGGAAGTCTGAATCAGTGGCTTTTATCTTTTCCAAGATGGGTTTCCAAAACCCCCATGGCCGGGTGGTTTTATAAAAATTAATCAAGGTTTCTTCCTCATCCGGTGGAGTAAGCCAACAACCTAAAAATGCACCTACCAAAGCAAAGCCAAACAAAAAAGGAAACTGTTCAATGGCCAATAATTCAAACCCAAAATAGGACAATAGCTGAGGGATAATTGCTACTCCAACCATTCCAAATAACATCCCTGAAAAAAATCCAAAACCATTAAACCGCCACCATACCCATTTTAAGACATTTGATGCTACATAACTTCCATACAATAAGCCAACAATCCAATCTGTTCTTGCCTGAATATTACCACCGATTAAACCAAAAACTAATCCTGTTAATACCAAAAGAGCCGTCACTAAGTAGCCTAGTTTGACATAATCTTTAGCCGGTCGATTAGGACTCAGGTACTTTTTGTAAATATCATTCACCACATAGGCTGATCCCGCATTTATAAATGCCGCAAAGGTGGACATAAAAGCCGCTAAAAGTCCTGCTAATAATAACCCTTTAAATCCAGGAGTAACATATTGTCCAATAGCAATGGGAAGGACCTGCTCAAAATCTAATTTACCCGTGGTCGAATCAATCAAAGTAGAAGGGTCCATATACACTAATGCCAATACTCCTATTCCCCCAATCATAAAAAACCTGGGCAACATCAATACTAAAGGCGTTAACCCAAACATCATTGCTGCTTCCTTAGGGCTCCTCGTAGATAAAACCCTTTGCATGTCATAGCTGGGGACTGGACCTGCCAAACTAGCAAATATGCCTTTAAACAACATTAACATAAATATGAATCCAAATACTTCATACCCATCTTCAGCAATCCTTTCATTGGCCTGAGGCAAAATAGACTGCCAATCTAAACCTAGGTCCCACCCAAACCACAAGGAGGACCATCCCTCCGGTACTGCAGCCTGAATTTGTTCCGATGTGGTTAATGACATTCCAATAATTCCTACCACAATACATGCTACCGTCATGATTAAAAATTGAATCACCTCGGTCCCTACGACACTATAAAAACCACCTTTTACTGTGTATAAAGCGGTTAGAACTATTATTATAATGGCATAACTGTCCTCGCTTTTGAGGACTAAATTTCCCAATTCTAAAGTTAAGTCCCAAGGCAGGAATTGGCTGGCAAACTTACCAATGCCTTCAACAAAATAGGCCATAAATGCGATGACTATTATTACTGCAAAAATTACAGTAATCAGGTGTGAGAGCTTACTTCCCAGTGATCTTCCAAATCTAAAAGTAATCCACTCTGCTCCAGTTAGTACCTTAGATCGACGCATCCAAACAGCTAAAAAAATCATCATGATGATTTGATTCCATATCGGCCATAACCATGGAATCCACGCGCTTTTAATCCCATACACAAAAAACCAGGCCACAGCAATCATGGTCCCTGAAACGTCAAACATTCCCGAAGCATTGGATAGTCCCAGATAATACCATGGGATATCGTTACCCGCCAAAAAATAGGTCTTAATATTTTTAGAAGCCCTTTTAGACAACCAAAAACCAACCCATAAAGTCAGTCCTACATAAGCGACTAAAATTAAAATATCTAATAAACTTAGATTCATTCTTGCCTTTTATTTTCCAAAATACATATATTTCACATGAAGATTTTTTTACCAATAAATATTCCCATTCGCTATGGACAAAAGAAGTTTTATCAAAACTTTCTCTTCAGGGATACTCAGCTGGTCTCTCATGCCCTCCCTTTTTTCTAATTCCATCTCTTTTTCTGGTCGACGAAAAATGAAAAATTGGCTTTGGACAAGGCCGAATATTAATTGGAAATCAGATGAGTGGAAAACATTGTTTGAGAACATGAATAAAGCTGGCATTAAAGCCCTTTTACCAGAGGTATACAATGGGCATAAGGCTCATTTTGAACACTCCAATCCAATGGTCCCTTCTGCCGATCATACGCTAGAGCGAATCATCCCTCTAGCCAAAGCTGCGGGAATTGAGGTGCATGCGTGGATGTGGACCATGCCCTGTAACAATCCGGAAATTATAGCCAATCATCCAGATTGGTACGCCGTTAACCGAAAAGGAGAATCTGCTCATGATCGACCTGCATATGTTAATTATTACAAATTTCTAGACCCTTGTAATCCTGAGGCAGTTGAATTTGTAAAAGGCAATGTGGAAGCCTTGGGAAAAATCAGTGAACTGGATGGAATCCATCTGGATTATGTTCGATTACCAGACGTAATTTTGGCAGAAGGGTTGCAACCCAAATACGGTATTATTCAGGATAAGGAATACCCTGAATACGATTACAGCTATTCAGACCTATGTAGGGCAACTTTCAAAGCGCAATACGGAATTGACCCAATGAATCTTGAAGACCCAGCGAACCATGAGGAGTGGGTTCAATTTAGATACAACAGTATTTCTAATATGGTCAACAATCATTTAGTCCCCACGGCAAAGAAATACGGAAAAACCATAACTGCTGCGGTTTTTCCCAATTGGCAGAGCGTTCGCCAAGCTTGGCACACTTGGAACCTTGATGGATTTCTTCCAATGCTTTACAACAATTTTTACAACCAACCCGTAGATTGGATAGGCGATCAAGTAGCCGCTGCTCATGATAGAATGTCTTCTAATCAAAAACCCATCTATTCTGGGCTGTTTATCCCTCAACTCAATGCCCAAGACCTAGAAAAAGCGATTGAAGTTAGCTTGCAAAATAATGCACAGGGCTATGCATTATTCAGTCAAGGAGCTTTGAAAGAAGAACATTGGAAAACTTTGTTCGCCCTTCGATCATAATTGATTGGGCACTGTCCAAAACCTCCCCTCGTGATTGAGGCATAGCTTTTTAGTCGAATCGTGTGGATGGGTTATTTCAAAAATAAATCCATTTGGTACTGGTACTAATTGAGGTTTTATTTCTGATAAATTAAGTTCCGATTGTTCCTGTACTAAGTCATTTAGAGATAATGAAAATTGTTGGTGATTTTTAAAAAATTCGTATTGGGCAAAATACCAATCCATCAATTTTATTCTTATCTGATACAATTCATCACTATCAAAAGATACAGCTGAGCTTCCTACTTTATTCTTTGAGAATTGCACATAACCCCAAAGTTCTGGCAGGTGAATGTCAACTTTTCCCGTAGGAGACCAAACCCAATTTTCTTGGGGTCCATTAGGAATTTTTCCATTTTGAGCATCCTTCTGTTTTTGGTATTTCCCATTGTAAATTTCCATCCACCAATCTACTCTCGAAAAATTAACCCTCCACTGTTCCCGATCTTCAGGCACTTTTCCACCTCTTTTAACCTCTACTAAATCCTCCCAAGGCATGGCCATTTCAATGACCCAACTGGTATCTAAATCCGCAGGATCGTTTAAGGTACCCTTAATTTTTACAGCGGATTGCAGTCCTCTGATGTCCCAACTTTGAACATAGTGAGGTAATCCTGTCCTAGCTCGATATGGAGTGAGCATCAGTAGATCCCAAACTGCATTGTTGGCATTCATTTCATATTCCAAATACAAAATACCATCACCATCTGGGTCTAGGAAAATTTCAAAATCGTCATTTTGAAACATAACGGCATCCCGCTCTTGAATGGTGGCCCAGATATGTGGTTCCTCTAATTCTGCTGCAAAATAAAAGTATTGCTCATCCCACAACATTTTTACCCTAGTCCTGTATAGTGGCTTTGGCTTGGAGTCCCCTTCGATATCTTGAAAATCAGCGGTCCATTCCGCTTCCTCCCAGGAGACTTCGTCTAATATTCCATCAATTTTTATAGCATCTTTGGCTCTATAGCAAATGTACTCAGGGGGTGTTACCTGATTATATGCAGATTGTAATGAAACTCCCATCCAAATCGCGGGAAGTATCAACCACCTTACTTTTAACATAAATAGGCTGGATTTAAACTCTAGTTAATTTAATTGGATACGTTTGGCCAGAATTCCATTGCGCAACATAAACACTGCCCTCATCATCCACACAAACGTCGTGTGGATGTCTGAATAAAGGTTCTGTTTGATATAGCCGCTCTAAGGATCCATTCTTATATATAGGTGCTCCACCACCGGGTACAGATGTCACTTGATTATCCTTATTGAGAATGGTAACAAAACCACTTTGAGAATCATAAGGTAATTTGCTGATTAAGGTGGCAAAATACACCTCGTCTCCCGCGATTACCGGCCTGCAAATAAATGCCCCTGGCAAATTGATCACCTCTAATAATTCCCCATCCAATGAAAATCTCTTCACCTGATTTCTGGCTCTGGAAGTAATAAGTAAGGAATTTTCATAGCCCTTTCTAGTATCCAAACAAATTCCATGGGCATTGTCAAAATATTCGTCCCCTTCTCCTCTTCCTCCAAACCAGTCTAATAATTCTCCGTTGGAATTATATTTTAGGATATATTGTTGTCCATAACCATCTGCAACATAAATATCTCCATTAGGAGCAATAGTAGTTTCAGTTGGAATATATTGCTCCGCCTTTTCGTAAAGTCCTGTTTCCTTAGGCCATGGCAAGGTCATGACCACTCGACCATCCAAGGTAGTTTTGATGACCTCATGACGCGCATTATCTGATATATATAAATAATCTGTACCTCCCTCATTACTTAAAGTCAAGCCGTGAGCACCGGGATAATCAGTCCCCCAAGATTCTAAAAAGTTTCCCCCTTTATCATAAATGATGATATTATTTTTAGTGTGATTGGTCAATAAAACGATTCTGCCCTGACTGTCTTGAACCATTTCATGACAATCCTTAACAGGAATTTTTGAAGGAGATAATGCCCCCCATAAAGGATCTACGCTATATTTAAAGTCTCCATGACCAATAATTAATTCTTCTTTAGCCCTCCCAAAATTAATATTGGGGATAGCTATAGCCCCTGTAGTTAAAAGCGCGCTTGTCTTTATAAATTGTCTTCTTTTCTGCATGATATATCTCCTTTATTTTATTTTTGGAACCATAAAATAATACTTCTATGCGAAATCTATATATAATATTCCCCCTTCTTATTTGGGGATGTTCTAAAACCAATGAAAAATCCGATCGATTTACGCCTCTGAGTAGCCGGGAAACCGGTATTAGTTTTGAAAACACCTTAAAAGAAACAGAGGAATGGAATGTTTTATCCTATGAATATTTTTACAACGGAGGTGGGGTTGGTATAGCGGATTTTGATAAAAATGGTTTTGTAGATATCTTTTTTAGTGGCAACATGGCTCCCAACCAACTCTATTTCAATTATGGGGATTGGAATTTCGAAGATGTTACCGAAAAAACTGGTCTTGTACAACAAAAAGACAAATGGTACACCGGCGTTAGTGTTGCGGACATAAATGGAGATGGTTGGTTAGATCTTTATCTCTCCTGCTCTGGTCCTCAGGAAAGAGCAAGGAGAAAAAATGAACTTTACCTTAATAATGGGGATGGAACTTTCACAGAAAAAGCAGCTGATTTTAGGCTCGATATTGAAGCCAATACGACTCAAACCGTTTTTTTTGATTTTGATAAAGATGGAGATTTAGATGCTTATCTTTTAAACCACTCTACAGAAGATTTTCAAAATTTTGATGCCACTTTCGTGAAAAAAATGGAAGACCCTGATGCGGGAGACCAACTACTTCGAAATGATAATGGTCAATTTGTTGACATAACTCGTGAAGCTGGAATAAAGAATAATCCCCTGGGATTTGGACTGGGAGTTGCTGTAGAAGATTTTAATAACGATAGATGGCCAGACCTATACATTTCCAACGATTATATAGAGGAGGATTACCTATATATCAATCAACAAGATGGGACCTTCAAGGAAACCCTTAAAGAAAATGTAAGACACATTTCACACTTTTCCATGGGAAATCACGCCGCCGACGTCAATAATGATGGGTATGTAGATCTCATAACCTTAGATATGTTACCTGAGGATAACAAACGACAAAAACTTCTTTACGGACCTGATAGCTATGAAAAATATCAATCCATGGTCAATAATGGCTTTCACCACCAAAATATGCGCAACATGTTGCAATTAAATAATGGTGATGGGACCTTTGTAGAAATTGGTCAAGCAGCAGGAGTTTCGAATACGGACTGGAGTTGGTCACCTTTATTTTCCGATTTCGATCGGGATGGCTGGATAGATTTATTGGTCACTAATGGATACCTGAGAGATTATACCAATCGGGATTTCATGAACTATTATGCGGACCAAAGAATGAAAGCTTCTCAGGGATTGGCTTCAGATGGCTTAATGGATATTATTTCCAAAATGGAATCCACCCTCACCCACAACTACCTGTTTAAGAATATCAATGGTTTGTCCTTCCTAGATGAAACCAACAATTGGGGATTGGAACTTCCCATGCTAACCAATGGCGCAGCTGTAGCGGATTTTGATAACGATGGCGATGAAGACATCGTTCTTAATAATGTCAATGCTCCCGCTGGTATTTATAGGAATGATCTTTCAAACGATCATCATTTCATTTCCATATCTCTTAAAAGTCCCCAACCTATTGGGGCAAAGGTTACCGTCTTCCAACAGGGGGCTATTCAGCATCAGTCTTTTTACCCTTCTCGTGGTTTTCAATCCTCTATGTACACGCCTATTTTATTCGGATTGGGGAACAATTCCCTCATTGATTCTTTAACGGTGGATTGGCCCAACGGGAAAAGATCAATAATATATCAGCCAAGCAGCGATACCAAAGTGACCATTGATGAAACTTCTGCCCTAAAAAGTTCTCCAAATGTTCCAGTATCAAAATCACTTTTTCGTGAGATCCAGAATAAACTCAATTTTTATCATGATGCAGAAGAAATCAACGACTTAAAAAGACAGCCTTTATTGCCGTTTGGACTATCTAATGTTGGACCTGGCGTTGCTGCAGCGGATGTCAATGGAGATGGGAGGGTTGATTTATATGTAGGAGGTGCTAAAATGCAAGCTGGTCGCTTATATCTTCAATATACCGATGGAGGATTCCAAAATCAACCCATAGATGACTTTAAAAATGATATTATCTTTCAAGATGTGGCAGCAGAATTTTTCGATGCCGATGAGGATGGAGATTTAGACCTTTACGTAGTCAGTGGAGGATATAATTATCTGCCGGAAGATTTCGCCTTGGTAGATCGGCTTTACCTAAACGATGGTAAAGGTAATTTTACCAAATCTAAATCTGGCCTTCCTCCCATGAGAACGAGTGGTGGTGCAATTGCCATTCACGATATAGACGGTGATTCAGATTTAGATATTTTTGTTGGTGGGCGCGTTATTCCAGGGCAATATCCCCTATCGCCACGAAGCTATATCCTTCTCAATGACGGTACTGGCCAATTCTCAGATGCTACCGAACAAATGGCTCCGGAGTTGTCGTATCCCGGTATGATAAGTGATGCTGCCTGGATAGATATGAACGGAGACGAACAAAAAGATTTGATTATCAATGGACTGGGTACTTCTGTTGAAGTGTATATCAATAAAAATGGTCAATTGAAAAAATCAACGGAAACTGTTTTTGATCAAGCACCTAAAGGATGGTGGTTATCACTAGTCATTGCTGATTTAAACGGAGATGGCTTGGAAGACATACTCAGTGGAAATTTTGGAGAAAACAGCCAAATGAAACCTTCAATAAACCAGCCAACTATTACCTATTATGCAGATTTTGATAATAATGGTACTATAGACCCCATACTTACCTATTACATTGGCAATGAGTCCTATCCAGCATATAGCAGAGATGAATTAACTGGCCAATTGGTAAGTTTAAAAAAGAAATTGACAGACTATAAATCCTATGCCGAAAAAAACATAACAGAAATATTTGACCCTGAAGAACTGGAAAGGGCAGAAAAGTTAATTGTAGAAACCCAGAGTAGCTATTGGATTGAAAACCTGGGTAATGGACATTGGAAGTGGAATAAATTGCCTCCTCAAGCACAATGGGCGCCTATCTATGATTTCACAGTTAAGGACTTTAATGGGGATGGTAATATGGATTTTGTTACCGGTGGAAATTGTGAAATGACTAGAACCAGTTTTGGGCATCAAGATGCCAATTATGGTCAGGTATTTTTAGGAAAAGGGGACGGTACATTTGAATTTTTAAATGTAGTCCAATCTGGAATTTCCATTTCAGGAGAAGTTCGTAATATTATTTCTTTAAATGACGAACTAATTTTCTTCCGTTATCACGATACTCCAGTATTCTACCAGACCAATCAATTAAACCATGAAAATCACCGGGACTTTTTTAGATGAAATTAGTCATGATATTCCACATCAAAACTGGGGGGCTAAAGAGTGGGAAAAAGATTTTGAGTGGATGAAAGCCGCTGGAATTGATACCGTAATTTTAATTAGAGCCGGATACCGAAGATGGCAAACCTTCCCTTCTAAAGTTTTAGCTCAATATCAAAATGCCTACGAACCTCCAATTGATTTAGTGGAACTGTACTTGACTTTATCTGAACAATATGGCATGGATTTTTACTTTGGTCTTTACGATTCAGGGCAATACTGGTTTGATACTGGAGATTACGCCAAAGAAGTAGAAATCAATCTAAGGTTTATTGAGGAAGTATGGGAGCGCTATGGTCATTTTTCAGCTTTTAAGGGTTGGTATATTTGCCAGGAAGTCAGCAGAAAAACTAAAGGTATAATAGATTTATACTCCAAACTTGGTAAATTCTGTAAATCCGTTTCGGGTGGCCTTCCCACTTTAATTTCACCCTATATTGATGGAAAAAAAGCCTTACTTTCTCATCAATCTAATCTTACTAAATTAGAGGGTATTGCTTTGAAAGAACACGAAATTGAGTGGAATGAAATATTTGATGGAATTCGTGGAGCGGTTGATATTGTAGCCTTTCAAGATGGCCATGTTGATTATGATGAACTCTCCAATTATCTTGAAATCAATAGTCAGTTAGCTGCTAAACATCAATTGAGATGCTGGACTAATGCGGAATCCTTTGATCGGGATATGCCAATTAAGTTTTTACCCATTAAGTGGGAAAAGCTCAAATTAAAACTCGAAGCAGCTCAAAAGGCTCAAGTGGAAAAAGCCATCACCTTTGAATTTTCTCATTTCATGAGTCCGCAATCGGCCTATGTTCAAGCACACCACCTTTTTAATCGTTACTTGGAATACTATTCAAAATGAAAGAAATAGCAAAAAAATATAGAGACGAACTTTTTAATAATGTTTTACCGTTTTGGATGAATCATAGCCTTGATCAACAAGAGGGAGGTTTTTTTACTTGTTTGGACCGAAATGGGAACGTTTATGATACAGACAAATTTATCTGGTTACAAGCTAGACAAATTTGGACTTTCGCTATGTTGTTCAAAGAAGAATCTAAGCCAGATGACCAATGGCTATCCATTGCCCGCCATGGAGCAGATTTTCTCTCCAAATACGGTAGAGACGAAAATGGACAGTGGTATTTTTCCTTAAGGAGGGATGGAAAACCATTAGTTAGGGCTTATAATATTTTTTCAGATTGCTTTGCCTGTATGGGATTTGGCAAACTCTTTCAAGTAACACAAGAAGAAAAATACGCTGCCATCGCCTTGGAAGCCTTTAACAATATTCAAAGTAGAAAAAATAATCCCAAGGGAATTTACAACAAACAAATAGCTGAAAATAGGCCTTTGAAGAATTTTGCCCTGCCCATGATTATCTGCAATCTAGCTATGGAAATTGAGCCTTTGTTGGACAGGAATACCGTTGAAACAACAATAGAGGAATGTTTGCATGAGGTCATGGATATCTTTTATGATGAAAAGACTGGAATTATTTTAGAAAATGTTACTCCCGAAGGAAAATTTGACGATTCATTTGATGGAAGATTGATGAATCCTGGTCATGCTATTGAAGCAATGTGGTTTGTTATGGATTTGGGCCAGCGATTAGGTAAACCTGAATTAATTCGAGAAGCTGCTGAACGAGGCCTAACTATGTTGGAAAAAGGATGGGATGACACCCATCAAGGTATTTTCTATTTTCTCGACGCCAAGGGCTATCCTACGCAACAGTTGGAATGGGATCAAAAGTTATGGTGGGTGCATTTGGAAACTTTAGTTTTTCTTTCCAAATCCATCAATTTGTTGGGCGATCGAAAGTTTATCGATTGGTTTAAAAAGGTGCATAATTACACCTGGCATCATTTTGCCGATCCAGGTTATGGAGAATGGTGGGGATACTTAAACAGAAAAGGTGAGGTTTTGAAAAACTTAAAAGGGGGGAAATGGAAAGGATGCTTCCATGTTCCCAGAGCTCTATACCAATGTTCACAACTATTGAATATTCCTGACATTCACAACTAATGAATCCATAATCCTTGGTGATTGATGGGAATGGATTCAAATGGTTTAGCTAAAAGATCGATGACTTTGGCAAATTCTCCTCTGGAGAGTTGCGTTGATTGAGTTGGAATAAAATTTTCTTTTTTTAAGACTTCTAGCGCATCTTCATAAGATATTTGCTGAGGAGACATTTTGTTGGCTATCAGAACAGCAACTTTCAAATCAACCTTTGAAAAATCATTAATTTCATTTTGATTCAAGCCGAGCTCCTTCAACCCATTTTTTAACTCCGCTACTTGCATTTCTGCGTCGGGGTAATACCAGGTTCGGTTTGCCCAGGCATATGGCTCTCCCTTGCCCAACAATAGACCAGTGCTGGCTATTTTTTGGATGGCTTTGAAATGGGGGTGATTGGGATCTACATCATATGAGGGCACCAAATATGCTCCAGCATTTAATAATTCATTTTGTACCAGACGCACCGGGACTTTAGCGATGGGTAATTTTTCCCGAAGGGATAAAGCAGCCAAAGCGCCTGCAGCTTGTCCAATTTGCAAGATTACTGGTTGTAATCTGGTAGAACCATTTACGATATTAGAAACGGAAATGGCCTTATCGGCTATAATAAGTCCATCGATTTCCTTTGGAATCAACGCGCCTAGAGGTACACCAAATGAAGGTACTGGCGGAAAATTTAAATCAGGGATATCCGCTCGCTCCTTATGGTGGTGGTCGATTGGGTAATCGCCAACAGCAATCCCCGTCTTATACAAAGGCATTTCTGCTTCGTAAGGGTTCAATACGTGATTCAAATTAAATCTGACTAAGCCATGTAAACGTCGACCCTCGCGATGATATGGAATCAACGGTAATAAGTCATTGGAAGGAAATTCATCATCGGCTAATCCTAAATTTTTATATCCCAATTGGTGTTGAATAAAATACACAAAATTCAAAGTTTTAAGCTTGGCTTGCTTTAAAGCTTCTATTCTTTGTTCTTCATCCATGCCGATAATGTTCAAATAGATATCATTTCCTTTTAGGGGCCAATTGATTAGGTATTTATCATTGGGTAATTTGGCATAAGTCATCATGGTTTGGCACGGATGAATTCCCTTTTTGGGTTCACTACAAAATTCTAAGCATGCACAATCAAAAACATTGGGATCATATCCCGTGGGTTGATCGATGGTATTATCACTTTGAGGACCATAATCTTTCAAAATTGCGGTATAAGTTAAATCTTGAATCACATCATTGCCAGATTCCAATGCAATTTCTTCGCCAGTTTGCGAGCGTGATTCCATTCCCAAATCAAATGTAGCTCCTGCTTCTTCTAGCACATCTCCAAGATCGGTTCCATCAATTAAAATTTTGGCTTGTACCTCAATAAAAGCTTTATTTTGGCTTAGTATAACTTTCCAATAGTCTCCTTCCTTATTGATTTTTTTCCAGAAAGTATGCCGCATGAAAGTTAGGTTTTCCTTTTCATCTTCGATAAAACCCTCTAGAATTTGCTTGCCAACCTTAGGTTCAAATGCCGTGTGGGTGACCCAACCTGTTTGCAGTGCTTCTGGGCTACCATAGTGTTTTCGCAAAGCTGCCCTAAATTCTCCCCAGATTCCTGATGGCATTTCGTGGTTTCCGTCTATAGCACTCACTCCCGCAGCGGTTAACATACCACCTGGCCAGGCAGTGGGTTCTACCAAAAGGGTATTGGCTCCCATCCTAGCGGATTGAATAGCAGCAGCAGTGCCTCCCGTACCTGCTCCTATGACCAAAACATCCACTTCCAAGGTTTGATTGGGTGAAGAATTACAGGCACTCAGCGTTAAAAGAAAAAGAAGTAGTAAAATCATAGATTTAAAAAATTTTATTTGGCTAACCAGCGAATTTTAATGGCCATTCGTTTTAAAAACAAAATAATTAATTATTGAAATTCTAAAAGTTTGACCCTTGAGTGTGTACGCACACAATTTTACAAAATTTTATTAAATTTGGGTCGTACTATAGAAGTGTAAACTATTTTAATGACTTTATCCCATCTTAAAGGTTCGATATACAACGAAACCTCGACACATTCTTTGCCGAGGGATTTTTTTTCTTACATCATTTTCAAAAGCATTTAAAAACAAAACAATGAAGAAAAAATTATTTTTCACCTTGAGTTTGTTGGCTCTATTTGCTTTTACTGGATTTGCTCAAAAGACAGTCTCGGGTACTGTTACTGACGCAACTGGTGAAGCTATGATAGGAGTTAACATTCTGGAAGTTGGTACTTCCAATGGTACGATTACCGACTTAGATGGAAATTTCTCTATTGAAGTTTCCGATGACGCCACCCTGGAGTTCAGTATGGTGGGTTATACACCTCAACAAATCGAGGTAGGTAGCCAGACTGTTATTGACTTAGTATTAGAAGAAGGGGTTGCTCTAAGTGAAGTTGTGGTAACTTCTCTTGGTATTTCCAAAGAGAAGAAAGCACTGGGTTATGCCGTTACTGAAATCGGAGGTGAGGATTTCACCGAAGCAAGAGAATTAAACGTTGCTAACTCCCTTGCTGGTAAGGTAGCTGGTGTAAACGTAAGTAACATTGCATCAGGTCCTGGTGGTTCTAGCCGCGTAATTATTCGTGGTAATAGCTCAATCTCAGGTAATAACCAACCTCTTTACGTGGTAGATGGTATTCCAATTGACAATACCAATTTAGGTTCTGCTGGTATGTGGGGTGGACAAGACTGGGGTGACGGTGTATCCAGCATCAACCCAGATGACATCGAGACCATGACTGTATTGAAAGGTTCTTCTGCTGCAGCTCTTTACGGATCTAGAGCGAGCAACGGTGTTATCATGATTACAACCAAAAAAGGAGGAAAGAGAAAAGGAGTAGGTGTTGAAGTACAAAGCAACTACACTTTTGAGAACATTATTGAAACCTTTGATTTCCAAAAGGAATACGGACAGGGTGATAACGGAAAAAGACCGACTACTGAGCCTGAAGCATATGCTTCAAACTTGTATTCTTGGGGAGAGAAATTGGATGGTCGTTCAACTATTCAATTCGATGGTCAATCCAGACCATACAGCGATGTGGGTGACAATTTGAGCAGATTCTATCAAACTGGTAGCACTTGGACCAACTCTCTATCTTTAAGTGGAGGAGATGAAAATTATAACTTCCGATTTGGAGTAACCAATCTACAGAATGAGGGTATTATTCCTAATTCTGGTTTGGATAGAAATACCTTCACTACCAATACTTCTGGAAAATTTGGAAAATTATCTGCTTCTTTTTCAGGGACTTATATCCGTGAAAACGTTCAAAATAGACCTAGATTATCAGACTCTCCTGGTAATGCCAATTACACCGCTTGGTCTATGCCAGCTAACGTAGATGTTAACTCTTTATTGGGTCCTAACGGAAATGGTACTAATGATGAAGGAACAGAATTATTGTTTAACGACAACATTTATGTAACCAACCCTTGGTTTGCCGCTTACAATTTCGTAGGTTCAAATACCAAGCACAGAGCAATGGGTAACACCACCCTTAGATTCCAATTTACCGATTGGTTGTACATCCAAGGTAGAGCAGGTATTGATTCTTATACAGAAAGAAGAACCAGCATTGAACCTTATGGAACTGCTTACAAGCCTTTAGGTGGTATGTCTGAATTAGAAAGAAGATTTACTGAAACCAATATTGACTTGATTATCGGAGCAGACAAAACTCTAGATAATGGTATTGGAATCAGCGCTTTCGTTGGAGGGAACCAAATGGAAAGAAGTTTCGAAACCTTAGGAGGTAGCGGTAACAACTTTAACGTTCCTTTCTTACACACTTTGAACAATTTGGCAAACAGAGGTACCTCTTATGGAATCAGCGAAAAAGCAATCAACTCTGTTTTTGGATCTGTTGAATTGTCTTACAACAGCATTCTTTACTTAACAGCTACAGCTCGAAACGATTGGTTCTCTACTTTACCTGTTGAAAGCAACAGTATTTTATATCCATCATTCACAGCTAGTTTCATTCTTTCTGATGCGGTTAACATGCCTTCTTTTGTTTCTTTCGCCAAATTAAGAGGTGGATGGGCACAAGTTGGTGGGGATACTGATCCGTATCAGTTGAACCTTACTTACGCATTGGTGGGACAAGGCCACTTTGGAGCACCCCTAGGAAGAATTTCTCAGGGCAGAATACCAAATTTCAACTTGCAGCCTTCGGAAACTTCTGAAATTGAAATTGGAGCTGACTTCAGATTGTTCCAAAATAAATTGGGTATTGATGTAACTTACTATGATAAAGTAACTTCCAATGACATTCTTTTTGCCTCTATTTCTCAAACCAGTGGTTTCGGTTCACAGGTGGTTAATATTGGAGAGCTAAGAAACACAGGGATAGAATTATTGTTGAATATTACGCCTATTAAAAGGACTGATTTCTCTTGGGATATGACTTTCAATTTCGCTAATAACCAAAACGAAGTAGTTAGTCTTTTGACTCCTGAGCAAGATGGAGAAAGCATCAGAGTATCTGAAAGTAGAACCAGAAGTGCTTACATCCACCATGAAGAAGGACAGCCCTACTCTGTAATCAAAGGTTTCAAATACGCTAGAGATGCAGCAGGAAACATCCAATATGATGAAAACGGCTATCCAGTAAGAGGAGAGTTTGACGTCTTGGGTAACGGTGTTCACCCAACTACCCTAGGATTGACCAACAAATTCCGATACAAGAATTTTCAGTTGAGCGTTCTTGTTGATGGCAAGTTTGGAGGAGACATTTATGCAGCTACCAATGCTTTTGCTTATTTGAGAGGATTGCATAAAAATACTCTAGTGGGTAGAACTGATGGAAATGTTGGAGGTTCAAAGACCCTACCTTTAGATGAAGTTGACAATTATTACTCTCAGATTTACAACATTACAGAAGAGTTTGTTGAAGACGCTTCATTCATCAAATTGAGACAATTTACATTTGGATATAATTTCCCAAGAACCATGCTTGAATCCACTCCTTTCTCAGAGGTAAGCCTTTCTTTGGTAGGTCGTAACTTACTATTGTTAATGAGCAAGGTTGATAACATTGACCCAGAATCTACTTACTCTAACGGTAATGATCAAGGTCTTGAAATGTTTGGTGTTCCTCAGACAAGAAGCTTTGGATTCAATCTAAATGTTAAATTTTAAAATCAAATCTATTTCGATAGATTAAAAATTGAGTGTAATGAAATCATTTTTAAATAAATTTTACCTTTTGGGGCTCATTATGACGCTTACCATGGTGTCATGTGATGAAGGGTTCGAGGAATTGAACCTGAACCCTACTCAAGCGAACGAGCTTGATCCAAAATTCCAATTTTCTTACGTTCAGCTTCAAACTTCTGGTGAGCGATATGAAAACTGGAGAGCAGCTTTGATTTACTCCTCCACTATGATTCAACATTTATCAGCTTTGGCAACTTATTGGTCAGGTGATAAGTACTTGTTCAACAGTGGTTATTCTTCTTCTTTATTTGATAGAGCATATAGCAACTATATTAAGGACATTCAGGATCTGGTAAATAATTTGGAAACTTCCGGAGAAAACCCTGAAATGTTAGCTATGGCAAGAATATGGAGGGTGGTAGCTTTCCACAGAGTTACCGATATCTACGGAGATATTCCTTATTCTGAAGCTGGAAAAGGATATATCGAAGGAATTACTGCACCTAAGTACGACTCTCAGGAAGACATCTACAAAGATATGGTTGCTGAATTAGAAGCTGCAATCGGACAGTTGTCTGGTGGTGGAAGATCTTTCGGTTCTGCTGACTTTATCTATGGTGGAAATACTGACCAATGGCGTAAATTTGCCAACTCCATGTTGTTGAGATTAGGCATGCGTATGTCTAAAGCTGATGCTGCCTTGGCAGAAGCGACTGTAAGAAAAGCAATTTCTGGGGGGGTTATGACCAGCAATGCGGATATTGCAATGCTTCAGCATAGTTCGGGCCCTGAAGGAATCAACCAAAATGGTATCGGACAGGTATTTTTGGCAGATGACAACCAGAGAATGAGTAAAACTTTCATCGATTGGATGACCAACCACAATGACCCAAGATTAGATGTTCTAGGCTATATGGCCGTTGGTGGTGCACATGTAGGATTGCCTAACGGCTACGACGCTCAGACTATCGCCAGTGTTGGAAGTGATGACTTGAATACTTACAGCCGTGTTAATCCTAAATTGGTTACTGTAGATGCTCCTATGATTTTCATGACTTATGCTGAAGTAGAATTATTATTAGCAGAAGCCGCTTTAAGAGGCTGGCATTCAGGTGATGCAGCTACTCATTATAACAATGGAGTTAAAGCAGCCATTCAACAGTGGGAAGTTTATGATGCTAGCTTAGCTGTTAGCGATGCTGATGCAGAAGCTTATTTAGCTGCTAACCCATTCAGTGCTGCTGAAGGTATGAGAATGATTGGTGAGCAATACTGGGCAGCTACTTTCCTAAACGAGTACGAAGCTTTTGCCAACTGGAGAAGAACAGGTTATCCTGCTCTTACACCTACTGATTATCCAGGCAATCAATCTAATAGCCAGATTCCAAGAAGATTGAGATATCCTGATTCTGAATATGGTATCAATGGAGATAATATCCAAGCAGCTATATCTAGACAAGGACCAGATGAATTTACAACTAGAGTATGGTGGGATAAATAATCCTATACATCACCGATAATAAAAAAGGGGAAGCGTCTGCTTCCCCTTTTTTTATTCCTCAAGATTTAGGTCTTTTATTTCTTGAACTTAGGTCTGATTTATTTTAGTTTAATCATAAATATTATTGGTTGTGGGTCTTATACCCTCCAATAAAAAAGAAATAATTGAAAATCCTTACCTAACAAGAACAAGCTAGTCAATAAAGCATTGAACGGTAAGGGAGTACAAGTGTTTATTTTGTTTCCCAATTTAGTTTCTAGGGGTATTTGTATCAAATCAGAATCTCCAATTCGTGTGCTCGATTCAAATAGTAATTTAAATTTTCCTTTACCACAATATCTAAAGGTAGATTTTGCAGGTATTCTAATTTTCTTTTTTGCAATAAATACCTCGCCAAGCTCATGACTCCTAAATATCCTTGTTGAACTGAATTTTGGTTAATTAGAAAACTAATTTTGTTTTGATTTAAATAGTCAATATTAGGTTGAATTAAATCGAATCCTACAATAGTAATCGACGGCTCAAAAATTTCTCCTGCAAATTCCATTAATTTATAAACTCTGGAATTGGTAACAAAAATACCCGATAATTCATCAGGGGATATTGGCAAACTCTTTATTTTTTCTAACAAGTATACCCGATTATTAAAATCCTCTATATCCAATTTATAGATGTGTATTTGGTCTGAATGATGAAGGTCAAAATAGCTTCTAAATCCCTCCTCCTTATCTTGGAGGTGCTTAGCATCTTGTAATTTATTATCCATATTCAAAACCAAGACATGACCTATTCCCTGTAAGTTAAAACTGATCAATCTTGCAGCTAGTACTCCACTTTGAAAGGAATCCTGTCCGATATATGCAAGCACCCCTTGGGAATTAATCTCTGTATTGATATTTATAATGGGTATGTGATGGGCAATACATTGATTAATAAAACTCTTTCCCTCTTTAAAAATCAACGGAGCTAATAAAACTCCATTGGGATTGGTTTGAATAATTGCTTGACCCTTATTAGAAAAATCTTGTTCACTATTGGAGTCAAAAAAATAAAATTCAGGAACCACTCCATAATGAGCTACTTGTCGGATTGCTTTCTCAACTCCCTCTAACGGTTGCCTCCAATAAATATCTAATTCCGGATCTGGCAGGAAAATAGCTAATCGAACAGCTCTATTCAGTGCCAGGGTACTGGCCAATAGATTAGGTTCATAACCCATTTTCTCCATTACACCTAAAACCTTCTGCTTGGCTTTCTCTGAGACATTACCTCTGTTATGAATTACCCTATCCACAGTTCCGGGAGAAACACCAGCTAATTTTGCAATGTCTTTGATTCGAATTCTTTCCACCAAAATCTATTCTTATAGACGAAAACTTAAGTTACTATTCTTTTCTTATAATGGTTTAAATTTTTTCCAAAAACCAGCACTGTGTTCGCACACAGTTTTAATAGTTTTTCTATCTTTAGCATTGTTTTAGATTCTTAAATCATTGAACATATACCATCTTGGAATTAGCAATTGGTATCGATATTGGTGGTACTAGTACAAAGTTAGCCTTGATTGACAAGACTGGCCACTTTCACCATACTCATTCTTTTCCAACGGGAAACAAAAACCAGGACACTCCCTATATTGATAGGCTTATTGATCAAATAAAACCAATAATTACCTCCTTTAACGGAACTGCTAAAAATTTGTTGGGTATTGGTATTGGAGCACCAAGCACCAATGAAAAAATGGGTACCATAGAATACCCGGCTAATTTGCCCTTTGATGGGATATTACCCATTGTCAAAATTCTAACAGAAACCTTTTCCTTACCTACTTTTCTGATTAAAGATGCCAGTGCAGCCTTATTAGGCGAGTACTATTTTGGGAAAGGCCGTGGAAAGGAAAACTTTATCATGATTACACTTGGAACAGGTCTAGGTTGTGGAATCATGGTTAATGGAAAAATCTTAAATGGAGCGAATGGATTAGCTGGAGAATTAGGACACGTTCCCGTACATCTATCGGACCGAAAATGTGGCTGTGGAAAGTATGGATGTTTAGAAACTTATGTTTCTGCAAGGGGATTGGTTAGAACTGCTTTGGATTATATGTCCAAAGAAATCATCGATTCTCCATTGAGGAAACTATCATTTGATACTTTGGATGCCAAAGTCATTTATGAGCATGCCAAAAAAGGTGATGAATTAGCCCAGAAAGTTTTTTCAATCACTGGAAAATTGTTGGGACAAAAAATAGCTGAATTAATCACTTTACTGGAGCCCTCCTCTATTGTTTTGGCTGGAGGACTAGCTGAAGCTGGGGCTATATTAACCGACCCTGTTTTAGCGACAATAGATCAATTTTTGCTTCCCATGCACAAGAATTTAGTTCAGGTCACCTGCTCTAATCTTCCTGTAAACCACGCAGCCTTAAGCGGAGCTGCCTCGTTGACATGGGTCAGTTCTCAAAGCTCCATTAGTAATACCAATCACCCTACTAAAATCATATAGTCATGAGTAATGGCATTGAAAAATCCGTCTTCAAATACCAATTAAAATCACTTGAAAAAATTCCTGCAAGAATTTGGGATGATCCCAATACGGCTTCTATTCACATTGCTCAAACTATAGCCAATGCCATTACAGAAAAACAATCTAAAGGAGATCATATAGTTTTGGGTTTAGCTACAGGGTCTTCTCCTATGAAAGTTTATGAGGAATTAGTAAGACTGCACAAAGAGGAACGGTTAAGTTTCAGGAATGTCTATACTTTTAATTTAGATGAATATTACCCCATCCATTCAACTGCTCCTCAAAGTTATGTCAGATTTATGGATGAAAATTTATTCAACCATATCGACATACCAAAGGAAAATATTCACATTCCAGATGGCACTCTGGCTATTGAAGATATTCGAGAATTTTGTAGCCAATTTGAATCTAAAATTGATGCCTTAGGTGGAATTGATATTCAATTATTGGGTATAGGGCGAACCGGTCATATAGGGTTTAATGAACCAGGTGCTTGGGAAAATTCCATCACAAGGTTGGTCCGGTTGGACAACATTACAAGAATTGATGCTTCAAAAGATTTCCCATCTGATGAAGAAGTACCTTACAGAGCAATCACTATGGGCATTGGGACTATCTTGAAAGCGAGGTCCATCATCGTAATGGCCTGGGGACAGCATAAGGCTAATATGGTTCGTAAAACGCTGGAAGGTCAAATTACCCCTCAAATCCCGGCTTCATTTTTACAACGGCATCCTCAAACTGAATTTCACATTGATAATGCTGCAGCTTCTAAATTAACTAGAAATACTGCCCCTTGGTTGGTAAATGTTTGTAATTGGGATGATGATTTGGTTTGTAAAGCGGTGGTTTGGCTTTCAAAAAAATTAAAAAAGCCCATCCTCAAACTCACCAATGAGGATTATGCAGAAAATGGGCTTAGCGACTTGATGTTAGATGTGGCTTCGAGCTATTCTATTAATATTAGGATTTTTAATCGGTTACAAAGGACGATAACTGGATGGCCTGGGGGGAAGCCAAATGAAGATGATTTATATCGACCCGAGCGAGCTGTGCCTGCACAAAAAAGGGCCATCATTTTTAGTCCTCATCCCGATGACGATGTCATCAGCATGGGGGGTACCTTTTTGAGATTAGTAGATCAAGGTCACGATGTTCATGTAGCTTATCAGACCTCTGGTAATATTGCTGTTCACGACCACGATGCCAAAAGGTTTGTAGAATTCATGAAGGATTTTAACGATCAATTATCCTTTAACTATCCACCTTTTGAAAACGTCCATGACCTAATGATTAAGGCGCTAGCAGAAAAAAGTAGCCCTGGCAAAATTGATGTTCCTGAGGTGAGATTAGTCAAGGGATTAATTAGAAGAGGTGAAGCGAGAGCGGGAGCTAGGTTTTGCGGATTAAGCGATGAAAAAATTCACTTTTTAGACTTGCCTTTTTACGAAACAGGTACACGAAGAAAAAATAACTTAAGCCAAGCTGATGTCGACAAGATAAAGACATTGCTACAAGAGATTAAACCGCATCAAATTTTTGCCGCAGGCGATTTGGCTGATCCACACGATACGCATAAAGTTTGTCTAGATGCCATTCTCGCAGCTTTAAAAGAGTTAAAAAATGAACCATGGATTAAAGATTGTTGGCTATGGTTGTACCGCGGTGCTTGGCATGAGTTCGAGATTCACGAAATTCACATGACTATTCCATTAAGTCCTGAAGAATTAATAAAAAAGAGAAGGGCCATTTTTATGCACCAATCCCAGAAAGATAGGCCTCCTTTCCCTGGAGACGATGAAAGGGAATTTTGGCAAAGGGCTGAAGAACGCAATAAAGCTACAGCTCAAACATATAGAAATCTTGGATTATCCGAATATGAAGCAATGGAGGCGTTTGCCAGATATGATTATTAAAATTATATCCTTTTGATTCTTGCGCCTATTTGATTCAATCTAGCCTCCATTTGCTCATATCCTCGATCTATCTGAGAAATATTGTGTATGCTGCTCTTTCCCTCGGCGGAGAGGGCGGCTATCAAAAGTGAAACCCCTGCCCTAATATCGGGAGAGGTCATTTCAATTCCTCTGAGGGGTGAACGACCACCATTTCCAATCACAGTCGCTCTATGAGGATCGCACAAGATAATTTGCGCTCCCATATCAATTAACTTGTCGACAAAAAATAAGCGACTTTCAAACATTTTTTGATGAAATAGGACACTGCCCTCACATTGAGTCGCTACCACTAATAATATACTCATTAAATCAGGCGTAAAACCAGGCCAGGGGGCATCATAGATGGTCATAATGGCTCCGTCTATGAAGGATTGTACAGTGTACCTTTCTTTTTCAGGTACGATGATGTCATTACCCTCCTGTTCTATATCAATTCCAATCTTTCTAAAAACACTTGGAATAATACCTAAATCATTTATTCGAGCGTCTGAAATGGTCAAGGTTGATTTGGTCATAGCAGCTAATCCAATAAAACTGCCAATTTCAATCATGTCTGGCATAATGGTATGTTTGGTACCATTCAAATTTTCCACGCCCTCAATAACCAAAAGGTTAGATCCAATCCCCTTAATTTTAGCTCCCATTTTATTCAACATTTTGCACAACTGCTGAATATATGGTTCACAAGCTGCGTTGTATAAATGGGTGGTTCCATGGGCAAAACAAGCTGCCATTAAGACATTAGCTGTTCCAGTAACTGAAATCTCTTCCATGAGAATATTAGCACCTTTCAACATGGGAGTTGATAGGGTAAAACTTCTACTTAAGCCATCATAGCTGAAGACAGCACCTAGATTTTCCAACCCAATCAAATGGGTGTCCAAACGCCTTCTTCCAATTTTATCGCCCCCAGGCATAGGCAATTTCACTTTCCCTAAACGAGCAAGTAGAGGACCCAACAACATTACAGAGCCCCTAATTTTTTTAGAAGCTTCAATAAATTCATTGGTATCTAGAAAACGATCATTCAAGTCATTTGCACAAAACAAATAGTGACCTTTACCTAATTTTTGAACGGTTACCCCTAAACCCTTCAGTAAACTAATTAAATTTTTGACATCTAAAATCTCTGGAACATTACTAACCTCTACTTCTTCAGAGGTTAATAGAACCGCACACAATATCTGTAATGCTTCGTTTTTGGCACCCTGTGGAGCAATAGTACCGGATAATTTATTCCCACCAATTACCTCGAAAGTAGTACCCTCCATAATGGTCTATTTCCTTTTTTTATTCCTAGATTTTAGTTTGCCTCCCTGATTGGAATAGCCCCCCTGCCTCTTACGTTTTCTCTGATATCCTCCTGCATTCCCACTATTGTAATTGGGAATATTAGCTCCACTATTCAAAGTCTTGTCCAAATTTACTCCATCATCTACCATCAACTTGCCACCAGTCATTACCTTTAAATCGTTTTTAACCACATCATCGCTTACATAATGCTCTTTATTCCAAGTCTTATAGGCCATTTTCATATAAGCAGCAATAATATTGACTGCCTCTGCCTGTTTTTCTGGATCATTTTCCATATCAATGGCCTTCTTAATCAAAACTTGAATATTATGGCCATAGTGCCTGAACTTCGTTTCCATTACAGGATAACTAACAGGCTCAGGTTTTTTTAGGTGATCCTCTAACGTTGGTTTAATTCCATCTGGTGGAGTCACGTCTATGTCATAATCTGCAATCCTAAATAAGTGTTTCCATAATTTTTCTCTATAGTCCTCTAAATTTTTACTCTGAGGATTCATCTGAAACATAAGGTCAATAATCTGAATCACAACCTGATGTCGCTTCTCAGGATTTTCTACCGTTTTGGCGTATTGAATAAGTTTCTGAACATTACGTCCATATTCTGGCATAATCAATTCTTCCCTTGAAGAATTATATTCCATCTCTGTCAGAAGCATATTTTTAGTTTAATTTTTTCAAATAGAAGTCCATTAAAATTGGGTATAAGCTACTCTCAACTTTACCCCATACTTGGGATGCGAAGCAGAATAAAATATAGCCCTCTCCGCACTTTCTCTCTTGGGGAAAATGGATAAAATAACCTTTGTATTTCCTAGACCATTAGCAACGGATTGCACATGACCTGTTATATTCATATTGTAAGATCCCGGTTCATTCTCCTCACCTGGAATGTACACTCCTCCAAAAAAAGCATCTAAGTTGGTGGAGCCAATTTGTATATCTTGAATGGGTAATAAATCTCCATTTTCTTCTGTTGATAAAACAATTCTTTGGGGATACTCAAAAATAGAAGTGTCATTATCTGGATGATCTGCAACAAAAAGTTGAATCTCAGCTTTATTGATAACTGCATCTTTAAATGATTGGGCAAATGAGAAATCCAATTCAATATCAGCTCCTGACATACCTTCAACAAAAAGGAGTGTATCTAAATTTTGATTGATGGCTTCTCCAATTAGAGAACCTTCATAATTATTCTCATATTTTACTGCTTTTACACTGAAATCATTCACCCGCAATTGATATCGGTTGATGACAGTATCTTGCGTTCGGTAGTATAAGTAAATTCCAGCCCTACCAGTAGAAAGATCAAATCCAAGTAAAGAGGTCCCATTACTGGATTTAGGTCTTACTACAATGCCATTTAAAGATTCCAAAAAAGTGGCATCCGAATCATAAGTAGATGGGTCGAATTGCATAATTTGATTTCCGAAAGCCTCAGACAAAGGTATTTTGATGTGAGGATAAAAGCTGGTATCAGACTCCCCTGAAGAATAATTCAATAATGGAAGGCTATCAGGGCTGTACTGAATCGTTGTGGACCCTATAGAAAGCTGGTTGTATGCGGGATTTAGATTAGAATAATAGGTTTGCGTTCTATCCAGTTGTTCTACTAGCTGAAACACCTCTACGTCAAAAGTAGCAGAAGAATCTCCAACCCACGGATTCGAAGCGTGAAAAGGCAATAACAGAAAAATTTCTTCTAAAACACCTTCGGTAAAATCAGGGGTGTAATCCGGCCTAGGTTCTAAATAAAGACTGGCTTGATTTTTTCCAAATAAATTATCTTGATAAGAACCCAGATAATAAATATTGAGCTGCTCGGAGAGGGATGGACCATAGGTGCTAACGCTATCTACTTGTATAGTCTTGGCAACAATTTTTATATCGTCCACATATTCTACAGTAGTAGGATTAGATTCTACAATGCCGCCTCCTAATGTTAAAGGATCAGAACAAGAATTTAGAAAAAATAATAGGGCTATAACAACCCCACCCCATTTTTTAGGATTTCTTGACAAGTTGTGGTGTAACGACATATCTGCTCTTCCAGAAAAATTAAAAATTAATGCAAATAAAAAGAAAATAAACTAGTCAGAAACTTCCTCACCTAATAAGGTTCTATAAAATTCCATGTATTTCGATAAGTCTAAAGGTCCCTCTTGCAACAAGCATGGCTTATCTGAATAATTCATCCCCAGCTTTGCGTTTTCATCAAGCGTTTCACTCCCCTGAATTATTGCATCTGCAAATGCACCTGCCCCTTTGTGTAAAGCTAAATCAGCTCCATTATAATAGGCTTCTAGCTCTTTTTCACTCAGATTATTAATCGTCGCTTTTCCTTTAAACGTTCCTGAAACCTTAGAATCGATATGGCTATTATAGACCGAATAAACCGTTTTTACTTGCTGAAAAAGAGGTTCACTTTTGTAGGCTGTTTTTAGATAAAGAGGAACCAAACTGGTCAACCAACCATGGCAATGGATAATATCAGGAGCCCAACCAAATTTCTTGACCGTTTCCATAACTCCCTTACAAAAGAACACCATTCGGTCTACATTATCACTGTAAGATTTTCCCTTAGAATCTTCAAAAGTGAATTTTCTTTTAAAAAAGTCTTCATTATCCAAAAAATAAACTTGCATTCTAGCCTCAGGTAAAGAGGCCACTTTTATGATTAATGGATAATCATCATCGTCTACAATAATATTCATTCCCGATAATCTTACCACCTCGTGTAACCGATGCCGCCTTTCGTTAATCAACCCATATCTAGGCATAAGTATCCTGATTTCCATTCCATTTTCCTGAATATGTTGAGGAAGTTTTCTGGCAATTTCAGATATCTCATTCAAGGCGGTATAAGGCTGCATTTCCTGAGTAACGATAAGTACTCTGTTCTTACTCATAAATTTCTAATCTTTATCACAATAGAAAAAGTGAATAGCCCTCAACTTAAGACCGCAAATATAAGAAAAAAGGCTAAGATATTTTAGTTTTGCAGGTTTATAACCCAATAGGCTTATAAATAATGCTTTCTGTTTCAGTTTAGTTTTAACTTTAAAGTTTTAAATTAACCAGTTTTATGTGGGTATTATTGTCCAATTTACACAATCCCCTTTGGATTAGGGTTAAAACCCTACTAAAGTTTTTTGTTTTCCTAGGCACTGGGGTGGGGATTTTGTATTTGGTGTACCTCAAACAATCGGAAGCCTATCTTGAAGAATGTATCCAAAAAAACATTCCTGCCGAAGATTGTAGTTTACTGGAAAAAGTGCTTTCCGACTTTGCCTCCGCTAATTATTGGTGGATTTTGATGGTATGGTTGGCCTTTAACTTGAGTAATTGGAGTAGAGCAGTCCGCTGGAAAATGCTTTTAAAACCATTGGGCTACACCCCGAGGATGCTCAATCTATTTATGTCTATTCTCATTGGATATTTTGCCAATTTGGGTCTTCCGAGAATGGGTGAGGTGGTTCGGGCTGCAACGGTTCAACAATATGAAAAAATCCCTCTAGAAAACGCTATGGGTACTATTGTTACCGATCGAATTATAGATGTGATTTGCATTCTCTTAATCACTGGACTAGCAGTTTTGCTAGAATTTGATACCTTTTTGAATTTTGCCAACAACTATGTGGACCTGTCTGGCAAACTAAATGCCCCTTTCCTGCTAATAGCCTTAGGAGTCATAGGATTATTGGGAATCTTTATCTTAAGACAATTTCTGGTTTCAGAAAAATGGAAAAATCATTCATTGGTCATCAAAGTTAAATCATTCATCATAGGTTTCAAATCAGGAATTTTGTCTGTATCAAAATTGGAAAATCCCGGTTGGTTCCTATTCCATACATTTAACATCTGGCTCATGTATTTTACAATGACCTACTTTTGTTTTTTTGCATTTGAACCGACCGCTCAACTGGCTCCGGTAGTTGGCCTGGTTGTTTTCGTATTTGGATCATGGGGTATTGTTATTCCATCTCCTGGTGGTATGGGAACCTATCATTTTCTAGCTCAGACAGCACTTATGATATACGGAGTAAGTGGAGAAAATGGTTTTTCTTGGGCGAATATTTCATTCTTTTCCATTCAATTAGGGGCAAATGTTTTCCTTGGTTTATTGAGCTTACTTATATTGCCTTTTTACAACAAACAATATTCTAAATCCATAAGATAATTCAGTGAAGCATTTTGAAGCCCTGGAATTGAAAATTATGTCTCTTGCCCAATTAGTTCTCGCCAGAAATAAATGGGCTTCAGAAAATCAAAAAGTAGTTTTTACCAACGGGTGTTTTGATATTTTACATTTCGGTCATATTCACTATTTAGCAGATGCTGCGGATTGCGGTGACAAATTAATAGTAGGATTAAATAGTGACTCCTCCGTTAGCGCACTAAAAGGTCCTTCCAGACCTATTAATGATATAATGACCAGAAAAACACTATTGTCAAGCCTATCTTTCGTAGATGCAGTAATAGTTTTTGAAAAAGCTACTCCCTTGGAACTGATTCAAGAATTAACGCCAGATGTTTTGGTAAAAGGTGGTGATTGGGAAACCTCTCAAATTATTGGTTCTGATTGGGTTCTTCAACATGGAGGAGAAGTCCTATCACTGCCCTTCATAGAAGGGTATTCAACCACCTCCATCGAAACTAAAATAAAAAATAGTTAAGCTAGATGCAAACTTATTCCATTAAAGACCTAAGCCAATTTTTGGAAGCTATGGCTCCATTAGCCACACAAGAATCCTATGATAACTGTGGGCTTTTGATTGGTCATTATGACGATACTATAACCGGAATTGTTACCTGCTTGGATTGCACAGAAGAAGTTATTCAAGAGGCTTTAAATCTTGGTGCAAACACTATTGTTTGTCATCATCCCATCATATTTAGCCCGTTAAAAAAACTGACCTACCTTAACTATACGGAGAGAATTATAACCAAAGCAATTAAAAACAACCTCAATATTTACGCTATTCACACCAACTTAGATAATTATTTAGTGGATGGAGTCAACACCAAGATAGCCCAAAGATTAGGCCTTAAAGAACTAGAATCCTTAGCGCCTTTATCGGGTAATTTCGATTCCAATACTTTTGGTTCAGGAATGATTGGCAATCTACCTGAGCCTATGCCAACGTCAGTTTTTTTTGATTTTTTGTACCACAGGATGCAAACCCCCTTGATTCGCCACACTGCTTTCGTTAAAGAGCGGATTGGTAAGGTAGCTATTTGTGGGGGTTCCGGTAGCTTCTTATTTCCCAGTGCTTTAGATAAAGGAGCAGATATTTTTGTCACCTCAGATTACAAATACCACCAATTTTTCGATGCAGAAGATAAAATTATCATTGCAGATATAGGTCACTATGAATCAGAACAATTCACTATAGAATTGTTACATGAAATATTATCGAGGAAATTTAATAATTTTGCAGTTTATTCTACGAAAATAAATACCAACCCAATTCAATATTTTTTTAAAGCATAATAAACCATCATGGCGGAGACAACTATAGCTGAAAAACTAAAACAATTATACCAATTACAACAAATTGACTCTCAGATAGACGAAATTGCTGTTTTAAAAGGGGAACTCCCAGTAGAGGTAACGGATTTAGAGGATGCCATTGCCGGATTAGATACCCGTATTGGAAAATTACAAGCGCATTTGGACGATAA
Organism: uncultured Saprospiraceae bacterium; assembly: GCA_964410725.1. Lineage (GTDB taxonomy): Bacteria > Bacteroidota > Bacteroidia > Chitinophagales > Saprospiraceae > CALAZP01. The sequence goes on from CAYPID010000001.1 coordinate 132,295, forward strand.
AAACGATGAAATTCTGGAGCAAAAAAGGCTAATTAAAGAATCTGAGGCCCTTATAGCTAAATACAAGACTCAATTGGATAACGTGAAGAACAATCGCGAATTCGAGGCCTTGACCAAAGAATTACAAATGCAGGAGTTGGAAATCCAACTTTCAGATAAGAAAATAAAAAAGTTTGGCGAAGAAATAGACCAGATTAAAAAAAGCCTTGACAATAATAAAGAAATCAAAAAGAAAAACGAGGACAACCTCGTAACCAAAAAAGAGGAGCTTAAAGAGATTATTGCCAAAACAGAAAAGGACGAAGATAAATTGATTAAAGCTTCTGAAAAAGCGAGAAAAAAAGTTGAAGAACGGTTGTTAAAAGCGTACGATAAAACTAGGTCCTCATACCGAAACGGTTTAGCCGTAGTAACGGTAGAAAGAAATTCATGTGGTGGATGCTTCAATAAAATACCTCCACAACTTCAATTAGAGATTGCGATGAGAAAAAATATCATTGTATGTGAACACTGTGGAAGAATTCTTGTGGATGAAACTATTTTAAACAAGGAAGAAGCAGTGGGATAACTATCAACACCCAAAAAATTGGTGTACTTTTGCCCGTCAATTTGAATATTTTATAATAAATAACGTACTATGGCTCAAACTTTAATCATCGTTATTCCGATTTTCGGAGTAATAGCATTATTATTTACCTTTTGGAAGTCTTCCTGGGTAACTAAACAAGATGCCGGAAATGAAAGAATGGAGACTATTGCCAAAAACATTTCAGAAGGAGCAATGGCTTTTCTCAAAGCAGAATACCGGATCTTATCCATTTTTGTTTTAGCAGTTGCTGTTTTACTTTTCTTTAGTGGCCAAACGGAAGGTTCTTCTCCTTTGGTTGCCCTATCTTTCATAATAGGAGCAATTTGTTCTGCATTAGCTGGCTACATAGGAATGAAGGTAGCTACCAAAGCCAATGTTAGAACTACCAGTGCCGCGAGAACCAGTTTAGGAAAAGCTTTAGAAGTAGCTTTCGCTGGTGGATCTGTGATGGGACTAGGTGTGGTTGGATTAGGCGTATTGGGATTAGGAAGTTTATTCTTCATTTATTCTAATATGGGATGGGATGTCAACAAGGTTATTACTGTTATTACAGGATTTTCTTTTGGGGCATCTTCCATAGCTCTATTCGCGAGAGTTGGTGGAGGTATTTATACCAAAGCTGCAGACGTTGGAGCGGATTTGGTAGGTAAAGTTGAAGCGGGAATACCCGAAGACCATCCACTTAACCCTGCCACTATTGCTGATAATGTTGGAGATAATGTTGGAGATGTTGCAGGTATGGGTGCAGACTTATTTGAGTCTTACGTAGGTTCGATTATTGGAACTATGGTTTTAGGTGCTACTTTCATCGGAGTAACCGGATTTGGCCAAGACAATGAATTTGCTGGATTAAATGCTGTTTTATTACCCTTAGTTTTAGCTGGCGTCGGCATCATCACCTCCATAATAGGAACTTTCTTTGTAAAAGTAAAGGAAGGTGGCGATCCACAAAAAGCACTCAATACCGGTGAATTTATCTCTGCTGCAATCATGCTCGCAGCTACCATATTTATTGCCAAATGGATGTTACCTGATGTTTGGTCATCTTCTGGAACTGATTATTCATCAACTGGGGTTATCCTTTCTGTAGTTTTCGGACTTGCTGCTGGATTAATTATTGGACTTATTACTGAGTTTTATACTGGCACAGGAACTAAGCCAGTACAGGGAATAGTCAATCAATCTATAACAGGATCTGCTACCAATATCATTGCGGGCTTAGGGGTTGGTATGCAATCAACAGCTATTCCCATTGTTGTTCTAGCTGCTGCCATAATAGGCGCTTATGAAATGGCAGGATTATATGGAATTGCTATTGCAGCTGTGGGGATGTTATCTAATACAGGAATTCAGCTTGCTGTAGATGCTTATGGTCCTATATCTGATAATGCTGGTGGTATAGCCGAGATGGCGGAATTAGATAAAGAAGTTAGACAGCGGACAGACAAATTAGATGCAGTTGGAAATACCACTGCAGCTATTGGTAAGGGTTTTGCAATCGGTTCAGCTGCTCTTACTGCTTTGGCATTATTTGCTGCCTTCATGACTGCCGCGGGTATAGATACCATCAATATTGCCAATCCACAAGTAATGGCTGGATTGCTTTTAGGTGGGATGTTACCCTTCTTGTTTTCATCTTTAGCTATGGGAGCAGTTGGAAGAGCTGCTATGGATATGATTCAAGAAGTTAGAAGACAGTTTAAGACCATTCCTGAATTAACCGCTGCCCTAAATGTAATGCGTAAAAATGAAGGTTCAGAAATGAAAGATTGGTCCTCTGAAGATCAGGATACTTTTAGGGCTGCAGATGGCAAGGCGGAGTATAGCAAATGCGTTGAGATTTCTACCAAAGCCTCTATTAGAGAAATGGTTATCCCAGGATTAGTCGCGGTAGCTTCCCCTGTCATCACCGGTTTTGCCGGAGGCGCAGAAATGTTAGGTGGATTATTAGCAGGAGTAACGGTCACTGGTGTTTTAATGGCTATTTTCCAATCTAATGCAGGAGGTGCATGGGATAATGCCAAAAAAATGTTCGAGGAAGGCGTGGATATACAAGGAGAAAAATATTATAAAGGTTCAGAACCTCATAAAGCAGCTGTTGTAGGTGATACGGTAGGAGATCCATTCAAGGATACTTCTGGTCCAGCGCTTAACATCCTGCTAAAACTGATGTCAGTAGTAGCTTTGGTTATCGCTCCACTACTTTAATTGGCAGATTAGGTTAATTAAAAAAGGGCTGCAATTTGTAGCCCTTTTTTTGTTAGCAATTGGTTAAAGTGCCTTTATAAATAATTTGAATCAAACATATTTCCTCAAAAAGCCATTATATTTATCCAGCCCAATAAAAGGCTTTCAAAAAATGTCAAATTACCCAGGAATAAAAAAATTGATTATGAGATTCGGCAAACCTATATTTTTTTCTGTGATTACTTTTGCCTTTGTTTTATATGCCTTTATACCAAGACCTCAAGAGGTTGAAAAGGAAGCTGTTCTAATTCGAACCATTTTAAGTTACCTTACCCAATTGCATTACCAGCCTAAATCTATAGACGATAACTTTTCAGAAGATTTATACCATCTATACTTAGAGCGATTAGATGGAAGCAGAAGATTTTTAACTCAAGAGGACATCGCTCAATTGGAGGCTTACAAAGATCAATTAGATGATCAGGCGGGTCAAGGCACCTTCGAATTTTTTGATTTATCATCTGAATTGCTCGAAAAAGGAGTAGAAAAAGCAAAATCTTTTTCGGAAGAAATCCTACAAAATCCCGTTCCACTCGATCAGGAAGAAAAGATTGAATTAGATCCTATTAAAAGAGGATATGCCAGTAATGACTCCGAACTTCATGAATTCTGGAAAAACTATTTACACTATCAGGTATTGCTTCGCTTAGAGGAAAAAAACCGAGATAGTTTGATCAATAATCTCGATTCTTTGGAACAAGATAGCAGACTTAAAGTCAAAGAAATATTTGACGGATACTTTACGCGCATTCAAAAAATCAGAAGAGAAGATCGAATGAGTCTTTACCTCAATTGTATTACCAATATTTTCGATCCCCACTCTACTTATATGAAACCCTTCGATAAGGAACAATTCAACATTAGAATGTCTGGCAAATTCGAAGGAATTGGAGCTCGGCTTTCATCGGATGGTGAAACTACCAAAGTAGCTGAAATAATTGTTGGGGGAGCTGCCTGGAAACAAAAGGACTTGGAGAAAAATGATGTAGTTCTTAAAGTACAGCAAGAAGATAGTACGGAAGCGAAGGATATTGCTGGAATGGTTCTTGATGATGTGGTTCAATTAATTAGAGGTCCAAAAGGAACTAAAGTTACCCTTACGGTAAAAAAGGTAAGCGGTGATATTATTGAGATTCCAATCGTCAGAGACGTAGTAGAATTGGAGGAGACTTTTGCCAAGTCTTTAATTCTAGAAGGAGACCAGAAAGGTGAACAATATGGATATATCTATTTACCTAGCTTTTATGCTGATTTCAACGATAGAAATGGAAGATTTTGCTCTGATGATGTAGAAAATGAAATTGAAAAATTAAAGGCAGCGAATGTTAATGGCATTATCCTAGATCTAAGATATAACGGAGGTGGAGCTTTGTATGAAGTGGTTGATATGTCTGGGTTATTTATCGAAAAGGGGCCCATTGTTCAGGTAAAGAACCGAAGAGATGAGGCAGAAATTATAGAGGATAAAGATCCTTCAGTCGCGTATAATGGTCCTTTAGTAGTCATGGTCAATACAGGTAGTGCTTCAGCCTCTGAAATCCTTACTGCAGCCCTTCAAGATTACAACAGAGCACTGATAGTCGGAAGTAAATCAACTTTTGGAAAAGGTACCGTACAAAGACCCTATGATTTGGATCGATCTGTAAGAGGTAACGAAGAAATTAAACCATTAGGGGCTATTAAATTAACTACCCAGAAATTCTATAGAATTAATGGTGGATCTGTTCAACTAAAAGGGGTAACTCCTGATATTATTCTACCCGATAGTTACCATTATATCGAAACTGGAGAAAGAGAAGACGAATTTGCCATGAATTGGAGTGAAATCGACCCTGTGGATTTCAACCAAAGTGTCTTCACATTAGAAAATAAGAACTTAGTTGTTGAAAAGTCAAAGGAAAGAATTGCTAATCATCCCGTATTCCAAGATATTTTGGCTAACGCAACTTGGATAAAAAATCAAGAAGAGGCTACTGTTTTTCCTCTTGACCTAAAAGATTTAATAGAATACGAAAAAGAGCGAAGAGGCAAGGTTGATGCATTCAAAAAATCTTTTGATACCGTATTTATTGAGGGTATATACAATCTTCCAACTGATTTAGCGATAATTGAATCTGATGAATCCAAAAAGGCAAGAAATGAAGAGTGGATAAAAGCGATAAAAGGAGATATATATCTTGCTGAATCTCTCAATATTTTAAAAGATTTAGTGGCCACACAGAATTAATATACAGTGATTTATCTTTCTCTTGACCACGTTAATAAATCATACGGGGAAAAGTTGCTATTTAGCGATTTAAACCTGCAAATTTCTAAAGGACAAAAAATTGCCCTTGTCGCTAAAAACGGTTCAGGCAAATCTACCCTAATGCGCATTATCACCGGTGAAGAAGCGCCAGAAGGAGAAAACAGCAAGGTATTCTTACACAAGGAAATTTCAATCGGATTTTTGCCTCAAGATCCTCAATTTGACTCTGATCATTCCATTTTAGAAGCCGTTTTGGATTCTTCTAATCCAGTCATCACCGCAATAAGGAATTATGAATATGCCCTTCTCGTTCCCCCCCAATCTGATACTGAGTTTCAAAAAATCATGGTGTCCATGGACGACCATAAAGCTTGGGAATTAGAAAGTAAAATAATGGAAGTCCTTTCCAAGTTAAAGTTATTTCCAATTGACAAACCAGTTGTTCAATTATCCGGTGGTCAATTAAAAAGGCTAGCATTGGCTAAACTCCTTATCGAGGAACCCGCCTTCATGATATTAGACGAGCCTACTAACCATTTGGATCTCGATATGGTAGAGTGGCTTGAACAATATCTGTCTCAACCCAATCTAACTTTATTTATGGTAACCCACGATAGATATTTTTTGGAACGGGTCTGTAACCATATAATTGAATTGGACGAAGGTAACTTGTATCGATATTCCGGTAATTATGGACAATATCTCGAAAAGAAAGCCATTCGAAAGGAAAATGAGGCCATAAATCTGGAAAAAAATCGAAAACTTTATAAAAAAGAATTAGAATGGGTAAGGAGAATGCCCAAAGCAAGAGGTACTAAAGATAAATCAAGAATACAAGCCTTTGAAGCTGTAAAAGACAAGATAAGTGATATAAGTAAAGAGGATTCCATACAATTACAATGGAAAGGGGAACGAATTGGAAAAAAAATTTTAGAACTTCACCAGGTTTCCAAAAAATTTGATTCCCATAATATTTTAAACCCTTTTAGTTATAAATTTTCTAAAGGAGAAAGGGTAGGAATTATCGGCCCAAATGGAGCAGGTAAGTCAACCTTTCTTCAACTGATAACCGAAGAATTACCTTCAGATTCTGGTAAAATTACCAAAGGTGATAATACAGTTTTTGGATATTATCGTCAAGATGGCATTTTGCTAAATCAAGATAAAAGGGTCATTGAAGTCATTCAAGATATAGCAGAATACATTCCTTTAGAGAAGGGAAACAAATTAACAGCAGCCCAACTTTTAGAGCGTTTCTTATTTTCCAGAAAACAACAGCAAGTATATGTATCCCAATTGAGTGGAGGTGAAAAAAGAAGACTTTTTCTCTTGACCATATTAATGAACAATCCCAATTTTTTAATACTAGATGAACCTACCAATGACTTGGATATTTTGACGCTCAATGTATTAGAGGATTTTTTACAAGAATTTCCAGGTTGCATAGTGATTGTTTCCCACGACCGGTATTTTATGGACAAATTAGTTGATCACTTATTTGTCTTAGATGGAACAGGAGAAGTAGAAGATTTTAATGGGAACTATTCAGAATATCGAGCTTTTAAAAAAACAATAGAAGCTACAAAAGACAAAAACCTTTCCAATAAAAAAGAAAAAGGTAAACCAACTCACCAGCCTTATGATCAGAAGGAAATAAAAAAGTTAGAAAAGCAAATTGCAAATCTAGAGGATGAAAAATCTTCCATTTTAAAAGAATTTGAATCTGGAATTAGTGACCAGTCAGAAATAAATCGGCTTTCTGAGAAACTAGCACAAATTAACGAAGTCTTAGAGCAAAAAGAAATGAAGTGGTTTGAATTAGTTGGAGAATAATCAATCTATTTTTTTATAATTTGTTTCATCTCGTATTCCAATAATCCAACAATATTAGAGGTGAACCCAGCGTGTTCTGCTACAATCTCTCCCGATTGATTAATGAGATAAGTTTGCGGAATAGCAAAGAAGCCAAAGGTTTCCTGCATTTTACCATTATGATCCCAAAATATATCAAAGGGCCATTTCTTAGATTCAGCCATTGGGGCAATCTTAGGAAAAGCTCTTGAATTATCTATTGAAATAGCAATAATTTGCAAAGGATACTTTTCAGTCCACTGATCATACAGCTCCGTATAAGTATCCAGTTCCTTTTTACATGGGGCGCACCAAGTAGCCCAAAAACTTAAAATGGTTATTTTATCCTCTTGAAAAATACCTTTCAACGAAATCGTGTTACCCACCAAATCTTGCACCATTCCGTCTGGAACTTTGGTTTGACTGTACATGGGCAAACTAGAAAATACAATGAAAACAAGTACAATAAAGAAGGAATTCCTCATTTTCTAAAGAATTTAAAATTATAAAATCAAAACTAATCAAAATGGTTCATATAACTATCTTTGCAACCAAAACCGTTCATGAAAATTTCACTAAATTGGTTAAAAGACTACTTGCCTATTGAAAAGGAAGCGGAGGAAATTGGGAAAATTTTAACTGATACTGGTTTAGAAGTAGAACATATTGAAGAGCAATATCCTATAGCTGGTGGCTTAAAAGGTCTTGTGGTTGGAAAAGTGGTTACCTGTGAAAAACACCCCAATGCAGATAGATTATCGGTTACCACTGTTGATATCGGTCAAGAAAACCTTCTAAATATTATATGTGGCGCACCCAATGTAGCTGCTGGTCAAAAGGTCATTGTCGCTCCTATCGGAACCACTATTCACCCCGTTGAAGGAGAACCCTGGACTATAAAAAAAGGGAAGATACGCGGGATGGAATCTGAGGGAATGATTTGTGCCGAAGACGAAATAGGATTAGGGAAAAGCCACGCAGGCATCATGATTTTAGAAGATGATGCATTAATCGGTCAGTCTGTTGCCAAACACCTTGGTCTTGAGCCCGATTATGTATTTGAAATCGGTTTAACCCCTAACCGATCCGATGCGACTAACCATTTGGGTGTTGCGCTGGATTTAGCGGCAGCTTTAAAGATCAACCATAAGTTTAACGGTAAATTAAACAAACCCCTATTAGAGGATATACCAGAAGTAAGCAACAAGTATGAAGTGAGCATATCCATCGAAAATGAAGAGGCATGTCCTAGATATTCTGGCATCGTCATCGATGGAATAAAAGTAACTGAATCCCCTGAATGGTTGAAAAAACGCTTAGAGTCTATCGGCGTTAGGCCCATTAATAATGTGGTAGATATTACCAATTTCGTTTTACATGAAATGGGTCAGCCACTGCATGCTTTTGATCTTAATTCTATTAAAAATAACACCATTAAAGTTCAAAATTTGCCTCCAGGATCAAAGTTCGTAACCCTTGATGGCATAGAAAGGGTTCTATCTGAAGAAGATTTAATGATTTGTGATGGGAAGAATCAGCCCATGTGTATAGGCGGAGTATTTGGCGGATTTAACTCTGGAGTTAAAGAACAGACAACAGCCATATTCTTAGAATCTGCTCATTTTAATCCAACTACCATTAGAAGGACGAGCATGTTGCATAACCTAAGAACGGATGCAGCTAAAATCTACGAAAAGGGAAGCGACCCCAATATCACTATTAAAGCCATTCAAAGAGCTTCTCAGCTGATTAAAGAATGGTGCGGGGGGAGTATAGCTTCTCCTTTATTTGATTGGTATCCTAAACCTATTAATGCAACTGAAATTTCTATTGAGCTGAATAAGATCAACCAGGTAATCGGGGTGCAATTTACTCTTGGACAAGTCGAAACTATTTTATCCGTACTTGACATTAAAATTACTCATCGTGAAGGAACCAAATTAAATGTATCTATTCCAACCAATAAAAGTGATGTAAGAAGAGAAGCAGATGTTATTGAAGAAATTTTAAGAATTCACGGCTTTAATAACGTACCTGTTCCTCCTAGCATGTCGTTTAACCCTAGTGACGCTCCCACTAATGAGCAAGATTTTAAAGAAACTATTGCCAATTTATTAACGGGAATGGGATTTACAGAAACCATGTCTTTATCCCTAAGTGAATCTAAAAAGTACATGGAAATTCCGGATTGGTTTACAGAAAAAGATTTGGTCTATATCCAAAACACTTCTAATATTCATCTGGATATTATGCGCCCCGAAATGCTTTTTAGTATGTTAACCAGCATGAGTCATAATTTGAATAGACAGCAATCCAATTTGCAGTTTTTTGAATTTGGTAGCATCTATTTTAAATCAGATGATGATCTGAAAGAATCCAGACGACTAGGAATAGGATTGACCGGTGACATCTGGCAAGAATCTTGGCAAATTTCCAAAAAGTGGTCTCCTTCGTCATACCATTACCTCAAAGCAGTAGTAGAAAATATCTTTACCAAATCTGCTCTAACAGCTTTTAAGTATGAAGAAGACAACCATCCGGCATATAACTTTAGATTGTCCTTCAAAAAAGGACGGGTAATTGGCCATATTGGCCAGGTCAAAGAAAGCATCCTTAAAATATTTGGCATCAAACAACCCATTTTGTTTGCAAGTATAGATTGGGATGCACTTTTGGAATTCAAACCCAAAAAAAATGTGGCTTATCAACCTGTAAATAAATTTCCATCTGTGCGAAGAGATTTAGCTTTAGTGGTTGATAATTCCGTTAATTTTATTGATATTGAGTTGATTGCCAATAAAGTGAGTAAAAAGATACTCAACTCTGTTAACCTTTTTGATGTTTATAAAAACGATGATCAACTTGGTAAAGGGAAAAAATCTTATGCGGTTAGTTTTACTTTCGAAGACCAAGAAAAGACCCTTAAAGACCAAGAAATTGATCGACTAATGAATAAATTAATTAACGAATTTGAACGACAATTAAATGCCTCTATTAGGCGTTAATAAAGATTAAAATTAAAAAAAGGTCTAGCCCTTATAAATAAGGCTACGTTTCAATAAGAAAAATTTGATGGTAAATGTCTTTTCATTACTCAAACCATATTTATCATCGAAAGACATATAAAATAGATTCAAAACTATTATCGATTTGATGACTATCATAAGTATTCTCACTACTTGAAACGTTTTCATTGTTTATCTAGATAGGTCTTTTTTAATTTGTACTAACAAATTAAATCATCAAACATGCAAGATATTGGAATATTTAGCATCCTAGGCTTAGTATTGGGTGCAATTGTTGGAATAGTAATTTCAAGACTAATAGTTGGAAAAAGGGTCAGCAAAAACATTCAGGATATGAATGCTAAAGCTGATCTTCAGATAAAAGAAGCTAGATTAACAGCTAAACGGATTGTTGATGAGGCAGAGACCAAAGCTGAGAAAATTGTTTCCAAAGCTGAAGCCAATAATGAACGAATCAAGCAAAATAAAATTCAAGAAGCTAAGGAACGTTTCAACAAAATGAGGTCTGAATTTGAGACCGAAAAGGCTGCACACAAACTAGAACTCAAGGAAAGGGAAATGGAGGTAAAAACCGTTGAACGAGAGCTCCAGATAAAAGTCGAAAAACTGCAAGAACAACAGAATGAATTAGAATCCCGAGAAGCAGAAGCTAGTGCAATTCGAGAAAATCTAGAAAAACAGCTTAAAATATTAGCCAAAAGGAAAGAAGAGTTGGATTCTGCTAATGAAAAAAGAATAAAAGAACTGGAAAACATATCAAAGCTATCAGAGGCTGAAGCCAAAGAACAACTTCTGGAAGCAGTTCAAGCCAAAGCCGAAACGGACGCTATGGCCATAGTTAAAAATTCAGTAGAACAAGCTAAAGCTACTGCCAGTAAAGAAGCCAAGAAAATTGTAATTCAAAGCATTCAGCGAATGTGTGCTGAATATACCATAGAAAATACTGTATCTGTATTTAATTTAGATTCTGACGACCTAAAAGGGCAAATTATTGGAAGGGAAGGAAGAAATATTAGAGCTCTGGAAGCCGCTACTGGGGCAGAAATTGTAGTGGACGATACTCCTGAGGCAATTGTTATTTCAAGTTTTGATCCGATCAGAAGGGAAGTTTGTAGGTTAGCCCTTAAAAAATTAGTAGCTGATGGAAGAATACATCCAGCAAGAATTGAAGAAGTGGTTGCCAAAGTCCGAAAACAGCTTGATGAGCAAATTATGGAAATTGGAGAAAGAACTGTTATCGATTTAGATCTTCACGGTCTAGATCCATATCTGGTTAAAATGGTGGGGAGGATGAGATTCCGATCTTCTTACGGCCAAAACCTTTTAAAACACTCTATTGAGACGGCTAATTTGTGTGCTATCATGAGTGCTGAATTAGGGATGTCTCCCAAGCAGATTAAACTTGCCAAAAGAGCAGGGTTACTGCACGATATTGGAAAAGTAGCTGAAGAAGAATCTGAATTATCACACGCTTTGATGGGAATGAAACTTTGTGAAAAATACAAAGAACACCCTGTGGTATGTAACGCAGTTGGTGCACACCATGATGAAGTAGAAATGAACAATATTTTATCTCCTATTATTCAGGCTTGTGATGCAATATCAGGAGCAAGACCTGGTGCTAGAAGAGAAATTTTAGAATCTTACTTGAAGAGAATTCACGAGTTAGAAGATTTAGCAATGGGTCATGACGGTGTTCAAAAAGCTTACGCCATGCAAGCTGGACGAGAACTTCGAGTTATAGTTGAATCAGAAAAGGTTTCAGACCAACGAGCAGATGATCTTTCATTTATGATTTCACAGAAAATTCAGGACGAAATGCAATATCCTGGTCAAATTAAAGTGACTGTAATTAGAGAAAAACGGGCAACTACTTATGCCCGATAATAATCTTTAGCTAATATTTCAATCTGAGCAATGATGTCAGCTGTATTTTCATACACTGACTTCATTGCTTCAGTTTGATTAAGTCCAGCATATAAAGCGCGCTCAGAAGTATCTAATATTCCTAGGAAAATATCAACTTGTTCCTTCGTCAACCCCATTCCTAATAATTTATCAGCAATCTGCTCTTTATTGAGCGATGTCTTCGTCATGCCCAACTTATCAGCTAAATAACCCAACATTGCATCCGTTATAGCCCTATAAAAAAGGTGACCTTCTCCATTATTTAGATGTCTTTGAGCTTCACTTAACCGCTTTTCTGCAATTTGCCTAGCTTTACGTTGTCTCAAAACAAAACCACTTTCCTTATTAGTGTTAGCTCTTGAAAATTTGTAAACCACCAAAATTAATAGTGCAACAAGAGGAGAAAAACTAATGGTATAAAAAGCAGTTGATCCCCAGGTCAATAGGCCTTGACGTGTCCGTTGAATATCGGTTTTAATGGGTTTCAATTCTAATTTCTTAATATTTTTAGCAGCCTCATCAGGAATATTGACCTCCGCTAAACTCCTCTGATAGTTAATCCCAGGTTTGATGTCGAAAACAATTGGACCGTCTTTCTTTTGTATATATTCTCCTTGTAACGGGTCAAAATAACTAATCGATGGATTGATTTCAAAAGAACCAGGATGCTTGGGAAGGAATAAATATTCGATTACTTTTTTGCCATAGATATTTCCATTAATTTCCAGAGAATTATCCTCCGTAATTTTTGGGGGATATACCTCAAATTCAGTTGGAAAATCGAATTCAGGTGTGGTAATTCGTTTGATATCCCCTGTACCATCAATCGTGATTTTTAAAACTATTAAATCATCCGTGGTAGGGTTCGTTTTATTAACCGTAGCCTTAAACTTATAATTACCTACAGCCCCTATAAAATCGTCAGCATTGGTTTTAGGCAAACTCCTAGCGGTGAGTACTATCTTATTGGTGGCTATACTGATTCTTTTTAATGGTTGGCTGTAAAAAAAACTACCGAAAGGGGACCGACCTCTATCATCAGCTATACCCAGTTGCAATTGCATTGGCTCTATTTCTAATTGACCGGCTTGTTGCGGAAAAAGGGCAACTTGCTTTAGTACTTTAGTATAATATTGTTGGCCATTAATTATCTCTCTCTTAACTTGACTATCAAATTTTAATAGCTCTGATACAAAGAAACCAGGGTATTCAGATTCCTTTAACACATTGATATTATCTATATTAATCCGAGTATATAACTTGTATTGAAGCTTGACTTGTTGTCCTACATAAACTTCTTTTTGTTCAATCTCGGCTTTTATAAAATATTCAGCATCACCCTTATCTGTGGTTTGCTCAGTAGATTCTAAAACTCTTATTGAAATAGGTTTGGTCTTTAGAATTTGGCCATCCGCTTCTATAGTAGCACTCCCAATAACCAAATTCCCGCTTCTTTTAGGCGAAAATAAATAGGTATAAGAAAGCTCCTGCGACCTTCTTCCATTAATAATCGTTGTACTTACCGATCTCGATGGTCCGGATAAAATATCAAAATCCTCTAAAGAAGGTAACTGAAAGTCTTTACCATTTGCATTTTTCAAGGTAAACCTGACCTCTACATAGTTGCCTTCAAATATTTCCCTTGCATCTGTGCTAGCCTCGAATGACACTTGACCAAATACCATTACAGGAATTATTCCCAATAAAATAATCCCCAAATCTTTCAATTTACACTTCATTACCAATCTTTTTTGGGTTTACCCTTACCCTTTGATTCCTTCTTTTGGTTTTCCTGTACTTTTTTCTCCTCTTCAGCTGCAATTTTTAATAATTGCTCCGCCTCCTCCTTTGTTAATTGAATATCACTCTGCTCGCCCTCACCATCCTGCTCTTCTGATTCCGTAGGCGTAGGTGCCGGTTGCTGATCCTCGTTATTTTGATTCGGTTCTTGCTCTTGATTTTGTTGATTTTCCTGATCCTGATTTTCTTGTTGGTCTTGTTGTTGTTGGTTTTGTTGCTGCTGTTCCTGTTGCTGGAGATAATACTTGGCTAAAGCATAATTGTGCTGTGTAGATTTATCTCCCGGATTAATTTTTAGGGCCTCCTTATAGGACGCAATACTTTTATCAAAAGCCTTACTTTCAAAATAGGCATTCCCCAAATTATGATAAGCGTTAGCTTTTATATTATCATTATCGGTCTCTTGGATAGCAGATTGGTATTTAGCGATAGCCTCATCAAATCTACTCTGCTGGTAAATAGCATTTCCTAAATTGAAATGCCCTTTTTCCGAAGGGTCCTTTCCAATAGCCCTTCTGTATGATTCTTCAGCTTCAGTAAACTTTTGTGCTTCGTAGCTTTTATCTCCATTCCTCAAAAAACGGTGAGAGCTTTGAGCAGGAACTAATGAAATCGTTCCAAATACTCCAATAATTAATATTTTAATTCGAAGTGTCATGGTCATCTGAGTTTGAAAATATATCTATAGATGTTTTCTTAGCGGTCTTTCCATTGGGAATGAGAAAATCAAGTAATAAAAATATGAACCCAAATGCTGCGAAATACTGGAAATAACTCTCGTAATCTGTAAACTCAATTTGCTCGAATTCCTGCTGCTCAATATCTGACATACTATTTAAAAGACTTCCTATAAAATTTTCATTCCCAGTTTGAATGGTATAACTTTTACCATTCCCTGCATCAGCCAAACTAGATAGCATTTCTGTATTTAATCGAGTCAAAACGGGGTTACCTGAATTATCTCTTTTGTAATCCATTCTTCCTCTTACAGCTACTGGAATATAAGTCCCGTCTTGAGTTCCTATTCCTATAGTGTAAATTCGCAATCCCTTATTGGCAGCCTCCCTAGCACCTTCTAAAGCGCCGTCCTCATGATCTTCTCCATCTGTGACCAAAATTAATGCCCTACTTTTACTGGCTTTAGGATCAAAAGACTGTTCCGCTAGGGTAATGGCTTCGCCAAAAATGGTTCCTTGAGTGGGAAGTGCGGTCGGATTCAAAGCTCCCAGAGTCAAATCTAAAGCATTGTAGTCAGTAGTCAAAGGAACTTGCAAATAGGCATTACCAGCAAATACAATTAGGCCTATTCTATTCCCTTTTAAGGCTCCTATAAGTTCAGATATTAGCCTCTTTGCCCGTTCCAATCGATTAGGTAAAACGTCTGCAGCCAACATACTAGTGGATAAATCTAATGCTAATATTACATCAATTCCTTTACGCTCTGACATTTGAGTTTTGGTACCCCACTGCGGATTAGCCAATGTAAAAATTAAAAAAACCGCTCCAGCCATTTTGAATAATGTCTTGGTCAATCTTCTTTTGGCATGGTAATTTTTAAGCATGGCCTTAAGTAAGGCAGGACTTCCAAATTTTTCCAACCAATAATCCTTTCGCTTCGCCCAAATTATGCTTACCACCAAAAAAATAGGTGGGAAAATCAATAAAAGCAAAATTTCAGGATGATCGAATCTAAACATGATTATAGAATTATTCTCCCCAAAAACAAACCAATTAATAATTCAAGTACCAAACCAATTACGGCACCAATGGCCCAAGGCAAATAGGCATCTTCAAATCTACGGGTAACTGTAACTTCCATTTTGGTCTTTTCCAATTCATCTATCTGACCGTAGATACGCTCTAACATTTCAGCAGTAGTTGCTCTATAATAACTTCCACCTGTTAAATTAGCGATTTGCCTTAATAAATCTTCGTCAATTTCTACTCTTGCAAGCCCAAAAATATACCGTCCATCGCTTCTTCTACTTACAGGACTCATTGCGTCACCCTGCGTTCCAACCCCTATGGTATAAACTTTGATTCCGAATTCCTTTGCGATTTCTGCAGCAGTAATGGGTTTGACGTATCCCTCATTATTAACTCCATCTGTTAACAGAATCACCACTTTACTTTTAGCTTCACTTTCTTTCAATCGATTAATTGCAGTGGCAAGCCCCATCCCTATTGCGGTGCCATCTCTTAGTTTCCCACACTCTAATTCCAATAAAAATTTGTTGACAATATTGTGGTCACTAGTCAAAGGGCACATCGAAAAAGCTTCTCCACTAAAAACAGTCAACCCTATTCTATCATAAGGCCTCTTATTAACAAAATCTACCGCAACCTTTTTACTGGCCTCCAACCGATCTGGTTTGAAATCCTGTGCTAACATGCTAGAGGATAAATCCATTGCCAATACAATATCAATTCCCTCGGCATTAATCTCCTCTTCTTTAAAAATATACTGTGGTCTAGCTAAAACCACAATCAACAGAGCCAATACAAGCAGTCTTATATATGGCCTGATTCGAAACAAAACAATTCGCCAGGTCCATTTTACAGGAATATTATTTAATCCCGTGAAAGAAAATCGAACCTCTTTTTGCTTTGTTTTTTTTACATATAAAAACCAGAATACTGGAATTAACACCAATAAAAAAAGCCAATTAGGTTGATAGAATACGATATTATTCATTACGCTTCCTCTGAGTTTTCTTCAGTTTCATTTAATTTTTTAGCAACACGGGTATCTGCCTTTAAGTGACTTTCTAATGTTTTTTCTTCTTCCTGCAAGTTAACTAGGTTGATAACCCTTTTAACCTGATTATAAAAGTCCATATGGAATCCTGCATCTGTCTGAAGCTTGGCAAACTTTATCATCTCTGCTTTTTCCATATTTTTGAAAAAAGAATTCAAGACTTCTTGCTCTAATCCGATTAATCGAACGATTTCCTTCACTTCCTTTAAAGTAGACTCTAAAGCTGGTTGCTTATATATTTCCTCCAAATAACCTCTAAAAATGAAACTTAACTCAAAATGAAATTCCTTGATGGTACCCTCAGCTAAATGTTGAGTAACATCTAGAGCTTCCAATCTCTGAATTGCTCTTTGGTAAGGGGTTCTAGAATCTTTATTTTCATTTGCTTCTAAATTTTTTCTTCCCCTTCTCTTTTTAATAAATAAAAATAAGCCTATCAGAAAAGCTCCTAATAAAATTCCTGCCAAATAAGGTAAGATATCCTCTAATCCTATTGGTTCTTTTATTATTTCTTTAATGGGCATTAGAGTTACATCTGCTGATTCCAATGGCAAAAGTGCAACCTCAAAAGCAGGCGAAGTACTGTAGAAAGTATCCAAAGCATTTCCAACGCTTATAACTACCGGGATTTTAGGGATGAAATGATACCCTGTATCAAATGATGTAAGGGTCAATTCCTTTTCAAAAAAATTACCATTATCCGTTTTCAGTACCTCGTAATCCTTTTCTCCAAGAACCTCTATAAAATTGGCGTTATTTAACTCAGACAAGTCAACCTGAACAATAGAACCATCAAGTGGATAGGCCACTTTGATACTTAAACGAAATTGATCTCCAGTAATGATGGAGGTGCTATCTAGTGTAGAAGTAACCTTTACCTGACTTAGCCCAACTGTGGGAATCAATAATACCAACAACCATTTCAACCTCATCATGCCGTTCTCTTTTGAAAAAAGTTTATCAGTACTTTAATATAATCACCGTCTGTGGGAATAGTCACCAAATCAGCTCTTGTGGACCGAAAAGATTTTTCTAAATAATTTAATTCCTCCATTCTAAATTGAGAAAAATGATTTTTATACGCAGCCGTATTGGTATCAATAAGGACCTCTCTTCCAGTTTCCAAATCTACTGCTGGAATCAAACCCAGTCCGGGTAATGCCATTTCCATTTCATCGAAAACTCGGATACCAACCACATCGTGTTTTCGAGATGCCACCCTTAATGGTTGTAAATAATGTGCGTCTTGAAAATCTGATAGTAAAAAACAAATACTTCGTTTTTTAATGGCATTGGTAAAGTACTGCAATGCCAATGCTAGATCGGTTCCT
Source organism: uncultured Saprospiraceae bacterium (assembly GCA_964410725.1). GTDB lineage: Bacteria > Bacteroidota > Bacteroidia > Chitinophagales > Saprospiraceae > CALAZP01. Next base: position 150,053 of record CAYPID010000001.1, read on the forward strand.
TTTCCTTTCGGTTCGATATTCAATAATTCCCTAATAATGAAAAGGATGTGTTGTTTTCCCTTTTTTGGGGGAATAAATTGCTCAATTCTATCGGTAAAAATAATGGCTCCCACCTTATCATTGTTATTGATGGCTGAAAAAGCCAACAAAGCTGAAATTTCCAGCATGATATCTCTTTTCATAGCATGCTGAGTGCCAAAAAAAGATGATCCACTTAGGTCTATCAATAGCATTACGGTTAGTTCTCGCTCTTCTTCAAATATTTTTACATGGGGAGCTCCCGTTCTTGCCGTTACATTCCAATCAATATTTCGAACATCATCTCCATATTGGTATTCCCTCACTTCACTGAAAGACATGCCTTTACCTTTAAAAGCACTGTGGTATTCTCCAGAAAAAATCTGCTTGCTTAACCCCCTTGTTTTAATTTCAATTCGCCTAACCTTTTTTAGCAATTCTTTGGTTTCCATCTGGTTTTCGATTGTCAGCCAATTATTTAAGGAACTTCAACTGCATCAATAATCTTATGGATGATATCTTCCTGAGTAATATTCTCAGCTTCAGCTTCGTAAGTCAATCCGATTCTATGGCGTAAAACATCGGGAGCCACATTTCTTATATCTTCGGGAATCACAAATCCCCGCCTGTTTAAAAATGCATTAGCTTTTGCTGCCTGAGCAATACTTATACTAGCTCTAGGAGAACCCCCAAAATTAATAAGTGGCTCTAAATCTCCCAGACCATAATCTCTAGGTTTTCTGGATGCAAAGACCAAATCCAGCAGATATTGCTCTATTTTTTCATCCATATAGATTTTTCTAACTGACTTTCTCGCATTTAAAATTTCTTCCATAGATACAACAGCATTGACCTTATTTTCATTTGGCTCAGATAGATTCCTCCTAATAATCATTCTTTCATCCTCAATCTCTGGATAATCAATTTTCACCTTTAACATAAATCTATCCACTTGTGCTTCTGGTAGTGGGTATGTACCTTCCTGATCAACTGGGTTTTGAGTAGCTAAAACCAAAAAAGGTTCAGTCAAATTGAATGTTTGATTACCTATGGTCACCTGCCTTTCCTGCATGGCTTCTAATAAAGCACTCTGTACTTTGGCAGGTGCTCTGTTAATTTCGTCTGCGAGGACAAAATTGGCAAAAATGGGACCTTTATGAGGTTCAAATTTGTTTTCTTTTTGATTATAAATCATGGTTCCCACAATATCCGCTGGTAACAAATCCGGAGTAAACTGGATCCTACTAAAATGCCCATTTACTGCAGAAGCCAAAGTTTTGATAGCTAAAGTTTTGGCTAGACCAGGCATTCCTTCTAGGAGGATGTGACCACTTGTCAAAAGGCCTAATAACAATCTCTCAAGCATATTGCTTTGGCCAACAATCACCTTTTCAGTTTCACCCTTTATTTTTTCCACAAATGCACTGTCCAAATAGATTTGTTGGTTGAGCGCCTCTATATTTACCGTCTCCATAATTTAGGTTGGTTTTTTTGTTCAAATTTCAAAAACGTAATCTAACAGTAGTGGTTTAATTTTTAACTATTTCTTAACGCTTGACTGCTCTTGGCTCCAGCACTCTTTTTCAATGAGTCTAATAAAGGTCGAACCTTTTCATAAGCTTCATCCACTTTTACTTCCGGCCTCTGAGGTTTCTCGGGAACAAGGGGTACTGTGGTGTTAATTTTCATCCGCCTAATCTCTTCAAGCATAATTGAATCCGCTAATAAAACTGCCCTTTCTAATACCTGCTTTTGACATACCTCTTCCCTAACCTGAATAAAATTTTTTACTCGCTTCTCCACATCCTCCTCTATCATTTTCTGAATGATTAAATCTTTGGTCTGTGAATTATCACAGGACAGAAAAAAAAATATTACCAGCGTTAGCCCTAAAGATATTCTCATTTACTTTATTCTTTCCCTCAATTTTTTTTCTTCTTCTTTTCTCACTTTTAAAACAGAATCCAATGCAACCTGGACGTTTGCCTCAAAATTAACCATACACATACTGTCCAGACTATCTCTTAGTCCTTTTATAGCAATCAAGTACAAAGTATCCGATTGATCCCTGTGAAACCTATTCATTTCAATTGGAATGTCAGATGACCCGCAAGCGCTTAAAAATAATCCAAGAAAAAGGTAACCTATCTTCATGAACTTCTTATTGAACTGTCTTTCTTTTTCTCAATTCAAAATTTTGACCTAAATAAACTTTTCTAACAATGGGATCTGCGGCAAGTTCTTCAGCATTTCCGGCTTTCAATATATTTCCTTCAAACATTAAATATGCCCGATCCGTAATGGATAAGGTTTCCTGAACATTATGGTCCGTAATGAGGATACCAATATTTTTTTCCTTTAACTTGGCAACAATTTGTTGGATGTCTTCCACTGCAATTGGGTCAATACCCGCAAACGGCTCATCTAATAAGATAAAAGAAGGATTTGTGGCTAAAGCCCTTGCGATTTCAGTTCTTCTTCGCTCACCTCCTGAAAGCGTATCTCCCCTACTTTTTCTTACTTTTTCCAATCCAAATTCCTCCATTAATATCTCTAATTTTTCCGCTTGGTCTTTCTTAGATAATGAGGTCATTTCTAACACTGCCTTAACATTATCCTCTACGGAAAGCTTTCTAAACACTGACGGTTCCTGAGGCAAATAACCGATTCCTTTCCTAGCCCGCTTATACATAGGCAAATCTGTGATTCGCTCATCTCCTAAATACACCTCCCCTTCATTGGGTTTGATGAATCCAACTACCATGTAAAAAGAAGTAGTTTTACCAGCTCCATTGGGGCCTAACAAACCGACAATCTCTCCTTTATTGACCTCAAGGCTAACGCCTTTGACCACTTTTTTTCTGCCATAGGACTTGACCAAGTCCCGAGCCAATAACTTCATTAGTCTACGTATATGATTTTATGTAAAAAGCGAATACCCATAGATAGTTCAAATGTAGTATTGGTAATTTGACGCTGAGGTATGGTAATTGAATTTGTAGAACTCAAGGGGTTGGGGTTTCGGACATTTCTGATTTCTGGCTGGTTATATTGGTAACTAAAATCAGGATTAATATTGATTTCTATAAAACCCCCAACCAACTCAGTAAAATCAAACTGAATACCACCTCCTGCCATCACCCCGTAATTAAATTTATTGACAAACTCATCAAAAGGATAAATGAAAAAATAACTGTTGGTTTCGTCTATACCATCTGGTCTAAGATTTGAACCTATGGTATAATCTCCTCTAATGCCCAAGCTATAATATACCTTTGTTGATCGCTTAAAATCATACTTTTGTTTGCCTCCAAGAACCAACGAAATATTTTTGAACTCAAATGGATTATTGGATCGATTAACAGATTTGAATCCCGTGGGGGTCTGAATGACTTGAGCAAACGTCCTAATTGCGCTACCTTTAATATGGTATCCTGCTTGCGCAAATACAGCAAACTTATCCTGATCTGAATGACTCTCTATAAAACCAGCTATGTGATATCTAAATAAAGGTTCCCTCTGAAAATTGTTATCCCATTTTTGTGTCCCTGCAGTTATTCCTCCCTTAAGACCAAAAGCATAACTTTGCGCATTGCCCTCCTTTTCCATTAAGAGCATTGCAAAGGATAACATAAGGAATACTTTAATTCTCATGAAATGTGGTTTTGCGTTTTCTATTAAAATTACCCTCTATAGCTTCAGGAAAAGCATAGATTGGTGAGGGTTCCCTTTCTATTAAATCTGATTCCTTTTGGTCCCTATTATTGGCGGGCTTTAATAAAATTTCGTTGGCCATATAACTTGATTGAGTAATTGCAGGCCTTTGCTTTACCTTCCAACCATTCAATTTAATCTGAACTCCATTTTGGGGCTCCATACCAACCTCCATTAAATTTCTATCGTATAATTTTTTGAGACTTACACCGTAAAGTTGGCTTATCTGGAACATAGTTTGGTGGTTGATTACGGTATGCCAGGTTTGCTTTCCTCGGTAATGGCTTCTTTTAGGTTGAAGATAAATCATAACATTTGGACCTACTACCTGATCTTTATAGTTGATGTGTTCATTATACGCTACAATTTTTCTTGCTGGAATATTTACACGCTTAGATAGTTCTTTTACTGTTTCTGTGTCTTTTGAAAAGGTATATTGGACTTCGTTATTCAAAAGAATAGTCAAATTAGCTTTCTCCTTGAAAGTAACCCAATCCTCCCACAAGGGCTGATCAAATTCGTACAAATTAAATTTTTCAATAATGCTAATTAGATTATCTGCATAAGTAGGGCTTGTAGCGTAACCAGAAGTCTTTAATCCCTTTGCCCATTTCCTATAGTCTGTGGGGTTAATGGAAAATAAATGCCCATATCTATATTCTTTATTAGGATCCATTAAAAAATCTGAATGGGCTTTATAACTGTCTTCTGCATTGGAGTAAACCCTGAAACAGGATGGAACTAATCGACCCTTTTGGTCCTTATCGTCATCCTTTCGGTAGATGGTTTTACCCTTCCAATCATTTCCGCATTTTATACCAAAATGATTGTTGCCTTTTACGGCCAATTCACTTTTCCCCCAATTACTTTCTAATATTCCCTGAGCTAATTTAATACTGGCTGGAATACCTGTTCGTTCCATTTCTTCTATGGCTAAAGATTTATGCCGCTCAATATAATCCAACTGTTCATTAGTCTGTAGGTATCCCTCCTGACCAATAAACAATAAAATAGCGCTGAATAAAATCTTTTTCATCACAACGAATTAGTAATGCTTGTGCCACAAAACGCTAATATACAACTATCTATTTTTTCAAATTACGATTATATCTAATATTGTAGGTCCCCAAATCTCCCAGTAAATATTTTTTATTGAAAATACTTATACGATATTAGGTCAAACACTTATCTTTGCATGCGCAAAAAAGGCGTGGTAGCTCAGCTGGTTAGAGCGCGTGATTCATAATCACGAGGTCGGCGGTTCAAGCCCGCCTCACGCTACACTTCTGCATCGTACTTCATTAACTGTGCGATAACACCCTAAAAGTTGAAAAAGGGGTAGCAGTAAATACTGTACCCCTTTTTCTTTTCCCTTTTCAAAATTTGTTAGTTTTAAGCCTCTTATTTTAAAATAATAATTATGAGGAAGACCATTTTTTTTCTTTTGCTCTCAACTTCAATTTTGTTAGGGCAATCTGCTCACCAACATACACGAAAGATTCAATTTCCAAATATTCCTGGACATCTTACCATAGTAAGTGATTTACATCAACACACGGTTTTTTCGGACGGAAACGTATGGCCATCAATTCGAATTGAAGAAGCCGCTCGAGACGGTGTAGATTTAATTTCACTCACCGAGCACCTCGAATACCAACCTCACAAAGAAGACATCCCACATCCGGATAGAAATAGATCCTATAATTTAGCAAAAGCTGCAGCAGAATCCAGTAGAATAATGGTGGTACCAGGAAGTGAAATTACTCGAAACCTACCTCCAGGTCATAATAATGCCTTATTCATTACTGATGCCAACCAATTATTGGTAGAAGATTCTATTGAGGTATTCAGAGCAGCGCAAGCACAAGGTGCATTTGTTTTTTGGAATCATCCCAACTGGATTGCTCAAGAAAAAAATGGAATTGCCAAAATTACCCCCACGCAACAATACCTAATTGATAATGGACTACTTCACGGAATCGAAGTGGTTAATGAACACACCTTTTCAGAAGAAGCGCTGCAGATTGCCCTGGAACACCATTTAACCATTATGGCAACCTCTGATATTCATGGTTTGATTGATTGGGAATTTGAAGTTAACGAAGGTGGTCATCGACCTGTCACTTTGATTTTCAGCCAATCCAAAGAACAAGAATCGATTAAAAAAGCATTGTTTGAACGCAAAACGGTTGCCTACTTTAACAATTACCTTATTGGACGGGCAGAATATCTAGAGCCTTTAGTAAAAGCTTGTTTGGTCATCAAAGATGCATCTTTTATTGGCAATAGCACAGTAGTTAAAGTAACTATTGAAAATAAAAGCAACGCTCCCTTTATATTGTTAAATCAATCTTCTTATACTTTTCACGAACATGCAGATTTAATAGAAATTCCTGCATCTGGGACCATAGAACTGGCGATTAAAACACTGGGAAAAAACAAGAACATAATCTTACCTTTTGAGGTAATAAATGGAATAGTGGCCCCAAAAAAATATGCAAATATTACTCTTGATATCGATTTTGATTAAATTCCAACCAGATCAACCAAAAAATGGCGAGTCCTATGTTTCGAAAACTTCTATGCTTTCTATTCCCATTCTTTAGTTTGATTGCTTCTGGTCAAAATCAGCGTTCAATTGCTGAAAAAGTCGACCTAACATCACCCTACGGAACCGTCTATACCCATTTATATTTTCTTCAAAACGATAGTTACAGACCACAATTAGCTGCTCAAGTTTTTCGCAATCAAAACTTGGATAGTTTAGAAGCAATTAAAATCGCCAAAAGGCTCAAACAAATCTACGATGCTCAAGGCCTATTCGTAGATATTGATCAACTTCCAAAGGAAAACAATTATATAGATTCGCTTACTGGTCAAGCAGTTTATTCGTTATTTCCTAAAGAGATGCCCAATGTTACTGTAGAAAAAGTTGGCAATCTCTGGTATTATAGTCCCTCCTCTATTCCAACTATCAATAGGGTGTATGAGGAAATGTATCCACTTGGATCCGATTTTTTTGCTGAAATGTTGCCATCTGCTATTGGCACTCAAAAATTTGCCGGTCTATTCCTCTGGCAATATTTGGGAATAGGTATCATTCTTTTAGCGACTTGGGTGTTTCATCTCATATTAAGTAGGGTATTAAGGCCTGTTATTACACGGATTAGTCGGCTAGAAGCCAAAACCAACTTAGACAATAAAGTTCATATTTGGAAGATTGCACGCCTATTAAGTATTTGGTTAATTATCAAATTTGATAAGGTACTTCTGCCCATGTTGTTACTCCCTGTTGGGATTTCATCTATTGTCGTTATCAGTCTTAAAATTATTGGAATACTTCTTTTAATGTTTGTATTTCTTAATATTCTAAAGATTTTCATCTCTTATGGAGTGCTGATTACCCAAAGAACAGATAGTAAATTAGATGATCAATTAGTACCAATAGCAGAGAAAGTCCTTAAAGGCTTAATTATTATTGCTGCCATCATCAGTATTTTACAGGTCTTGGAAATCAATATTACGGCATTAATAGCTGGTCTTTCCATAGGGGGATTGGCGGTAGCTTTGGCGGCCCAAGACACCATTAAAAATTTATTTGGCTCACTCACTATTTTCTTAGATCGACCCTTTCAGATTGGAGACTGGATTAGGTTCTCTGGAGTGGATGGATCAGTAGAACAAGTTGGTTTAAGAAGTGCTCGCATTCGTACTTTCGATAATTCATTAGTCTATATTCCCAATGGCAAACTAGCAGATATGGTAATAGACAATTACGGTTTGAGGAATTACAGAAGATTTAAAACGAATATTTCCTTGACCTACGATACTCCTCCTTTGCTCATTCAAAAATTCGTGGATGGTTTGAGAGCCATTGTAGAGAATCATCCATCAACCAGGAAGGATTATATTGAAATTCACCTGAATGAGATGTCGGCCTACTCTTTAGACGTCTTATTCTATATTTACTTTGAGGTTCCTTCTTATTCAAAGGAACTAGAATCGCGTCATCAAATTATAATGGCGATATTAGAGCTGGGTCAACTCTTAGGGATACGCTTTGCTTTCCCTTCTTCAACCATGTATATAGAGGATTTTCCCGAGAAAGAAACTAAAATTCCAAATTATACCAACGCGTTGAATACAGCTGACGATAAATTGAATCAGTGGATTACTCAATATAAAAGGAAGACAAAAGAACTTTAACCATTCATAGAGTTGAGAAATTCCTCATTACTGGAGGTGCTGACCAGGTGTTTCCTAATGAATTCCATTGCTTCATCAGGCTTCATATCTGCCAAGTGATTTCTAAGTATAAACATCCTTTGAAGGGTATCTTTATCTAAGAGTAAGTCATCTCTTCTAGTGCTAGATTTTGTGAGGTCAACAGCAGGATACAAACGTTTATTAGAGAGGGATCTATCTAATTGTAGTTCCATATTGCCAGTACCCTTGAATTCTTCAAAAATCACACCATCCATCTTAGAACCGGTATCAATTAAGGCTGTCGCCAAAATGGTTAAAGAGCCTCCATTTTCAATATTCCTAGCAGCTCCGAAGAATTTCTTAGGTTTATGAAGTGCATTAGCTTCTACACCTCCAGATAACACTTTCCCAGAAGCTGGCGCAACAGTATTATAGGCTCTGGCCAATCTGGTTATAGAGTCTAATAAAATAACCACATCATGCCCACTCTCTACCAAGCGCTTTGCCTTCTCCAAAACAATTCCCGCAACTCTAACATGGTTATCTGCTGGTTCATCAAAAGTAGAGGCTACTACTTCAGCGTTTACACTTCGCCTCATATCCGTTACTTCCTCCGGTCGTTCATCCACTAATAGGACAATTAAGTAAACCTCAGGGTGATTTTTTGAAATGGCATTGGCAACATCCTTTAATAACCAAGTTTTACCAGTCTTAGGTTGAGCAACAATCAATCCCCTTTGCCCCTTTCCGATAGGGGTAAACAAATCAATGACTCTATTTCCGAAATCTCTTCCAGTAGCTGAGGTTATTAAATTAAATTTTTCGTTGGGAAACAATGGAGTTAAATAATCAAAGGGTACTCTTTCTCTGATATCTTGAGGATCAACCCCATTGATCTTTGATACCTTAAGTAAGGCAAAATACTTTTCTCCTTCCTTTGGGGGCCTGATGGCTCCTTTAACTGTGTCTCCTGTTCTCAAACCAAAAAGCTTGATTTGTGAAGGAGAGACGTACACATCATCTGGTGAGGTTAAATAATTATAGTCTGAAGACCTTAAAAAACCATAGCCATCTGGCATCATCTCCAAAATCCCTTCACCTTCAATAGCTCCATCTAGTTCTACATCAAATTTAGGTTTGGGCTTTTCAATTGGCTTGGGTGTTTCAGCTACAGGAGCTGTCCTTTCGCTAGACGAAGAAGCTTGATGGCTCTTATTTGGAAAATTTCTTTGAGGTTTGTTGGGCATTGGTCTTTCAGGCGTTGTTTGATCCTGCTTTTTTACCTCTGTTTTTACTTCTTCCGTCTTCTGCGCTACAGGCTCCTTTACCTTTTTTACAGGTTGATGCTTAGGTTTTTCATCCGAGGTCTTTCCCTTTACTGCCTGATGATCTAAAATCTGATAAATTAAATCTTGTTTATTGAGTCTTTTGTATCCACTAATCCCTAAAGACTCTGCTAATTCCCTAAGTTCAGGAACCAACATATCATTCAATTGAAGAATATCCAACATTTCGGTTTGGTTGTTTTGTCGCAATCAAAAATTACTATTACTCCTACATTTCAGAGTGTTATCACTAATCGCTCAATTTATTAAAAATGGAAGACGATAATGCGATGGGTAGAAAAATAAACACCTATAACTGGTGCTCGATTCACATTAATATCGATGCAAAAGTAAGTTTTAATTTTGACATCAAATAGTATATTTGCAAAAATTTAAAGTTTTAAAAATTAATCCTTGAGGATTTAGAAAATAATAATAAAATGCTGGAGCTTTCTTTTATTAGAGAACATAAGGATTTGGTAATAGATGGATTAAAAAAGAGAAACTGGGGCGCTGCCGATTTAGCAATCGTAGACCAAATCGTAAATCTTGATGATCAAAGAAAAAAGCTACAGACAGATTTAGATATTTTGCTAGCTGAGAGGAATAAGCTATCCAAGGAAATCGGCGATTTATTTAAGCAGGGCAAACAAGCCGAAGCCACAGCAGCAAAAGACAAGGTGGGCGCTATAAAAAACGAGGTCGTTGTTATAGAAAGTGCTCATAAGCAGGTAGAAGAAGATCTTATTGAATTGTTACTTAAAGTACCCAATATACCACATTCCAGTGTGCCAGCGGGAGCAGATGAAACCAATAATGAGTTACATAAACCCTGGCCTAATCCCTTTCCCAAACTTGGGGAGGAAGCTATTCCACATTGGGAATTAGCCAATAATTACAACCTATTTGATCTTGAGCTAGGAACTAAAATAACTGGACCTGGATTCCCAGTTTTCAGAGGTAAGGGTGCTCGCCTAGAACGAGGTATGATCAATTTTTTTCTAGACCGTGCAGCCCAAGCAGGGTATGAAGAAATTATGCCCCCTATACTGGTCAACGCTGAAACGGCCATGGCAACAGGTCAACTACCTGATAAGGAAGCGCAAATGTATCATACCGAAAAGGATCAACTTTATTTAATCCCAACAGCAGAAGTTCCCGTAACCAATATATATAGGAATGTCATTCTGAACGAAGAAGATTTCCCAATCAAATTGACTGCTTACACTCCTTGTTTTAGACGAGAAGCTGGTTCCTACGGGGCCGATGTTAGAGGTCTTAATAGGGTACATCAATTTGATAAAGTTGAAATAGTTAGGATTGAACATCCAGAAAGATCTTATGATGCCCTCGAAGAGATGGTCAGTCATGTGGAGCAATTACTGATTTCCTTGGATCTTCCTTATAGAATCCTCAAACTGTGTGGAGGAGATATGGGATTTACTTCTGCTCTAACCTATGATTTCGAAGTATATTCAGCTGCTCAAAAAAGATGGCTGGAAGTCAGTTCAGTTTCTAATTTTGAAACTTATCAATCCAATAGGTTAAAATTAAGATATAGAGATGGAAAGCATACTAAATTGGCCCATACGCTCAATGGTAGTGCCTTGGCACTAGCTAGAATTGTTGCTGCAATTTTAGAAAATAACCAAACGGTTGAGGGAATTTTAATACCTGAAATACTAAAGCCTTATGTTGGTTTTTCTAAAATTGACTAAAATATTTCCTTCGATCAATTAGAAACTTTTTTTTAAGTATTTTGGTTAAATAGGTCTATTATCTATATTCTAAAACTAAATTAAATGGGAGGTTACATAATTATAACTGTTTTGGTATCCTTGGTGGGTTTTGCCGTCCAAAGCAGGTTGAAATCCAAATTTTCAAAATACAGTCGATTGGCGATTAGTAGCAGGCTGAGCGGTGCAGATGTAGCAAGGCAAATGCTTAATTATTACGGAATTCATGATGTCAATATTGTAGAAGGAAGAGGAATGCTCACCGATCATTACAATCCTGCAAGCAAAACAGTATCTCTTAGTCCAGATGTGTATAGAGGTGCCAGTATTGCTGCTGCTGCTGTAGCTGCACATGAATGTGGGCACGCTGTGCAACATGCTAAAGCTTATGCCTGGTTACAGCTAAGATCGTCATTAGTACCTATTGTAAGTATTGCTTCCAACCTTCAACAATACTTATTAATGGCTGCTTTAGGTTTCTTTGGAATGGGAGGCGGTCAAACCTTATTGCTAATAACGATAATCGCCTTTGCTATAACTACAGCTTTTGCCCTAATTACCCTACCGGTAGAATTTGATGCAAGCAGAAGGGCATTGGTTTGGCTGAATCAAGCGAGAGTTACACATGGAGCGGAACAAGAAGGTGCTAAGGACGCTTTGTGGTGGGCTGCAATGACTTATGTTGCCTCTGCTTTGGGCGCATTAGTAACCTTAGTCTATTTGATTATGAGATTTAACGGAAACGACTAAAAACAACAAGATTACCATGCAACAAGAGGAAATTCAATTATTCCTAGAGGAGGCTGAGATTTCAATGTCCGGTTCCTTAGAACATTTACAGAAAGAACTTACAAAGGTTCGAGCAGGCAAAGCGTCTGTTAATATGGTAAGCGATATTGTGGTTCCTTACTATGGCTCACCTACAGCTCTTAATCAAGTTGCTAACGTATCTACTTCCGATTCAAGAACACTCATTATTCAACCGTGGGAAAAGAGCATGTTGGCGCCTATAGAAAAATCAATTTTTGAAGCTAATTTAGGTGTGACCCCTCAGAATGATGGTGAAATCATTAGAATTTCAATACCACCTGTTACCGAAGAGAGAAGAAAAGAATTGGTGAAGACCGCTAAAAATTATGGCGAAGAAGCTAAAGTCGCCATAAGAAATGCCAGGAGAGAAGCAATGGAAGGTATTAAAAAAGGTGTGAAAGAGGGCTATCCAGAAGATGAGGGAAAGAAATTAGAACAAGATGTTCAGCAAATGACAGATTCATTCTCGGAAAAGGTGGAAAAGTTAGTTGCTGCCAAAGAAAAAGATATCATGACCATCTGATCGTGAATAATTCATCTTTAAAATTATTTTTTTATAGCCGTTAACCAAAAAAAATTATCTTTGCACCCCGTATTGTTTAGATAAGATAAATTGAGAATATAATGAAACGTACTTATCAGCCATCAAGAAGAAAAAGAGCTAACAAGCATGGCTTTAGATCCAGGATGAGTTCCAAAAATGGAAGAAAAGTTTTAGCTAGAAGACGTGCAAAAGGCCGTCATAAATTAACGGTATCTGATGAAAGGAGACTAAAATAAGTCTCCTCTTAATTCCCTGTATTTTTTTCTAGCATTTACTGCCAATGTACTAGAAGAAAATTCCAAAAATAACCTTTCATACCACTCTTGAGCTTTAGTCAGCTCTCCCAAATGAATTTCATACGTTTCAGCAATAGCCATCATAGCATTGTCAGTCTTAACTTCGTTTGGAAACTTTTCGATAAGTTGTTCGTAAATAACTATCACTTCATCATACCTTCTTTGAAGAAAAGCTATTTTTCCCTTTAAGAATAGGACATCATCTTCCAACTGATGGTTCGGAAAAATAAGTAGAATGCTATCTAATTGAGCCAAACTCTCTTCATAAAGATTCCTGAAAACTAACAGTTCCGCATCAGCATACATTTGTAAAGCCAATGCAGAAGTATCTAATCCTAAATTGTCAATTATAAAAACAGATAAATCTAACGCATCATTGGCGATGACCCTTGAGGTAGCTGATTTTAAAATATCAAATTGTGCTTGTGCCCATTCAAAATCTCCTGAGAAATAGGAAAGACGGGCATTTTTAAATCTTGCTTCTTGACCTACTACTTCTTCTTTGAATGATTTATCTACTTGGGAATACAACAAGGTAGCTTCCCAGATTTCATCAATCATAAGATAGTAATCGCCTAAATTTAATTTGCACTGGGCTTCCAGATATGGAGATAAATTGGGAAGTTGTAACAAAAAATTTAATTCCTCAATTGCCCCACCAAGGTCATTTAAATAAAGAGCTTTTAATTCTGCTAACTCTAAAATAATATTAGCAGACAAGTATGATTTCCCAAACTCGTCCAAAAACTCTATATAAGCGCCTTCCAATTCTTTAAGCTCACTTGTCGTATAATTGGCGTGATGGACTATTGCTTCTTTTCTATATTTTAATGCTGCTCTCTTTGCATCTAGATAAAAAGGCGATTGATTTCCTTTGTTTTTGACAATATAATCGAAACCCTCTATCGCAATTTTATATTCTTTAGCTTTTCCAATGATTTCAGCTATTTCAAAAACCCTACCTCCATTTTCATCTAATCTCTTATCCAAAGCAATACTTTGAACCAAGGCGAATCGATAATTTTTCCGTTGAACAAAAACCCAAATCAAGAGCTCATTAAATTGAATAATAGCATCTGATTTTTGAATTCTCTTAAGCAATTGAGCTTGCAAAATTTCATAATCTGCCTCAAATAGAAACTGTTGAAATAGCGTTTGCAAACTGCTCAATCTATCTGGATTAACCTCTAAACTATTTAAAAAAGAGCTAATCATATTGGGAGTATCTCCCTTTCTTCTGTATAGGTCACCTAAATTATATGAAAATACCCTTGAGTCTTTTAAAAGTTCTCCCCCTTTTATTAAAGTACGAATGGCATAGTCGTATTGGGTATTATTTGCAAAATAATTAGCCAGAATTAATATGTTTCCCCTATCGGGAATCAGATGCTCTAGGGCTAATTCATATTGGACTTTGGCTTGATCCTCTTTGTATTGTTTTTCGAACAATTGTCCGTAAAGTACTCTAATCTTACTTTTAGTAGGATTTTTCCTAAGTTCCCGCTTTAAAACCCTTTCCGCATTGTCGAAATCTTCCATTAGAAACAAACAATCGATATAACGCTCTAAATAGTAATCATTAGATTCATTCTGGCTATATAATTGTTGATATAAAGAAGCAGCCTTTTCATAATCGCCATTGCGATAATATTGAAGCGCTAACCGATTTTCTTGACCAAATCCAGCGAATTGAATCAAGGTTAATAGCCCTGCCAAGAAATACTTCCACATAGAATATTTTATTTTGAAAACACCTTACCCCTTTCCTTGTTTCCAGATAAAAGTAAAAAAAAACGGCTGAACCAAGAGATTCAGCCGCCTTTCGTAATTAACAATTGTAGAAAATTATTACTCAAGTTTGAATTTAACAGGAAGGTTAAATTGTACCTTTACTGGTCTTCCTCTTTGTTTTCCCGGGATCCACTGATAGCCTTCTTGATTCATTAGATTTACAACCCTAAGTGCTTCAGCACCACAAGTAGCTCCAATGTCTCTAACTATTTTGGCATCCGTAATAGAACCATCCTTTTCAACTACGAATTGAATAACTACTGTGCCGTCTACTCCGTTTTCCCTAGCAATTGCAGGGTATTTGATATTCTTGTATATGAATTCGAGCATTTTTTTGTCAGCACAAGCTTTCTTTTCTTGCTTAGTTCCTCCCATGTCTTCACATCCGGGGAATCTTGGCATATCTTCTACCACCTTGAAAATTTCTTCAACTACAGGTTCGGGTGGTGGTGGTGGCGGTGGTGGTGGCGGTGCCTTTTCAATCACAGGAGCTTCGATAACAGTCTCCTCCTCAACGGATTGATCTACAAATTCTACTTGTTCCTCTTCTAGAATCTCTTCTTCGGGAACTTCCTCGATAACAGGTGGTGGTGGCGGTGGTGGCGGTGGTGGCGGTTCAGCCGTACGAGGTGGCTCCATCATAATATCCTCCTCGTATTCTAACGCTCCATCAGGAATGTAAACTACATCCTCATATTGCGTCCAACTGAATGCCAGTATCGTCAATCCCAATGATACAGCTAATCCAAGATTGAAAAAAGTTCCACTTAAGCCAAAAACATCGACTTCTGGAAACTTAGTCCTCTGTGCAGCCTTCATTGATCCTCCCACTTCCTTGTGCTTTTGCGCCAACTCTTGAGCAGATTTTTTGCTGTATGAATACCTTAGGAAGACAATAAGTCCGAAAACTAAAGTAAGCAAAGCAAAAATAGTTGCTGCTAAAGGTGCGCCAGCCAATGAAATATCCATACTGACTAGGGTTTTATTTAAAAAAAAAGTTACTAACGATTATTCCTACAATTATGCCAATAATATTAGCAATTAAATCCCACAACTCAAAATACCTTCCCTCAATTAATGTTCCTTGTATGATTTCAATTCCAAGGCCAAACAATGCGCAATACAAAAACACAAACCATTCCTTTCTATTGCTTTTCTCTAAAAAAACTCGTTGGTGATTGGCTAGAAATGCCATTACCAAATAAAAAAAGAAATGGGCTATCTTATCTAAGCCAACAACTGCAATCCTAGCAATTTCGATAGGTTTTAAAGACAGCCATGTAATTATCAAGACCCATCCACCTAACAAATACCCTCTTTTTAACAGAACATTACTTACTTGATGCAATTGATGAACAAAATGGTGTGTCATCTTTTATTCGACCATCTTTTGATAAGATTCGTGATCCATAAGTTCATTCAATTCATTAGGATCATTCATGCGAATTTTAATTATCCATCCCTTTCCATAAGGATCATCGTTAATAATTCCAGGATTATCCTGGTTGCTTCCATCTACCTCAGGATTAAACTCAATAACTGTACCTCCCACTGGCATAAACAAATCATTAGTAGTTTTGACGGCCTCCACAACGCCAAACACCTCGTCTTTAGATAAGACCTCATCCACCGTTTCCACCTCGACATATACGATACTTCCCAATTCACTTTGGGCAAAATCAGTAATACCTACCAATGCGGTTCCATCTTCTAAGGGCAAAACCCATTCGTGTTCATTGGTATACTTACAATTTTTTGGAAAATCCATTCGCGTTAAATTAGTTATTTTCTACAAAATCTTTAATCCATTGGGTAGTAAGCGATTTTGGTCGTTCCAATGGAAAACCTAAAGCTCGGCTCCAACAAAGAGCTGATAATACTCCAAGTGCCCTGGATACGCCAAATAAAACGGTATAGAACTCATATTCTTTCAGCCCATAATTGACTAATAAGGCACCAGAATGTGCATCCACATTGGGCCAAGGATTTTTTACCTTACCCAAACTTTCTAAAATAGCTGGAACCACCTCAAAAATCTTCCAAACCACTTGTACTATTTCGGAATCTGGAATATTTTTCTCTGCAAATTCTTTCTGTGCCATAAATCTAGGATCCGGCCTTCTTAATACTGCATGACCATAACCAGGAATAACTTTCCCATCAGCTAAAGTCTTACGCACATACTCTGCAATTCTATTATTAGACGGGTTCTGCTCTCCCAAGGCCTCAAGCATTTCCATTATCCATTTAATCACCTCTTGATTAGCTAATCCATGAAGGGGACCGGCCAAAGCATTCATTCCAGCAGCCAAGGAATAATACGGGTCGCTGAGCGTAGATCCTACCAAATGGGTGGTATGAGCAGATGCATTTCCTCCTTCATGATCTGCGTGAATAGTTAAATATAGCCTCATTAAAGCTTCAAAATTATCGTCTTTGAATCCCAACATATGGGCGAAATTACCAGACCAATCTTTATCTAGAGAGGGAGAAATATGATTTCCATTGTGGAAAGTCCTTCTATAAATATAAGCAGCGACCTGAGGTAACTTAGCGATTAAATTCATAGTATCCTCAAAAACCGGATCCCAATATTCTGTTTTAGATATTCCCTCTCCATATTTTCTAGCAAAAATACTATCGGTCTGCATGGCATTAATAGCAACCGAAAACTGAGTCATTGGATGAGTGCTTGTAGGTAATTGATCCAATACCTTAAACACATATGAAGGTACTTGTCCTCTTTTTCGCCACTCCTCCGTTAACCAATTAGCCTCCTCTACAGTAGGTATTTCACCAACCAACATCAACCAAAAAAGACCTTCAGGTTTAGGCTCATTTCCATCTATCCCAGATGGCAATAACTTTTTGAGCTCAGGAATAGAATAACCCCTAAATCTTATTCCATCAATCGGATCCAAAGCAGAAGTTTCCCACACCATCATCTTTATGCTCCTTGCTCCTCCATATACCTGGGACAAACTAACTTTGTCTATAATTTTGTCTCCATTGGAGCGGAGCAATTCCTTGATATCTGATTTTAATGCGAGTGATTTTTCGTAGAATTTTTGTTTTAGGGCATTCATTATTTTTGTTTTGGGTTAAAGATGTTTCCAAGCACTAAGTAATTCGCTCAATTCTTCCTTGGACAATAACTTGCCTTGAGGACTTTCTATGAAATTCTCTAAAAAAACGTCTTTTGGTATTATCAGGTTTTTATGTTTCACCTTTTGTCCTTGAGATAATATTTGATCAATAGACTTATGCATATCAAAATAAAGGGACACATCTTTTAAGAATGCTCCCACCTCCCCATTTTCAGAAAAAGCCGACACCTCTAAGGCTATTGTCTTAGACTTCGTCAAAATAGCCTCTACCTTTTGCGCCTGAACTTTATTCAAATCCAAAGATTGGTCCAACCTCCTTCGCTCCTTAGTGACCTTAAAATCAAATGCACTCACTTGACCAATTGCTGAATGACCTATTAAGAAAAGAGATACTAAGTAAATAAAGCGCATTTGAAATATATTTTTAAGGTAGGCTAAAATACAATTTTTTCTTTCCCCTTTTTTTTACATATTCAATTTTTAAATAAGAAAATTGAATTGAATGTTTGAGATAGATCAGGTATTGGTAAGTGATGCCATTTTTGAAGAAAAATTTCATTGCAATTTAAACGCGTGCAAAGGTGCATGTTGCATAGAAGGTGATTATGGAGCGCCTCTGGAAACTTCAGAATTACACTTGTTGGAAGAACTTTATCCACTTATTGAACCCTATTTGACTGAAGAAGGCAAAAAAGCCATAAGCGAGCAAGGCTTATTCACCTACTATAAAGAAGATAAATCCTTTGGTACTCCATTAATAAATGGAGCTGCTTGTGCATATGTTACCTTTAAAGACGGCATTACACAATGTGGAATCGAAAAAGCGTACCTAGACCAGAAAATAAATTTTAAGAAGCCCATATCCTGTCATTTGTACCCCATTAGGGTGACTACCCTAAAAAAATCTGGACAGCAAGCCATTAACTATGATGAATGGAGCATTTGCCGAGATGCCTGTAACTTAGGCCAAGAAATGAAATTGCCCGTTTACCAATTTCTTAAAGAGGCTATTATCCGAAAATATGGACAAAGTTTTTACGAAGCACTAGACGACGCTTATTATTCTTATTTAGATAACGGTTCGGATGACCCCAAGTAAAAAGGCCAATACTTTCTTGTATTGACCTTCAAAAACACCTAAAACCCTATCAATCAATAATTTGTATCAAAGCCATTAATAGCAGATATCAAATTGATAATCAAAATAAGATATTTAGTGTGTTTAGACAATATCTTATTGTCATTGTTACCTTAACTGTATGCCATTTGACGTTATGCCACACTAATCAATTTGGGTTTCTCTGCAGCCTTCTTTGAAATACTTATTCTCAAAATACCCCCTTCATAATTTGCCTTAATGCCATTCACATCTACATAGTTAGGTAATTCAAATACTCTGTGATAGCTGATCTGACCAAACTCTCTCCTTAAGAAACGATGATTTTCCTTAACCTCTATTTTCTTTTCTGCTTTAATAGCTAATTGCTCTCCCTCAGCTTTAATTTCAATATCCTTCTTGTCCAGACCAGGAATGGCCAACTCAAATATTAAATTGTTGTCGTCCTCGATAATATTAGTTGGAACGTCTCTAGAACCTGCTGCTGGATGATCATTGAAAAAATCGTTTAGGAAAAAATCAAAAACAGAAGGTTGATGGTGGTTAATGGTAGTGAATGCTGGATTAATTCTAGATAATTTCATGATGTATATTTTTTTAGTTACATCATAGAAGTATCAATCTCCGTACCAACCAAAACAAACTGTCGTATTGTCACCCAATGGCCTTATTTTAGTGCCAAAATGTCATTTACTAGATTGGTATGCAGCATATTTTAAAATTTCATCGACATATTGTCGGTCATTTGCTAATCTTGGTACTTTATGTTGCCCCCCGTATTTCCCCTTTTGTTTCATCCAATTTTCGAACCCGCCAGAAGGAATGACCACCAATTCTAAGGTCCTAAGAGCCATGTCTTGATATCGCTTAGCGTCGTAGTCTGAATTGAGAATCCTTAAATTTTGGTCTAATAAACTAGCAAAATCATCTATGTTTGGCGACCTGCCTATAAATTCAATTAACCATTGATGAGCACCATTCCTTCCATCTTTCATAAATATAGGCCCCACGGTATATTCTTTGACCATTACCCCTAACCTCTTACAGGTCAGTTCAACAGCCCGATCTGTATTTTCTACCATTACCTCTTCTCCAAAAACATTAATAAATTGTTTGGTTCTTCCAGATATAGTTATTTTATAAGGCCGAGTGCTGGTAAACTTAACCGTATCGCCTACTATAAATCTCCAGAGTCCTGCAATAGTGCTAATTACCATCACATAATTTTTGCCAGATTCAACCGCTTCTAATGGAAGGGCATCTCTTATTCCCTTATAAAATTGATCTAATGGAATAAATTCGTAATAAATGCCATTCTGCGTCATCAGTAACAAATCATTATCATCAGCGGAAACCTTGGTAGCAAAATATCCTTCAGTAGCATTATACACTTCGTGATATTTCACAGTTGGCGAAGGAAAATATTTTTCAAACTGCTTTTTATATGGTACAAAACTTACCCCACCGTGAAAATAAACTTGAAAATCGGGCCATATCTCCAACATATTTTTTTTACCACTAATCCTTAAGATTTCTTCAAATAACAAAATGGTCCAAGTGGGAACCCCAGCAATCATGACCACATCTTTATGTTGGATGGCTGCCTTTGCAAATTTGGTAATTTTCTCATCCCAGTCTGGCAAAAGGGCAGTTTCCACATCTGGAATAAAAAAGGGCCTTCCAATAGAGGGAAGATGGTACATCATGATGGCAGACACATCACCTATTTTACTATTTTCATAATTAGCATAGGAATACAAACTACCCCCCATAATCATACTGTGATTTTCCATCAAACTAGCCCCTTTGAAATACTGGTAAAATAACGCCATAGAATCTCTGGAGCCTTTCATATGACAATCCCTGAGGCTGCGCATACTAACGGGAATATATTTACTCTGATCAGCAGTAGTTCCGGAAGATTTGGCATACCATTTGATTCTTCCAGGCCATAAAACTCCTTTCTCTCCGTGCATCATTCTTTGAATGTAGGGTTTGAGAGAATCGTAATCTTGAAGAGGAACGTTTTTGGAAAAATCCCTGTAATTTTTGATTTCTTTGAAACGATGGGCTTTACCCCAAACTGTATATTTTGCTGAATTAATAAGGGACTGAAACACCTCTAATTGTGCTTCAATAGGATGGTTTGCCGCGTAAATAATCCTATTATATCTTTGTTTAAAATAGGCCTTAAAAAATAAATTGACCAATTTGCGCATACTCGATAATTAACAGGAATAATGGCACTTCTCAAATATACAAAGAAAAATGGGCTTGCTATCGAAGCTCTTTGGCTAAAAACGGAGCAGTATGGCCCACCTTAGCTTCAGCTACTTGTTCAGGAGTCCCACTCACCACAACTTTACCCCCTCTTAAACCTCCTTCAGGTCCCATATCAATGATATAATCAGCCATTTTAATTACATCTAGATTGTGTTCAATAATCATGACGGTATTGCCCTTCTCTACTAATCGTTCGATGACCTCTAAAAGCTGCAAAATATCCTGGAAATGTAATCCTGTGGTAGGCTCATCCAAAATATAAAGTGTATTACCAGTATCCTTTTTAGATAATTCTTCTGCTAATTTGACTCGTTGAGCTTCTCCACCAGATAGCGTAGTAGCTTGTTGTCCTAAAGTAATGTAACCTAATCCAACTTCATTCAACGTTCTTAATTTCCTGTATATCTTAGGGATCCCTTCAAAAAAATTAACCGCCTCAGCAACAGACATAGACAACACATCGCTTATTGATTTGCCTTTATAAAGAATTTCTAACGTTTCCCTGTTGTATCTCCTTCCAAAGCATTTTTCGCATTCCACTTGTACATCAGGTAAAAAATTCATTTCAATAACCCGTAAGCCTGACCCTCCGCACTCCTCACATCGTCCTCCTTTAACATTGAAAGAAAACCTTCCAGATTTGTATCCTCTGATTTTAGATTCAGGAATTTCTGCGAAAAGATTCCTGATTTCTGTGAATACTCCTGTATACGTTGCAGGATTTGATCTTGGGGTTCTACCTATTGGACTTTGGTCAATTTCTATAACCTTATCTAGATACTCCAGACCTTCAATAGTTTGGTACACCAGAGGTTTCTTGATACTTTTGTAAAAGTGTTGCCGCAAAATGGGATAGAGGGTTTCATTTATTAACGTAGATTTCCCACTTCCCGAAACACCAGTAATACAAGTCAGCGTTCCTAGAGGAATGGACACATCTACATTTTTCAAATTATTCCCATTGGCACCTTTCAATTGTAAAAGTAATCCATTCCCTATCCTTCTTTTATTTGGAATTTCTAACTCTTTGGTACCATTCAAATAGTCTGCTGTAGCTGAATTGCTTTTAATAAATAATGATGGTGGCCCTTCTGCTACAATTTCTCCTCCGTATTGTCCAGCACCGGGTCCCATATCAATAATGTAGTCCGCAGCTAGCATAATATCCTTATCGTGTTCTACCACCAAAACGGAATTTCCAATATCCGTTAATGCCCTAAGAGCTTCTATTAACTTTTGATTATCCCTTTGATGTAGGCCAATACTCGGTTCATCTAAGATGTAAGTGATGCCAGTAAGTTGAGATCCAATCTGAGTAGCTAATCTAATTCTTTGAGCCTCGCCACCAGACAGAGTTCTCGCAGGTCGATTTAAACTTAGATAATCCAGACCAACGTGAAGTAAGAACCCAATTCTCAATTTGATTTCCTTGATGACCTCTGTTGCAATGACTCGTTTGCGATCTGGAAGGGATTCTTCTATTTTTTCAATTTTATTAAGCAATTCGTTAATGTCGCTTTCGGCCAAATGACCAATATGGAAATCTGCAATTTTAAAATGCAACGCCTCTTTTTTTAATCGGTATCCTTGACATTCCGGACAGGTATCTACGCTCATGAAATCTTCAGCAAAAGAGCGAATTTTTTCAGATCCACTGTCCTCATACCAATACTTTAACATTTTAAGCAAACCGTCGTAGCCGATATTTTTGGTGTAGTCACTCCTATCCGAAAATCCACCGTATAAAATGGCATTAAGTCCTGCCTCTGGTATATCCTTAATCGGAGTCGAAAAATTAAATTTGTACGCCTTAGAAATTGCCCTGACCTTTTTGAAGTTATCATTATCCCTGACCTCACCCAAGGGAACAATGCCGACCTCATTAATAGATTTAGAATCATCCGGAATTACCTTTTCTAAATCAACCTTATTGACCGTTCCCAACCCTCCGCATTCTGGACAAGCTCCATAAGGGGAGTTGAAAGAAAAGGTATTAGGCGAAGGTGCTTCATAAGATATACCTGACTCAGCGTCCATCAAATGGGTACTGTATAATAAGACTTGTTCACTACCTTGTTCGGCTATGCCGAGCATACCATTACCTAATTTAAGTGCGGTTCCCATAGAATTGCTCAAGCGCTCCATTTTGCCCTCCGCCACAGTCAGTCTATCAATCACCAATTCAATGTCATGAGTCTTGTACCTATCCACTTGGAGGCCGGGTTCTAAATTCACTAATGTCCCATCAACTCTAACTTTAGTATAACCTTGCCTCAACATCTGATCAAAAAGCTCTCGGTAATGGCCCTTACGCCCTCTAATCAGAGGCGCCAAAATCATAATTTTTCTATTGTGATATTGCGATCCAATTTCCTCCAACATTTGCTTTTCGGAATACTGAACCATTTTTTGTCCCGTAACGTGGGAATAAGCATCCCCCACT
Source organism: uncultured Saprospiraceae bacterium (assembly GCA_964410725.1). Taxonomy (GTDB): domain Bacteria; phylum Bacteroidota; class Bacteroidia; order Chitinophagales; family Saprospiraceae; genus CALAZP01. The sequence continues at coordinate 173,443 of CAYPID010000001.1, forward strand.
CTGGCAAAAAGCAACCTTAAAAAATCGTAGATTTCTGTTACAGTCCCTACTGTAGAACGAGGATTTCTTCCGGTGGTTTTCTGTTCAATGGAGATAACGGGGCTTAACCCTTCAATCTGTTCCACATCCGGCCTTTCCATATCTCCGATAAATTGTCGAGCATAAGCTGAAAAGGTTTCCATATACCTTCTTTGCCCCTCTGCATAAATCGTATCGAAAGCTAGGGAGGATTTACCACTCCCACTAAGACCTGTAATAACTACTAACTGATGTCTTGGAATTTTAACATCAATATCTTTGAGGTTGTGTTCGCGAGCTCCAATTACTGTAATATGTGAAGGACCTTCAACCTCATGAGCATCACCCACTTCCTTAAATTCTTTAATATGCTCTTCCAAAACAATCGTTAATTTATCATTGCAATTAAAATTTTTCCCAAATGATTTCCTGCCCTTCGGGCTACCTCAATAACTTTTTCCAGGGTAGTCTCCTGAATATTTTCTGGAGGGTAGCAAAGGTTGGTTACCACAGAAGCTACTAAAACTTCCATCCCCACATGGTTAGCTACCAAAACCTCTGGAATAGTTGACATTCCTACTAAATCTCCCCCAATTATATGAAACATTTTATACTCTGATGGAGTCTCTAAATTAGGTCCCTGAACTCCGACATAAACGCCCTCGGGAATAGATTCGTGCCCCACTTTTAGCGCAGCGCTTTTAAATTTTTCCCGAAGGGATAGACTATAAGCTGTTGAAAGATCGGGAAATCTTGGGCCAAAGCGTTCGTCATTGTATCCTCTCAGAGGGTTATCTGGATGGAGATTAATGTGGTCTTTTACTAAGACGATATGGCCAGGTTTAAAACGGGGATTGACACTTCCTGCAGCATTAGTCATCAATATTTTTTTTATCCCCAGAAGATGAAGTACCCTGACGGGAAAAGCCACCTGCGCTGCAGAATAACCCTCGTAATAGTGAAACCGCCCCGCCAAAACGATAACTTCCTTTTGCCCAAGCTGTCCAATGACCAATGCACTTCGGTGACTCTGAACGGTGCTTGTTGGAAAAAAAGGAATGGTGTGATACGGGAGTTCCACTTCTACACGCATCTGATTTAAGATATGGTCTAAACCTGTTCCTAAAACAATCGCCGTATCTGGCAGCTGCTGACATCTTTCTGAAATAAAAGCTGCTGCTGCTTGAGCTTCCTTGAATAAATCCTTCATCAATCTACAATCATGGAGCTTTTATCTAATTCTTGTTGCTCGATACCCTTGGGAAGTTCTCGAAATTCGTATTGTTGATTGCGAAGTTTGGGTTCAAAACCAGCCTCTTGAATAGCCTCTTGGATACCATTAGCAGTAAATCTGAATCTCGCCCCGGCGGCACTTACCACATTCTCTTCTATCATAATTGAACCAAAATCATTGGCCCCGGCATGAAGACATAATTGCGCAACTTGTTTGCCAACAGTAAGCCAGCTCGCTTGAATATTCAATACATTGGGCAACATAATTCTGCTCATCGCTATCATTCTGATGTATTCATCTCCGGTAAAATTATTTCTGGCGCGCTTGATTTTTTTAAGCAACGTCCCTTCATCTTGAAACGGCCAAGGAATGAAAGCTATAAAACCTTTAGCGTCCTTTGGTTTTTTTGCCTGAACCTCTCTAATTCGAACCAAATGGCTCATTCTTTCCCAATTGGTTTCTATGTGCCCAAACATCATGGTTGCAGAGGTAGTTAAGTGAATTTGATGGGCGGCTTCCATAATATCCAACCATTCTTGACCACCACATTTCCCCTTGGAAATTAGGCGTCTGACTCGGTCTTCCAAAATCTCAGCTCCAGCTCCTGGAAGGGAATCCAATCCAGCTTCTTTCAAAGCACTTAACACTTCGATATGCGTTGATTGTTCCAATTTCGTAATGTGTGCAATTTCTGGAGGTCCTAAGGCGTGTAACTTCAACGCTGGAAATCTCCTCTTTAATTCCGAGAAAAGATCTACATAATATTGTAGTCCGAGATCAGGATGATGCCCACCTTGCAACAGTAATTGCTCTCCACCCAATCTAAAAGTTTCTTTTATCTTTTCATCGTATTCCTCCAGAGAGGTAATATAAGATTCCTCATGTCCTGGCCTTCGGTAGAAATTACAGAATTTACAATTCGCAATACAAACATTGGTGGTATTCGAATTCCGATCTATAATCCATGTCACCTGATTTCCGGGCACTTGTTTCTGCCGAAGCGTATTTCCGACATACATTAATTCCGCAGTAGCCGCATTCTCAAATAGGAACACCCCTTCCTCGGCTGATAAAAACTCGAAATTAAGAGCACGATCTAGCAATTGATCCACATTCATCTTCAGCAATTTGTGATTTACCGAATTAACAAAATTAACCAACTACTGTTTACCTCCAAAAATTATATTATATTTGCACACGGTTAGCAGAAAAGAGGGAGCATTTGTTCCCTCTTTTTTTTATGTGCTTGTCATAGGATTTAAAATATGAATAACCCTTTAGCTGACAATATTAGAGCTGCTTTAAATGTATTATGGCAAGACCCTAATTACTCGGATTGCTTTTTGATTGATATTCAGGCAAAAAAACAGAAAGTAACCGTTTATGTGGATGCGGATGAGACAATGGATTTTAACAAATGCAGAGCTATTAGTCGGTACTTGGAGGCTAAAATTGAGGAAAACAAATGGTTAGGGGAACAATACACATTGGAGGTTTCCTCACCGGGGGTAGGAACACCTTTAAAAGAGGTCCGGCAATATCCTAAGAATATTGGGCGGGTTTTAGCAGTCACTAAATTAGATGATTCCACTGTAGAAGGTTTGTTGAAAGAAGTTAATGAAGCCCATATTACAATAGAACGAGAACTAATCATCAAAGAGGGAAAAAAGAAAATAAAAAAAACAGAACAAGAGGAAATACCTTTTGAGAATATAAAAGAAGCTATAGTTCAAATATCATTTTAAAAATAACAAGCGATGATAAATTTAGTAGATACCTTTTCTGAATTTATTTCTGGAAAAAATATTGACAGGCCTACTATGGTTAGGGTGTTGGAAGATGTATTCAGAACTTTAATTCGCAAAAAATACGGTTCTGACGATAACTTTGACGTCATTGTCAACACCACTAAAGGCGATTTGGAACTATGGAGGGTACGGGAAATTGTTCCCGACGGGGAGGTTAATGATGAGAAAAGCCAGATATCTATATCAGAGGCCCAGGCCATTGAAAAGGATTATGAGGTAGGCGATGAATGTTACCAACAATTATATTTAGAGGATTTTGGTAGACGTTCCATTATGGCAGCCAGGCAGACGCTGATCTCCCGAATCATGGAATTAGAAAAAGATGAAGTATTTAACAGGTATAGTGATCGGGTAGGAGAGATTGTTTTCGGCGAAGTCAATCAGATACTAAAAAAGGAAATACTGATTATAGACGACGCTACAGGCACAGAATTAATCATGCCAAAAATCGATATGATTCGAGGAGATTTTTTCCGTAAGGGGGATATGGTAAAAGGCATTATTAAAAAAGTCGAAATGCGCAATAACGCCCCTCTGGTGATTGTTTCTAGAACAGATAATACATTCTTAGAAAAATTACTGGAGCAAGAGGTTCCTGAAATTGAAGATGGTCTAATTACCATCAAGAAAATTGTCAGAATTCCAGGAGAGCGAGCCAAAGTAGCTGTGGAATCCTATGATGATCGAATAGATCCAGTTGGTGCTTGCGTAGGTATGAAGGGTTCTAGAATCCACGGTATCGTTAAAGAACTTAACAACGAAAATATTGATATAGTCAATTTCACCAACAATATGTCTTTGTTCATACAGAGATCCTTGACCCCGGCTAAGGTAAGTTCCATTGACATTGATTTGCAAAATAAAAGAGCAAATGTGTATATGGAACCAGACCAGGTTTCTCTGGCCATTGGGAAAGGCGGTTCTAACATCAAATTAGCCAGTCAATTGACAGAAATGGAAATTGATGTATTCCGCAATAAGGTTGATTATGAAATCGACGATGTGGATTTAGATGAATTCGCCGATGAAATCGAAAGCTGGGTAATTGACGCCCTTAAATCAATCGGCTGTGACAGTGCAAGAAGCGTTTTAGAACTCAGTAAAGAAGAGCTGCTAAGAAGAACCGATTTAGAGGAGGAAACCATAGATGAAGTCTTAAGAATATTGGAAGAGGAGTTCAAAGAGTAACAATTAATAATTATCTTTGCCAAAATTTCAGGTAAAATCCTGATTTTAATGAAAGAAAAGTCATTTTCTTTCAAAACTAAAAACTGCAGATGACGAAAATTTTAGTCAAAATTGCTAAGGAGCTTAATGTTGGAACCACTACCATTGTAGATTTTCTGACCCAGAAGGGATTTGAAATTGAAAACAGACCCACTTTCAAGGTTTCAGAGGAAATGTACAAAGAACTTTTAAAGGAATTCCAACAGGCCATTGCTATCAAAGAGCAAGCTGATCAACTCGTCATTGGAAATAGGCCCGGCAAGAAAGAGGAGGAGCCTACACCTGAAAAACCTGCTGCAGAAAAACTAGAAAAACCTGTTCAAAAGACAGAAAAGATTGAACAGCCTCCCAAAGCGGAATCGGTTGAAGAAAAAATTGAAAAAGAGGAGTCTGCCAAACCAAAATTAAAGATTTTAGGCAAAATCAATCTGGAACCCGCTAAAAAGAAAAAAACGACTACGTCTTCTAAAGAAGCCTCCAGTACAAAAAAATCAGCAGAACCATCTAAAAAGGAAGCTCCAGTTACGGAAAAAGCAACTCCTAAAGAAACTACCCCGCCTGCTCCTAAAAAAGAGGTTATTACTGAAGCCCCCAAGGTGGAAAAACCAACCTCCCCTGTTGAAGAGAATATTCATCAGACAGAAAAGCCTGAATTAAGAGGGCTCAAAATTCTTGGCAAGATTGATGCTAATAAGTTTGATTCAAAAAAATCCAAGAAAGAAGAGCCTAAAGAAACTGCCGCTTCTACTCCAAAAACTACTGGCAAACCTGCGACTACTTCAGGAGAATCTAGTGCTGCTGAGGACGCTAAAAAACGGAAGAGAAAAAGAAAAAGAGTTTCTGTTGAATCTTCTGGAGCTGGAAATCGTCAAGCTCAAGGTCCCAATGGAAAGGGTAGTTTGAAAAAAGGCAAAGGAAAGGAAGAGGAACTAAAAGAGGTTTCTCAAAAAGAAATAGATGAAAAAATCAAGGCCACAATGGCCAGATTGTCCGGTGGGGGAAAGAAAAAAGGACAGAAACTAAGAAGAGAGAAGCGAGAAAGACTTCGTGAAAAGCAGGAAGAAAAAGAATTAGAATTAGAAAACGAAAAGCTTCAGCTCACTGAATTTATATCTGTTCAAGAGTTAGCAAATCTAATGAACGTCGACGCCACAGACGTCATTACCACTTGTATGAATCTCGGTATTATAGTTTCTATTAACCAGCGATTAGATGCCGAGGTAATTGAATTGGTTGCAGGAGAATTCGATCATGAAGTCGAGTTCATCAGCATGGAGGAACAAACTGATGGAGAAGAGGAAGAGATAGAAGATGATCCTGCAGAGCTTGTCCACCGTGCACCTATAGTAACAGTAATGGGACACGTAGACCACGGCAAAACCTCACTGTTAGATTATGTAAGAGAAGCTAATGTAGCAAGTGGAGAAGCAGGAGGAATCACACAACACATTGGAGCCTATGAAGTAAAAGTAGGTCCAGATAAAAAGGGAATTACTTTTCTGGATACACCTGGGCACGAGGCTTTTACTGCAATGAGAGCTAGAGGTGCTAAAGTAACAGATATAGCTGTAATTATTATTGCTGCGGATGATAGTATAATGCCTCAAACTAAAGAAGCAATTTCCCACGCACAAGCTGCTGGAGTTCCCATTATTTTTGCTATCAATAAAATAGACAAACCTGGCGCAAATCCAGAGCGAATCAAACAAGATTTGGCCTCAATGAATTTTCTTGTTGAAGATTGGGGAGGAACTTATCAATCCCAAGATATATCAGCCCATTCTGGTGAGGGTATAGATGGTTTGCTTGAAAAGATTCTTTTAGAAGCTGAGGTACTAGATTTAAAAGCAAATCCCAAAAAGAAAGCAGTGGGAACGCTACTGGAAGCTTCCTTAGATAAAGGAAGAGGATACGTTACAAAAATATTGGTCCAAAATGGTACCCTAAAAATAGGAGACCCGATGGTTTCCGGTGACTTTTCAGGGAAAATCAAGGCCATGTTTAATGAAAGAAATAAGCGAATCAAAGAAGCAGGGCCTTCACAGCCGGTAATGGTATTGGGATTAGATGGGGCACCTCAAGCTGGAGAGAAGTTCAAAATTGTGGAATCTGAACAAGAGGCTAGAGGTATTGCTAACAAAAGAGCTCAAATCTCCAGAGAACAAGCCAATAGGGCAACTAAACGAATTAGTTTAGATGAAATTGGACGAAGATTGGCATTGGGAACCTTCAAAGAACTCAATCTCATTGTAAAAGGTGACGTGGATGGATCTATTGAGGCATTATCAGATTCATTGATTAAACTATCTCAAGAGACCGTAATCGTTAATGTCATTCATAAAGCAGTAGGTCAGATTATTGAATCTGATGTTCTTTTAGCCTCTGCATCTGACGCAATTATTATAGGGTTTCAAGTTAGGCCATCCTTAGGAGCAAGACAGCTTGCTGAAAAAGAAGGGGTAGAAATTAAATTATACTCCATTATTTACAAGGCCATTGAAGAAATTAAAGCTGCCATTGAAGGGATGCTTGAACCGACCAAAGAAGAAAATATCCTAGGTCAGGCAGAGGTAAGGGAAGTGTATAAAATTTCCAAAATTGGAACCATTGCTGGATGCTATGTTCAAGAAGGTAAAATTCTCAGAAATTCAAGAATTCGGTTAATACGAGATGGAATTGTAATCTTCCCAACGAAAGAAGGACAACACGGCGAAATTTCTTCCCTCAAGCGGTTTAAAGAAGATGCAAAGGAAGTTCGACAAGGTTTGGAATGCGGAATTTCAGTAAAGAATTTCAACGACATTAAGGTAGGGGACGTCATTGAGGGGTATGAAATTGTTGAAGTTAAGCAGAAATTAGAGAACTGACTTTAATGAAATTATCCTTTCTTCAGGGAGGAATGGCTTTATATTATTTAGTCCAAGGTAATCAATAGCGGCTTTTATTGCATTTGTTTCATCCTTTATTTTTCCTGCTTTCATTATTTCATTACCTGCGTCGTGAATGGCTTCCATTGGAATCATTCCAATTAATTCTGATCCAGTAATATGTACATCCAAATCCTCAGCAGCTTTTCTGCAGGCTTCGAATAATTCAAACAAAGAAGTAGACCTATAATCCGTTATATTGAATGATACCTGAACTTCTTTATATTCTGGAATGTACCAGCCTATTGCCCTAACCCCTTTCAATCCACTACTTTTGTCGGCAGTACAATTATTTTTTTCTCTTAATTTTTGAGCTATTTTTTGGGCGACATCCAATTTTTGAGAGGATAATTGTATGTTAAACGCAATTAAAAAAAACCTCGCTCCTATTACAGTAGCTCCCGTTTGAGAAGGAAAAATAGAAGGCCCATAATCGGGTAACCAGTCTTTATTCTTAATCTTGTTAGCCATATTTTCGTATCCTCCCTTTCTTATATCCGCTAAAAGTTTACGGTGGCTTTTCTTCGCAGACCACTCGTATAAGTAAACCGGGATATGTAATTCTTCTCCTACTCTTTTACCGAGGTTTTTAGACCACCTAATGGCATCTGCTTTGGAAAGATTCCTATAAGGAACAAGAGGGCAAACATCAGTGGCACCAATTCTGGGGTGGGTCCCCTTTTGCTTGCGCATATCAATCAAGGAAGCTGCAGTCTTGATTCCTTTAAAAGCACCTTCAATAACTGCAGATGGTTCTCCTAAAAATGTAACCACCGACCTATTCACAGAATATCCAATATCAACATGAAGAATTTCTATTCCTTTAACTTCTTCAATATTTTTTACTATTTCCCTAATTATTCTTGGGTTTCGGCCTTCACTAAAATTTGGGATACATTCCATTAAAGGGGTGTCTCGTTTGTTCATATCGAAGGATCAATTTGGAGAAACAGCTAAGGCATCGCATAATATTTCAACTGTATGAAAAGCTCTACGAGAAGTTGCATCAAAAATTTGATGTCTGCAACTAGTCCCAGTGGCCAAAATTATAGTGCCTATATCACTATTACGTACAGCAGGCAGTAATCCTTGATTCCCAATTTCCATACTTAAGTCAAAATGCTCCCTTTCATAACCGAATGATCCTGCCATTCCACAACAACCCGGAGGTGCTTTTTGAACTGAATAATTTTTAGGCAAACTCAACAAATGATAAACTTCTTCAGCATTGGACAAAGAAGTTTGATGACAATGCACATGTGCTAATACTGTTTTCGCCTCTTCCGTAAAATCAAGACTACTGATTTTCCCTTCCTTATACGCCATCATCAAAAAAGAATCAATAGTGTAAACTTGATTGGCAATTTTTTCTGCTATTCCCTTTTTATCTTTAGATACTAATTTTGGATATTCATCTTTAAAAGAGAGTATTGCGCTAGGTTCAATGCCAACTAAAGGACAATCCTTGTGAATAAGCGGAGAAAAAATTTCAATTTGCTTTTCTGCAATTTTCTGGGCATAGTCCAAAAGACCTTTAGACATAGCGGCTCTGCCACTTTCAGGATGGTCGACAAATCTTACATCAAACCCCAAGCCATTCAATAACTTAATAGCTTTTATCCCAATAGCACTTTCATTTAAATTGGTGAATTCATCACAAAAAAGAAAAAGTGATCCTTTACTTTGAAAAGAGGTGGGAAAATAATATTCGTGCTTTTTAATATAGGACTTCCAACTTTCATTGGATAACCGAGGAATAGATCGTTCGTTAGCAATTCCCAACAAGGATTTAATTACAGCACTAATCAATCTATTGCTCAGCATAAAATTCGCAAAACGAGGGAAACGCTGTAAAAGAGTATTTAATGAAGCAATATGAGCAAATAATTTGGTCCGAATGGATACTCCATGGGATTTTTGATATTGGTATAAAAATTCTGCTTTAAGAGTAGTCATATCAACATTGGAAGGACATTCCGATGTACAGGCTTTACAAGACAGGCATAAATCCATAGCCTCTTTGATTTCAGTATGGTCAAAAGGGTTTTCTTGAACATTCATGGTCAAAAACTCTCTCAAAACATTTGCCCTTCCTCTGGTACTGTCTTTTTCATTGCGGGTTGCTCGATAACTAGGGCACATTAATCCTCCTGAGAAATTTAATTTTCTACAATCACCTGACCCATTGCAAAGTTCCGCAGCGCCTAGAATCCCGTTGGACCAATCGAAATTAAATTTAGTGGAAACATTAATTGCTTTCTGATTTTCTTCATAGCGCAAATCTTCCAACATGGGTGGTGCATTCACGATTTTTCCAACATTAAAAACGCCTGCGGAATCCCAAGTTTCTTTAACCTCCTTTAAGAGTTGATAATTTTGGTTACCAATCATCATGGGGATGAAAGATGCTCGAACCCTACCATCCCCGTGTTCTCCACTTAAAGAACCTCCATATTTTTTTACCAAACGTGCGGACGCTTCCGATATATCGTAGAATAATTTCCTATCCTTTGGGGATTTAAGGTTTAAAATAGGACGTAAATGAATTTCTCCCGCACCGGCATGAGCATAATACACGGCCTGTTGGTTAAATTGCTTCATCATATCGGAAAACTCCTGAATATAATTTGGCAAATCTTCGATCAAAACGGCTGTGTCCTCGATACATGCAACAGGTTTGGCATCACCAGGGACATTAGATAACACCCCGAGCCCAGCAGCTCTAAGGGCCCAAACCCTATCCGTTTCCTTTCCCTCTATTATTGGAAAAGCATAACCAAGTTTCGATTCTTGGAAAGCACTAATCATCTCTGCTGCCTTTTCTCTAGCCTCTTCCAGACTATTTCCTCTAAATGCAATCATTAAAACCGCTCCTGGATCTCCCTTTATAAAGAATCTATTTTGCCTCTGGCTGATATTACCTTTGGTACAATCCAAAATAATTTTATCCATTAACTCACATGCATCCGGATGGAAAGCCATGGCTATTACTACACCATGCATAGCATTGATGATGTTTTCGAAATGAACAGCGACCACAACTTGTTCTTTTGGAGGCAATGGAGAAACCGACAACTTAATTTCAGTAGTAAAGGCTAAAGTTCCCTCCGAACCACATAATAGTTTGGCTAAATTAAAAGGCGCCCCATTTTCATTAAATGGTTGTTGTTCCATCAAAATATCTAGGGCATAACCTGTATTCCTTCTATCAATCCCTTTTTTTGGATAATGAGATTTGATTTCTTCCCTAATCTCTTGGTCTTGTAAACTGTGATAGATTTGTGAATAAATTTGCCCTTCCAGATTCGTTTGATTGATTTTTTCCTCTAATTCTTCGGGGGAGGTATCTCCAAACTTAACAACTGAGCCATCTGCTAGAACAACCTCTAAAGCCATTACATGATCTCTTGTAGACCCATAAACAATAGAGGTCGTACCGCAAGAGTTATTTCCAACCATTCCCCCAATAGTGCACCTATTCGCAGTAGAGGTATTAGGACCAAAAAATAAACCCCTTTCAGCCAACACCCTATTTAATTCATCTCTAATTACACCAGGTTCAACTCTTACCCATTTTTCCTCTTCATTAATTTCTATGATTCTGTTGAGATACCGACTAACATCCACTACCAATCCATCTCCAACACATTGCCCAGCTAAGGAGGTTCCACCAGCTCTGGGGATTAGACTAATTCCCATTTTCTGAGCATATTCTACCAAAACAATAATATCATTTCTTCCTTTCGGAAAAGCAACACCTAATGGCCACTTTTTATAAACTGAAGCATCTGTAGCATACAGTGCTTTGTATAAATCCCCCGTTAAAACCTCTCCTTCTAGCTTTTCTGACAAATCAGATAGACTATCCATTTCAACCATTTTTGATTTAAATTTAACACACTTATTTTACGCGGAAGGGAAAATTGTATGCGATATTGAAATCATTCAAGACCATGTCCAATATTGGATCTTCACCTTTATGATAGCCGTCTTTGATATGGTGACCAAAAAATTTACCTAACGTACTCCAATAGGTGGCATTAATTCCTCCTTTTAGATTCTTAATTAAGTAATATAAAGGAGTGTCCAATTCTTTTTCAATCATTTTTATGAGAATCATTCCTTGAGTGCGGGTAAGCTTTTTGAGCGGATCTTCAAACTCCTCTTTTAATTCTTTGTGAAGTAACCTTAAGTATTCTCTTTTGTAACGCTCATCCATATGAGAGGTAAGCGCCTCTTGTTTGCGAAAGATTTCAATGGCTTTAGTAGCGTATGGATAAACTTTAACGGCGTATTGTCGATAGATTCTGTATTTCCTTAAATCTGCATAGTCCACCAAGGCAGGAGCGGATACAGAGATATCGGCGAGTTCCGCTACGATGACCGTATCACCGCATTCATCAATTTCATAATTAAAATAATCACGTTGACCAATCTGGGCTCCTACCGTACTCCAAATGGTCATTAACAAGATTAATGACCGGGTAAACTTTCTTAGCATACGCTGACAAGTATTTATTTTAAAACGCTTCTAAACGCTTTCTGTTATTTAAATCAAACAAAAGTATTTTAACTATTTTTGTGTTCTTTAAAATTTAAAATATGTTTAGAACCAATCATTGTGGAGCCCTCAGAATAACAGATATTGGCAAAACCGTTAAGTTAAGCGGATGGGTGCAAACTGGAAGGGACTTTGGAGGGATGACATTCGTAGATTTAAGAGATAGGTACGGGATCACTCAATTGGTTTTTAATGTAGATGATGATTCAGAGCTATGTGAAGCAGCAAGAAAAATGGGAAGGGAATGGGTAATTAGTGTAGAGGGTGTGGTAAGAGAACGCTCTAATAAAAACCCTAATCGAGCCACTGGAGATATTGAAATTGAGGTCAAAAAGATGGAGATTCTAAACGCTGCCAAAACACCTCCTTTTACGATTGAGGACGATACGGACGGAGGAGAAGATTTAAGAATGAAATATCGTTACTTGGATCTTAGGAGAAATGTTGTTCAAAAGAACATCATCTTTCGATCCAACTTAGCTTTAGAAACGAGAAAGTATTTGGCTGAAAAAGATTTTGTTGAGGTGGAAACTCCTTTTCTCATTAAAAGTACTCCTGAAGGCGCGCGTGACTTTGTTGTACCTAGCAGGATGAATCCCGGGGAATTTTATGCCTTACCGCAATCACCGCAGACCTTCAAACAAATCTTAATGGTATCGGGGCTGGATAAATACTTTCAAATCGTAAAATGCTTCCGAGACGAAGATTTAAGAGCGGATAGACAACCTGAATTCACACAAATTGATTGTGAAATGTCTTTTGTTACACAGGAAGAAATTTTACAAACCTTTGAAGGTTTAACCAAACACTTGTTTAAGAACACTTTAGGGGTTACACTTCCTGATTTCGATCGCATGACCTATGACGAGGCCATGAAAAAATATGGGTCTGATAAGCCTGACAGGAGATTTGAAATGGTTCTGGTTGAAATGAATGAAGTTGCGCAGAACAAAGGGTTCCAAGTTTTTGATCAATCAGAATTAGTTTTGGGAATTTGTGCTAAAGGCCAGGCTCACTACACTAGAAAGCAAATTGACGGACTAATTGACTGGGTCAAAAGACCTCAGATAGGTGCAAAGGGAATGATATATGTCAGATTTAATGAAGATGGGACTTTGAAATCTTCCGTTGACAAATTTTTTAGTGAAGATGATTTGCTGCAATGGGCTAAATTAATGGGTGCTCAACCAGGTGATTTAATGTTATTATTATCTGGGGAAAAAGATCAGGTAAGAAAGCAAATGGGAGCTCTCAGATTGGAAATGGCGCAACGTATGAATCTCATACAACCCGGAGATTTTAAACCTCTTTGGGTGGTAGATTTCCCCCTTTTAGAATGGGATGAAGAAACCGAAAGATTCTATGCCATGCACCACCCTTTTACAGCCCCAAAGAAGGAAGACATCCATCGAATGTTAAATGGGGACCACGATACTTTGAAATCCCTAAGAGCCGATGCTTACGATTTAGTGATTAACGGATCTGAAATTGGTGGAGGGTCTATAAGGATTTACGATCGAACTCTTCAGGAAAAAAATTTCCAATTATTGGGCTTCACTAAAGAGGAGGCTGAAGAGCAATTTGGTTTTTTAATGGGTGCTTTTGAATATGGCGCTCCTCCACATGGAGGAATTGCATTTGGATTTGATAGGCTTTGTGCAGTCATGTCAGGACAGAGTTCAATAAGAGATTTCATTGCTTTTCCCAAAAACAATCAAGGGAGAGATATGATGATTGATGCACCCTCATCTATTGCACCTGAACAATTAAAAGAGTTAAAAATTAATTTATCACATCCTTAAGGATTAACCCTGTAAACCCTTAAGTAAGCAGAAAACTGACCTGTATTTACTGTCACAATTATGTGTCAGTAGTGTACTGAACTGTTCATATAATTGGATTTAAGTCCTAATCTATTAAAAATCAAACACTTACTCCTGTTTCAAGATTCTATAAACTTTAAAAGAAAAAATTATTTTTACATTTTTTTAATTCATATATATAGTTTGATTCTTTGAAGATTTCGATAAGAAAGCAGATGCTGTTAAGACACTTTTGTTTTAGTTTATTAACTATAACAAGCAGTTGGGGGATTTTAACCGCGCAAATCAATACATTGCCAGCGACCGAATTGATTAAGGAAAGGCAACAATCAGGCGCTATTTTTGAATCTCTGCGTCCCTTTAAAAAAGCAAAGGCCCATCAGGGAAATGAAATTTTTTCCTTTTCAAAAAGCGCTTATAAAACGCTACATCAAGGCAAGAAAGACTTATCCATTGATTTGCCTACCTCTACCTTAGGCAACCTTACTCTTTTAGTTTCTAAAATCAATCATATAGAGCCTGGTTTTGCTTTTGAAACTTCTGACGGCATAATAAATCGACCTGATAATTTATTTTTTTACCGAGGGGTAATTAAAGGAAAGCCTTATAGCAGTACTGTTACTTTAACCATTAGAGGAAATTATTTGAGAGCACTTGTTACCATAGATGGGGAAAGTTATATTTTAGGTCATTTTAACCAAAAAATTGACCAGTATGCTTTTGTAAATGAAAAAAATTATACTAATCCAACATTTACTTGTGATTGGGATGAGTCTTACATTGAAAAGGAATATATAGAAAACTGGGGTAACCATTCAAATAGGACCACCACTTCTTTGACCGCGCCTGTTAGTATATATTTTGAAACTGATTATGAACTGTACACCCAATTGGGAGGTAATATTACCGCGGTTGAAAATTATTTGGCCAGTATGTTCAATGAGCTGTCCACTGTTTATGCTAGTATTGAGGTACCCTTGGTTTTCCATTCTTCTTTTATTTGGACCACTACTGACATTTATGCCAGTAATTCTAACACCAGTTCTATGCTCTCCACTCTCAGAAATACTAGAACTGGGATTACAGCAGATTTGGTACATCTTTTAAGCGGTCGAAGATTAGGCGGTATTGCCTATTTAAATGCCCTTTGTGGTACCAGCAAATACGGGGTAAGTGGGAGTCAGGGAGGAAATCCTTCAACGCTACCTAAATCCTCTTTTACCTTAATCGTGGTAGCCCATGAAATTGGCCATAATTTGGGTTCACACCACACCCATAACTGTGCTTGGAATGGCAATAATACCAGGATTGATAACTGCGGAGGAGAAGCTGGATACACCGAGGGGAATTGTGAAAACCCAAGTGACCCCTTCTTGCCCACTACGGGTACAATTATGAGTTATTGTCATTTGATTTATGGCGTAGGCTCTGATTATCAATTTCATGAGCAGGTAGCAGCCAGAATTAAAAGTTACGTCAACAGTGTCAGTTGCCTAGATTGTGACGACACCCAACCAAGTTTATATTGCAACAATGCCATAGAAATTACTGAAAATGGCCAATATAGTGCCCTTGGTCCTTCTTGTGGTAATGGCTGTTACAATTGTTCTGGTTCGACCAACGCCAACTGGTTCACATTTACCCCCAATCAAAATGGGACCTTGACCATAGGGTCTTGTGATGCTGGAGTTGACACTCGATTCTTTGTGTATATGGGGAAATGTGAATCACTAACTGAATTAGCCGCAAGTGATGATGCGTGTTCTCTATCACCAGAAAGTTCTTATAACTTTGCTTCTCTAATTGAAAATTTGGCAGTGAAACAAAACATCACCTATTATATAGAGTGGGACAATAGATGGTCATCTTCGGCTTTTAATTTTGAATTTAATTTTACACCTGAGCCTACCATTCATATACCCGAATGTACAAGTGATTCAAGGATTTTTACCCAGACCACCCAAAACCAAATGGTATTTGGAAATCATAGGGCAGTTAACACTTCTGCAACCATACAAAATGGGCAAACAGTTGTCCTAGTAGCTTCTGAGGCGATAACCTTATCTCCCGGTTTTACTGCCCAAGCAGGTAGTAGTTTTACAGCCTATATTGAAGATTGTACGCCTTTATCAGAAACCCCCTACATCGATAGATCAATATCAGATGAAAAAATTATTGCGGCCAAAAAAGTGAATGATGCAACCATTAACCTTTTTCCCAATCCTTTCCATGAAGAATTAACTTTAGAATTTTTGCCAGTAACAAACGGATTCGTGCAAATTTTCGTTTATAATCTACAAGGTCAGTTGGTTCTTCCTACTATTGAAGAAGAAGGTATGGAATCTGTTTTAATAACGCAAATTCTACCTTTATCCTCTTTAAAGGCGGGAATGTATTTCGTGTCCATTAAAACGGCTACTGACCAATACAATAGAAAAATAATTAAAGTCCAATAGCATTGAATCATCTGATACCTCATTTCATTAGCCAAAATTATGAAAAGGGTATTCTCAACGGGTCTTTCGAAGCCTCCACCTTGTCGGTTGACTTATCTGGTTTTACGGCTCTAACTGAGTCCATGATGACCAAGGGCAACGTTGGCGCAGAGCAACTCACGGTTTTGCTGAATCAGATATTTCGACCATTAGTTGATATCGTTTATAAGCATCGGGGTATCATTCCATATTTTGCAGGCGATGCATTTATCGCTATTTTCCCAAAAAACCAAAACCTTCACGAAGGTGCAGCAGTACAAGTTGCTTTAGAAATTAGCGATTTTTTTGCCCAACTTACTCCATCCATTAATATAGGTTTCAGAATAGGAATAGCCAATGGATTTATAGAATGGGGTATTGTAGGAAATTTTCCTAAAAGTTATTATTTCAGAGGACTCGCCATTACTAATGCCACTGAGTGCCAGAAACAAGCTGAGGTCAATAAAATTACCATTCATCCTGCTTTCGATATTTCAGTTATATACCAATTTGCCAAATTAACTGGAACCGATCAATTTGGATGCTATCAAATTGAGGCTAAGCCTCAATTTTCACCGACAGACATCTACCAACCTTTCCTAGAACCTAGTGAAGTAATCACCAGGCTTTTTATACCTGATTCCGTAATTCTTCACAGGAAAAGTGGTGAATTCAGAACAGTTATTTCCATTTTTATTTCCTTTACTGGTTTGGAATCTCACCATGCTTTAAATACCCTAAGTTCTATCGTTTTGGAAGAAATGGTGACCTACGCTGGCTATTTAAAAGAAATTGAATTCGGAGATAAGGGAGGAGTACTCACTTGTTTCTTTGGAGCGCCACAAACATTCGAAAATATTGCTGATCGAGCTTATGCTTTTCTAAGGGCTTTCCGCAAAAGAACTACCGATGAATTGGCTAATAAAGAATTTTCCTGGCACGCGGGCATGACATTGGGTCGAGCCTTTGCTGGTTTTATCGGCAATCGCTTCAGATATCAGTATGCTTTAGTGGGCAATTGTGTAAACTTAGCAGCAAGATTGATGTCTATTGCCAAACCACTTCAAATATGGGTAGATGAATCTATGGTTCAAGTGGGTGGTTATGAATTAGAAAAAAGAGGGCTGGAAAAATTAAAAGGAATATCCAAGCCCATGGCGGTATATGAATTGGTGGGAAAAAGAATGGAAATTGACACCAAGGAAGATGCCCCCTATATTGGAAGGGTGCAAGAGACACAACAAATCCTTGGTTTTATTCATCGAGTCACTTTAGAAAACACTTCGGGCCTGCTGGTTTTATTCGGAGAAGGAGGGGTGGGAAAAACTACTTTTTTGACTCGGATTAAGCGAATCGTATCAGAAGATGGCGCGCTTTGGTTAACAGGAAGGTGTGATCAACTCTTAAGAAAGCCCTTTAATCCTTTTTTACAAATCCTAAAAAATTACTTTGCCTTACCTAAGAAGAAAGATCAGGAACAAAAACTTGAAATATTTGAAAAAAAATTTGAATCTATTTTTAGTCAAAGTCCAGAGCCCCTATATAAACGTCAGGAAACCTGGCTAAAAAATTTACAAAAGATGAAAACTGTAATTGCAGCTCTTTTGGAAATTCCATATCAAGGAGGACTTTGGAAAATGTCTGGCCCCAAGGAAAAATATCAAAACACCATCTTGGCCTTGAGTACCTTTATTCAAGTCTTGAGCATCAAACAACAAGTTTACCTCCTCCTAGAGGATAGCAATTGGATAGATGAAAGTTCCAAAAAAATCATCCATAACTTAATTGAAGATTTAAAATTACCAGGCTTACAAATCATCCTAACTTCTAGGTTTAGCGAAGGCGGAAAAATGCCAGAATTTTTAAATGAATTATTGAATAGCCCGGAACCTTTTTCACGTTTTTCCCTTACCCTAAATCCCTTTAGTAAAGAAGAGGTCCATCAGATGGCTTTAAAGTATTTAAATGCTCCAATCAGCGATTCTCTTTATCAGTTTGTCGCCCAAAACACTCAAAACAACCCCTATTATCTGGAGAATATTTTTAATTATTTCAAAGACCAGCAAATCTTAGAAATGGTGGAAGGGAAATGGATTTTAAATCAGGATGAATTGTCCATTTCCTATTCCATGAATTCCGTTTTGCTTTCTAAAATAGATCGCCTTAGTCCAAATACTAGGGAATTAATTAAAATAGCCTGTGTATTTGGCATTTCTTTTAATAGATTAGATTTGTTAGAAGCGCTAAAAATGGCACCTCCGAATTCCTATTTCGAGGGAATTAGATTAAATGAATTAGCACCTTTATTGGCTGAAGCAGTAAATCGATCAATTCTTACTTCAACTAATCCCAATCAATTCTTTTTTAATCAAGCATTATTAAGGGATACGGCCTACGAAATGCAATTGCCCAATACTATAAAAAAAATACACGAAGTTATTGTACTAGCTTATAAAAAAGCGCTAGAAACCAGACCTAATGATCCCAGATACTATGAAATCGGCTATCACCTTGAAAAAGCTGGACAACCCAAGGAGGCCATAGAATTTTATCTAAAGGCTGCAGAAGCCGCTAGAAAAAACTATCAAAATGAGAAAGCGCTGGAATATTATACAAAGGTATTGTCAGGAATTTCAGAAGAGAAATCTACCCTTGCGTACATGAATATCCTTACCGATATTTTCAAGCTACAAACTATCATTGGAAAATGGAAAGCGGCACTAAAAACTGCCGAGGAGGCAGTTAACCTGGCCCAGAAAAATACCAGTATGGTATATATGGCTAAGGCCTACAAACTATTAGGAGAATACCATCTACTCACCGGTGAATACTTTGAAGCCAAAAAACACTTGCTAAGAGCAGAGTCCTATTTTAATGCTGTTAATTTTCAAGAAGGTTTAATAGAACTTTCGGGCAATATCGGCAATTTGTATTACCGTCAGGGAGAGTATGAAATGGCCAAAAGTTACTACCAGGTATTTTTGGAGAACCGTCATTTTCTTTCTGAAACACAAGAGGTGGCCAATATTGCTGCTGAATTGGGGTTGGCCTATATGAACCAAGGAGATTACGATCAAGCTTTAAAAATTCAGAACCAATATCTAAAGGAATTCGAAAAAGAAGCCAATTTCAATGCCATCGCCACACTGAAGGTTTACATAGGAGTCGTTCTGCTTGAAAAGGGGGATTTGCAAGCTGCGCAAGCTTCTTTTACCGAAGGTCAAAAATTAAGTAAGTCTATAGGCAACAAACCCCTTAGTGCGATAGTAGCCAGCAATCTTGGGATTGTTTACGAAAGAAAAGGCAACTATTCAAAGGCTTTAAAACAATTTAAAAAAGACCTAAGTATAAGTGAAAAAATAGGAGATAAAGAAGGCGTCTCTGTAGCTCTTGCCCTTATTGGAGAATTGAAAAGCTACCAAGGCAAGTTTCACAAAGCCATTGAATATCTCCAAAAAGCCTTGATGATAGCGGAGGAAATGAACTATAAAAAAGGCATTGCAAAAGCGGTGAATACCCTAGGCGATGTTTTTTATTTTACCGGTCAGTTAGACCGTTCAATAGCTTTTTACAACAGGGCTATTGAAAATGCCCGGCAAATTGGGAATAAATTGGTTTTAGCAGCTAGTTTAAATGAAATAGGGTGGGTTCATTACAGCAAAAAAGAGCCCATGCAATTAGAAAAAGTCATTGCAGAATCCATTCGATTAACCGAAGAATTAGAGAACCAACCCTTGAATTTTGAAGTACAAATATTAAGCGGTAAATTACTCGAACTTGAAGGTAAAAAGGAGGAAGCATTGAAGGTTTTTCACAATTTACTAAACCAGGCAAATAGTGAGGAACAAACTGCTGCGGTGTGTTATGAAATCTTTGTATTGAACGGAACGGATTTAACCTTCGGTAAAAAGGCATTGGACATTTATAGAAACCTCTCTGGAAAAACCTCCAAGTTTGTCTACAATACCAGATTGGCATACTTAGAAAAAGCATTATAATATGAAACCTCTATGGGGCATTGATTTAGGAGGAACCAAAATTGAAGGCGCTATTATAAAAAGTGCCACAGATCCTTCTACCTTATGTAGAATGAGGATTCCAACAGAAAAAGAAAATGGATATAAACATATCATTCAACAGGTCTGTCATCTGGTCGACCAAATGAAAAAAGAAACCGGACTGGTTCCTGATAGCATTGGAATTGGAACTCCGGGCACTACTGATCCATTGACTGGTCTACTTAAGAACAGCAATACCACTTGTTTAAATGGACAGCCCTTCTATCGCGATTTGGAAACTCAAATTGGCATTTCTTTAAAAATGGCTAATGATGCTAATTGCTTTGCAATTGCGGAATATAAATTAGGGGTAGTTGCTAAAGAAATGCCTGAAGCGAAGGTGGTATTTGGAGTGATAATGGGCACAGGTGTTGGGGGTGGTCTAGTCATTAATGGCGAGGTCATCAATGGCAGACATGGAATAGGAGGAGAATGGGGGCATATTTTTTTGGATGAGTCAGGGGGGAACTGTTATTGTGGCAAGGTCGGTTGTGCTGAGAGAATTCTTTCCGGACCCCATCTGGAAGCTTATTACCAAAAAATAAGTGGCATACATTTGCCTATGCATGAAATAGCAGCAAGAAGTGCTGCCGGAGAAGATAAAATGGCTGTGCAAACTATTGAGAGGATGACTCAATTTTTTGGTAAGGGAATTTCTTATATTATTAATATAGTGGATCCTGATGCCATTATCTTAGGCGGTGGATTAGGAAATATTGAAGCCCTTTATACCAAAGGGTTGGAACACACGCTACCGCATGTCTTTAACCCAGTATTAAATACTAAATTTCTTAAACCCAACCTCGGTGACAGTGCAGGAGTGTTTGGGGCGGCATTATTAACCGCATAAACCAGGAACGGGAACAGGATGACTTACGAAAATTTTACCGATAAAGCCCAAGAGGCTATTTTTAATGCGCAAAAAATTGCTGCTGCTTTAAATCAGCAACAAGTGGATACTGCCCATTTGGTGCGTGGAATTATGGAAGCTGATGAGCCATTGACCAATTTTCTTTTTCAAGTCCTAAAAGTTAATGCTGAAGAATTAAAGACAAAACTCAATCAGCAAATATCGAGAACACCCAAAGTTAAAGGAACTGAAAAACAATATCTCACGCCAACGGCTAATAAAGCTTTAGCGATAGCTAAGAAAAATTTAAAAGCCTATCAAGAAACCCATATATCGATAGAATTAATGTGGTTGGGAGTTGTTTCTGTAGAAGATGAAACTTCTTTACTGCTTAGATCCTTTCAGATTACTTTTGAACAACTCCATCGGGCAATCCAAAAATTGAGGAATGAAAAAAAGCAATCTTCTTCTACCAAAAAAGAATGGCCCTATCTCCAAAAATTTGCAGTTAACCTAAATCATCATGCAGAAATTGGCAAATTAGATCCCATTATTGGCAGAGATGAAGAAATTAGGCGAGTATTACATATTCTTTCCAGGCGAAAAAAAAACAACCCCATTCTTCTTGGGGATGCCGGTGTAGGCAAAACCGCTATTGTAGAGGGAATTACATGGAGAATTGTACAAGGAGATGTGCCAGACCAATTGAAATCAAAAAATATTTACACCTTGGATTTAGCGGCTTTGGTGGCAGGAGCCAAATATAAAGGTGAATTCGAGGAGCGATTAAAATCCGTTATTAAGGAGGTAACCGAATCTGCAGGAGAAGTTATTCTTTTCATTGATGAAATACATACCCTAATTGGGGCAGGCGGTGGATCTGGTGCCATGGATGCTGCTAACATTTTAAAACCGGCATTAGCGCGAGGAGAAATTAATGCTATAGGAGCTACTACTTTTGATGAATACAGAAAATATTTCGCTCCAGATAAAGCATTGGTTAGAAGGTTTCAAACGGTTCAAATTGATGAACCCACCATAGGAGAGACCGTTTCTATACTTCGGGGTCTTCAAGAGCGATATGAAGTTTTCCATAAGATTGAAATTTTAGACGAAGCGCTCGTGGCTGCAGCCAAATTAACCCACCGGTATCAACCCGAACGAAGACTGCCCGATAAGGCTATAGATCTAATTGATGAAGCTGCTGCTAAAATGAGACTTGAGCTCGATGCCCTTCCAGAAGAGGTAGATGAATGGGAAAGGAAGGTTAGGCAATTAGAAATTGAACGAGCAGCCATCAAGAAAGATAAAAATGAAGATCAGCTAAAAAATATTCAGCAAGACCTAGCCAATGCCAAGGAAAAAAGGGATACCCTGCGAGCAGCTTGGAAAAACGAAAAAGCTATTTTAGATGAAATTCAGGAAATTAAAGAAAAAATCGAAGCCGAAGAATTGGCCGCACAAAAAGCAGAGCGCGAGAGTCAATTTGAACTAGTGGCTACCATCCGATATGGTTCTTTAAGCACTCTAAAAACCCATCTTCAAGAGGCAGAAGCCAAATTAAAGTCTATTCCAGAGGAGAGCAGATTCATTAATGAGGTGGTTACAGCTAATGATGTGGCAGAAGTAATAAGCAAAATGACCGGCATTCCGGTAACTAAGATTCTCCAAAAAGAAAAAGAAAAGTTACTGAGCCTTGAAGCACAGATTGGAAAAAAATTAATAGGACAGGATTTAGCAGTAACGGCTATTGCCAATGCCATTCGAAGAAACAGAGCTGGACTTCAGGACGGAAATCGTCCTATTGGTTCTTTTATTTTCCTTGGACCAACTGGGGTGGGAAAAACAGAATTGGCGAAGGTACTCGCCTTGACTTTATTCGATGACCCTAATGCTTTGACCAGAATAGACATGAGCGAATATCAGGAGCGCCATGCCGCATCCCGATTGGTTGGTGCACCTCCAGGATATGTTGGGTACGATGAAGGAGGGCAACTAACGGAAGCAGTAAGACTAAAACCTTATTCGATTATTCTTTTAGACGAAATTGAAAAAGCACACCCTGATACTTTCAATGTCTTACTTCAATTACTAGATGATGGAAGACTTACAGATAATAAAGGGCATATAGCTAACTTTAAAAACACCATCATCATTATGACCTCCAATATGGGAAGTGAGGTGATACTAGAAAATTTTGAAGACCTAGAACACATTCCTGAGGATAAACACCCTGAAATAATTTCGGCCACCCAACAAGAAGTCTTTACTCTTTTGAAGGAACATTTAAGACCCGAATTCTTAAATAGAATCGATGAGCAAATCATGTTTCTTCCCCTTGACCGCAAGGAAATTAGAGCCATCTTACTCCTATTAGTCAAGAAACTTGAAGAAAGTCTAAGCGAACAATCTATGAGTTTGATTCTAGAGGAAAGCGCTTTAGATTACTTAGCTCAAGAAGGTTACCACCCCCAGTTTGGCGCAAGGCCCATGAAAAGAGTACTGCAAAACCAAGTGGTCAACCCATTAGCATCAAAAATCCTGGCAGATGAATTTTTACCTGGAGATACCATAAAAATTAGTTTAGAAAATCATCAATTGGTTTTCTCTAAACTCAATACTCTTTGACTCCATTGAGCCATTTCACTGGATAGTAATTCCAGTTCATTGGGCATTCTTACTGCCAAAACCAAAAGTACTGCCTCTACATTGATCTCTTTTTCTGGCAAATTGATATAATCTGCAATCTGCTGGATACTATACCCAAGTATTTTTGGAATTAACTGCCGAACCTTACCCAAATCTATAGATTGCTTAGCTGCCCTAGAAGAATTCAAAATCACCTTACAAAATTCATAAGTACTAATTGGAAAATATTGTTTGGGATTTTTTAAACCCTCTAAAACTGCAGGTAAAGAAAAAATAAATACCCCATCATCTATCTCAACCTCACTTAAATGCAATCTTTCCGGCCATTTGGGAGATGGAAATGGATGTGCATAAAGAACAATATTTTCATAATGCTTTAACCGAAAATCTTTCGTTTTGTAAGTACATTCTAACAGGGAAGTCAATATAATTAATTTCAACCCCTCGGGTATTCGATCATCCTCTCCTTTTGAAATGAAATTCTTAGACATTTCCAATAAATGAAACTTGTTTAGGATACCCTTCTGAGTAGCAGATGATAGTTGGTTAAATCCCGTAAAATTTTTCGAAAAATAGGATAAGACACTAGGGTTAGGAGCTTTGGGAAACTTAACGTACCACCACCAATCAATTTGAGGACTTAAGACATACACCGACACTCCAAAAATGACTAATGGAACTAAATAAGGAGCATACCATTCCCCTATAGTCCATGTCATATACAAGATTGGAGCAATTCCTACGAGAGCAATTCCAAGTAAAATTCTACTAGGGGTTCTCATTTTATTAACTTAAAATTTAAATCTAAATAAAAAAATAAGAATCGTCTTTGACATTAGAAAAATTAACTATAATTTTGCCAACCGCTAATGGAGGTATGGTAGCTCAGTTGGTAGAGCACAGGACTGAAAATCCTGGTGTCGGCGGTTCGACCCCGCCCCGTACCACAAGATATATATAGCGAGCTAACTTGAGGGGTTTATCCGCATGGATAAACCTCTTTTTTGTTTGGAAAAAAAATACCCCATGGCTGAAAAAATCAAGATTGCTGTTCAAAAATCTGGTAGGCTTTTAGAAGATTCTCAAAAATTATTGAAAGAATGTGGAATAAAAATCAATAATGGGAAAGACCAGCTAAAAGCAGATGCCGACAACTTTCCTGCGGAGATTTTTTTTCTGAGAAACGCGGACATCCCGCAATACATAGAAGATGGGGTTGCGGACATCGCCATCATGGGTGAAAATACTGTAATTGAAAAAGAAAAATCACTCGATCTAATTTTACCACTTGGCTTTAGCAAATGCAGGCTTTCCATTGCCCTTCCCAAGGGAATCCCCTACAGCGGAATTAAGGATTTAGATGGAAAAAAAATAGCAACTTCCTATCCAAATTCTTTAAGAAATTATTTATCTCAAAACGGTATTCAAGCAGAAATTCACGAAATCTCTGGTTCGGTAGAAATTGCTCCTAATATTGGATTGGCAGATGCAATTTGTGATTTAGTCAGTTCTGGAAGTACACTATTCAAAAATGGATTAGAAGAAAAGGAAGTCCTATTAAAATCTGAAGCTTGGTTGGTCTCCAGAAAAAATTTACCCGTTGCAACGCAACAAATATTTGATACATTGACTTTTAGAATTAAGTCAGTACTTTCCGCAAGAAAAAACAAATACCTATTGATGAACGCTCCTAATGATGCCGTTTCTAAAATCATAAATATTTTGCCAGGCATGAAAAGTCCTACAGTGATGCCCTTGGCTACTGATGGGTGGTCTTCCATTCACACAGTCATACCAGAAGATAGATTTTGGGAGCTAATTGAAGCGCTAAAACAAGCGGGTGCAGAAGGCATTCTAGTAATTCCAATAGAAAAAATGATTGGTTAACCTATGAAAAAATTGATTTTCCCATCTCTTGACAAAGCTCGAAGTGCGTTGAAAAGACCTGCTTTAAAAAAGCATGACTTACAAGACATCGTAATGGAGGTTATCCAAAATGTCCAAGAAAAAGGAGATCAAGCACTTAAGGATTACACTCAACAATTCGATGGCCTTACAATAGATGATATCCAAGTATCGCCTGAAGAAATTCAGGAAGGTGCTAATCAGATAGAATCTCAATTAAAAAATGCCATTCAGACAGCTATAGATAATATTACTACTTTTCATGCTGCCCAAAAAGAAAATAGTAGTCCGATTGAAACTATGCCAGGCGTTACCTGCTGGCGCAAAAGTGTCCCCATTCAAAAAGTAGGTTTGTACATTCCAGGCGGAACTGCCCCTTTGTTCAGCACGGTGTTGATGCTGGGAATCCCAGCAAAAATAGCAGGCTGTGAAGAAATTATTTTATGCTCACCTCCTAACAAAGATGGCAAAATTCATCCTGCCATACTATATGCCGCACAGGCTGTGGGCATCCAAAAAATATTCAAAGTTGGCGGGGCACAAGCTATTGCAGGCCTTGCCCTTGGAACTGAAACCATCCCGAGCGTTTATAAAATATTTGGCCCTGGAAATCAATTTGTGACTGCTGCTAAGATGCAGGTTAGCCAAAATTTAGGCGTAGCTATCGATATGCCCGCCGGACCTTCAGAGGTGATGGTTTACGCAGGACAAGGAGCACAACCGGATTTTGTTGCCGCTGATTTGCTTTCTCAGGCCGAACATGGAAAGGACAGTCAGGTAGTTTTATTAACTATGAATCCTGATTTCATCCCCTTGGTATCCGCAGAAATTGAAAGACAGTTGAATGAATTACCAAGAAAGGATATGGCCGCTGCTACCTTAATCAACAGTACAGCCATTGCTGTTCGTTCATTGACTGAGGTCATTACCTTAATCAATGAATACGCTCCTGAGCATCTAATCATTGCTGACGACCATCCCCATTCCATAGCTCAGGAAGTCAGTAATGCTGGATCTATTTTTCTGGGACATTACAGTCCGGAGTCCGTTGGAGATTATGCCTCAGGCACTAACCATACCCTTCCTACCAATGGATTTGCCAAGTCCTTCAGTGGAGTATCTTTGGATTCCTTCGTGAAAAAAATTACTTTTCAAGAGCTTTCAAAAGAAGGACTTCAACACATCGGTCCAACAGTTGAAATTATGGCCAAGTCCGAACAACTAGAAGCACATAGTAATGCTGTAAGCCTTAGATTAAAGCATATAATTCCCTCAGAATAATGGAGCATCTGGTTCGTCCCAATATCCGCAGACTCAAGCCCTATTCCTCAGCGAGGCATGAATATTCCGGCCAGGCTGAAGTCTATCTGGATGCCAACGAAAATCCGTACCCTTCCCCCTATAACCGATACCCAGACCCCTTACAAATTGAATTAAAAAACGTTATCGCTTCCATCAAAAAAGTCAAGTCCGATCAAATATTCCTCGGAAATGGAAGTGATGAACCAATAGACCTTTTATTTCGAATCTTTTGTCAACCTGCTGTTGATCAGGTCCATATTTTGCCTCCCACCTATGGGATGTACGAAGTCGCTGCCCAAATTAACGATACACCTGTTATTCCCATTCCCTTAAATGAGGAATTTCAGCCTGATTACAACAAAATAATGAATGAGGTTAATCCCCGTTCCAAAATTCTTTTTTTATGTAGCCCCAATAACCCAACGGGTAATCTACTTGATCCTTTAATAGTAGAAAAATTAATACAATCTTTTCCCGGAATAATAGTAGTTGATGAAGCCTATATAGACTTTTCCACTTCAGGGTCTTTTATTTCCAAAATTGAAGCTTATCCAAATTTAGTTGTGCTCCAGACCTTATCCAAAGCTTGGGGACTGGCAGGTTTGAGATTGGGAATGGCATTTGCCAATCCGTGGATCATCAATTATATGAATCGGGTCAAAGCGCCCTATAACTTAAGCAGTTTAACACAATCGACCGTATTAGATTTGATTCGTCAATCGCCTACCTCTTCCATTCAAGCCATTTTAACCGAAAGAGCAATTTTGGAAACTAAGTTATCAGCCTATTCTTTTGTACAAAAAATATACCCCAGCCACGCTAATTTCCTTTTGATTCGCTGTATAGATGCCAATCGATTGTATGAATATTTGTTGAGCAAGGGCATCGTAGTTCGAAACCGTTCTAGTGTCCTAGGCTGCAATAATTGTATCAGAATAACCGTAGGTACAAAAGAGGAAAATCAACTTTTATTAAATGCTTTGGATAAATTTGCCTAGCTATAATCCATCCAAGAATGCAAAAATTATTATTCGTAGATAGAGACGGAACGCTGGTTAAAGAACCTGAGGACTATCAAGTGGACGCGCTCGATAAAATTAGTTTTTTACCCGGGGTATTTCGCCATTTAGGAGATATTGCTCGATTTCTATCCTACAAACTCGTCATGGTGACTAATCAGGACGGCTTAGGGACTGATTCTTTTCCCGAAGGGGACTTTTGGCCTGCTCAAAACTTCATCCTTAACACCTTAAAAGGTGAGGGTATCGAATTTGATGAAATTTTGGTGGATA
Organism: uncultured Saprospiraceae bacterium; assembly: GCA_964410725.1. Classification (GTDB taxonomy): domain Bacteria; phylum Bacteroidota; class Bacteroidia; order Chitinophagales; family Saprospiraceae; genus CALAZP01. The sequence continues at coordinate 201,571 of CAYPID010000001.1, forward strand.
AAACCTTTCCCCACGAACAAGCACCCACAAGAAAGCCAGGTACAGGACTACTGAAGCACTATATGGATGGAAAATACGATTTGGAGCATTCCTATGTCATAGGTGACCGACTATCCGATATTCAATTGGCTAAGAACCTTGGAGCCAAAGCCATTTGGATTAAAAGTGACCCCAGGCTCAGCCAAGAAGAAAACCAGAAAATTGAAGATTTAAAGAACACTTTAGCGCTTTCGGCAGATAGTTGGGAAGAAATTCGGAATTTTTTGTTTCTCGGTCGACGATCAGCCAAAGTAAATAGGGTCACCAAGGAAACCGATATTTCCATCGAATTACAATTGGAAGGCCAAGGGAAAAGTTCTATTCAAACGGGAATTGGGTTTTTCGATCACATGCTGGATCAATTGGCCAAACACTCTGGCAGCAATTTATCTATCCAAGTGAAGGGGGATTTGCATATTGACGAACACCATACAATAGAAGATACAGCATTAGCTTTGGGAAGTGCTTATGCCAAAGCCATGCAAGACAAATCAGGTATGGAGCGCTATGGATATAGTTTGCCAATGGACGATTGCACTGCCACGGTGAGTTTGGATTTTGGAGGCCGTCCCTGGATAATATGGGATGCTACTTTTGATCGGGAATACATTGGGAAGATGCCTACAGAAATGTTTTTCCATTTCTTCAAATCTTTTTCTGATGCTGCCGCTTGTAATCTTTTTATTCAGGCAGAAGGGCAAAATGAACATCATAAAATTGAGGCGATTTTCAAAGCCTTTGCCAGAGCAATTAAAATGGCCATCCAAAGGAATCCCTTTGACCATTCTCTACCGAGTACCAAAGGGGTGTTGTGATGGGTGGCATTGCGCCCTTACTATAGGAAATGAAAAATCATGAAAATTGTAATTGTTAAATACAACGCTGGTAATGTGACTTCGGTCCTCCATGCCTTAAATAGATTGGGCTACCAAGCGGATTTAAGCGATAATCCCAATACCATTCTACAAGCTGATAAAGTTATTTTTCCCGGAGTGGGCGAGGCCAATACCACCATGCAATATTTGAGAAAAAAAGAATTGGACCAAGTATTACTTCAATGTCAGCAACCAGTATTGGGTATTTGTCTGGGCATGCAATTGTTATGTCTTCATTCGGAAGAAAACAATACAGATTGTCTGGGAATCATTCCACAGAAAGTACTGCGATTCAACCCTCAACAAAGGGAAAAGGTTCCTCATATTGGATGGAACACGCTACATCTTTCCCCTCATACATGGTTGGAACCCTCCTTGGAAAACGCCTATGTTTATTTTGTGCACAGCTACTATGTAGAATTAGGGCCATATACTGCTGCTTCGACCAATTACATTACCTCTTTTAGTTCTTGCCTCCAGAAAGACAATTATTTTGCCACTCAATTTCACCCAGAAAAATCTGGAAAAATTGGAGAAAGAATTTTAAAAAAATTTTTAGCGCTTTAAGTTTATTCCATGTATATCATTCCCGCCATAGATTTAATTGAAGGAAAATGCGTTCGCTTATCGAAGGGGGACTTCAGCACCTCTAAAATTTATAACGAAAATCCATTAGAGGTAGCCAAAGCCTTTGAAGCGGTTGGAATTCAACATCTGCATTTGGTAGATTTAGATGGTGCCAGAGCTGGACGGGTAATCAATTATTCTATTTTAGAGTCCATCGCCACTCATACCTCTTTACAAATCGATTTTGGTGGTGGGGTTAAATCAGAGGAGGACTTACGAATAGTTTTTGAAAGTGGAGCAACCCAGGTTACTGGGGGCACGATTGCAGTCAAATCACCAACTACTTTTGAGTCATGGCTTCAAAAATACGGAGCTGAAAAAATCATTTTAGGTGCTGATTTCGAAAACGATCAAGTGGTAATCAATGGGTGGCAGGAATCTAGTCATCTAGAACTTTTTGAATTTATAGGCGCCTATCGGCAAAAGGGAATTCGATTTTGTATTCCTACCGATGTATCTCGAGATGGTCTCCTTAAAGGTAGTGCGGTGTCCACCTATCAAAAACTAATTACCACCTACCCAGACATCCATTTTATCGCCAGTGGAGGAATTACTACTTTGGCGGAAATTGAAGTTTTAAGAGACGCCCAATGCTATGGTGCTATTATTGGAAAAGCTATTTATGAAGGCAGGATTACCCTTAAAGATTTGACCCCTTTTATCGATTAGATATGTTGGCAAAGAGAATTATACCTTGTTTAGATATCAAGGACGGCAGAACCGTTAAAGGCATCAATTTTGAAGGACTCAGAGATGCCGGTGATCCTATTGAATTGGGACAACGCTACAGTGAAGAAGGTGCAGATGAACTGGTTTTTTTAGACATTACGGCGACTCATGAAAAGCGGAAGACGATGTCCAAACTGGCCCATGCCATAGCGACCAATATCAGTATCCCATTCACCATTGGAGGAGGCATTAGCTCACTTGAAGATGCTTCAGTTGTTTTGAATGCCGGGGCGGATAAAATCTCCATCAATTCAGCAGCTGTTCGCCAGCCCACCTTAATTAATGATCTGGCCCAAGAATTTGGAAGCCAATTTGTCGTCGTTGCCATAGACGCCAAACTAGAGGATAACGAGTGGAGGGTATATTTAAACGGTGGTAGGCTGCAAACTGAATTTTTACTAAAAGACTGGGTCTTACAAGTGGCTGATCGTGGAGCTGGAGAAATTTTATTTACCTCCATGAACCACGATGGAACCAAGGAAGGATTTGCTGATGAAATGACAGCTTGGATTTCTACCCACGCATCCATTCCCGTAATAGCCTCCGGTGGAGCGGGAACACAGGAACATTTTCTTTCAGTATTCCAAAACGGACAGGCAGACGCAGCATTGGCAGCTAGCGTGTTTCACTACAAAGAAATTGAGATTTTAAGATTAAAACAATACCTTTCAGCTTCAGGAATTGTCGTTCGCCAATAAAGTATCCAATCCATGAAAAATACAACCATTCAGCCCGATTTTGAAAAAATGCAGGATAGTATTCCCGCAATTGTTCAACATTCGGTGACCAAACAGGTATTAATGCTTGGATATCTTTCGAAGGATTCTTTGGATCGTACACTAAGCATTGGAAAAGTGACCTTTTACAGTCGTAGCCAACAAAGATTATGGACCAAAGGCGAAACCTCGGGCAATTATCTACAATTAGTTGATATTCACTTGGACTGTGATCGAGATTCCGTTTTAATTGAAGCCCTCCCCAAAGGACCGGTTTGCCACACTGGAAGTTTCTCTTGTTTTGGACCCGAACAGCCCGATCTTAATTTTTTACAGAAACTGGAAACCATTATTAAGGACCGGAAAAATGAGGCCCCTGATCATTCTTACACTGCCTCCCTTTTTGCCAAAGGCATCAATAAAATTGCCCAAAAGGTAGGGGAAGAAGCCGTAGAATTAGTGATTGAAGCTAAAGATGACGATCGGGATTTATTTTTAAATGAAGCAGCGGATTTGATGTATCACTATTTAGTATTACTGTCAGCCAAGGACTTTTCACTTGAAGACGTGCTAAAGGTGCTAATGGAAAGACATACTCAATAATACCAGATGAAGGAAGAAGCGCACTTTTTATCTCCGATTGGATGTATTAAAGTTCAGGGTTCCTCTCAAGGAATTACTCGGGTGGCTTTATCTGAACAAACGCCATGTCCTGCGGGACCAATTCCTCCTAACTTAAAAAAAGCAGTGCAGCAATTAAATGAATATTTTCACGGCCAACGGGAAGAGTTTGACTTGAATTTAGACCTGCAAGGTCATCCAATATTCTATCAACAAGTGTGGAGAGAACTGATTAAAATTCCTTTCGGAAAAACTACCAGCTACCAATATATAGCTACGCAATTAGGTGATGCAAATGCGGTTAGGGCAGTTGGCCAAGCTAATGGTAAAAACCCCATAGCGATTATTATTCCTTGTCATCGCTGCATAGCAAAAAATGGGCAATTACAAGGGTATTTTTATGGTTTATCAGTCAAGCGCCAATTGCTAGCTTTAGAGAATCCAATGGTATTTGGTCATCAAGGATCATTATTCAACAATTCCTGATTTATATTAATTATGGTGTTTGAAAATACAGCAGAATATGCCACCATTATGGATGAAAAAGATCCATTGCGTGAATTCAAAAAGGAGTTTCTGGTTCCCCCTTATCAGGGCAAATCCAGTATTTATTTCTGTGGCAATTCTTTGGGTCTTCAGTCTCAGAGGGCTAATGAAGCAGTGGAAAAAGTACTAGAAGAATGGGCTCGATTAGGGATAGAAGGTTTTTTTGATGGACCTGAAAATTGGGCCAATTGGCCGGAGCGAATTGCTGCCCAACTGAGTCCAATTGTAGGAGCACAACCTTCCGAAGTGATGGTAGCTAACGCCTTGACGGTCAACTTACATCTACTGCTGACGTCCTTTTATCAGCCTACTAACAAGCGGTATAAAATACTCATTGAAGGAGGGGCCTTCCCGTCAGACCAATATGCGGTGGATAGCCAGGTAGAATGGCATGGTTACCTTCCCCAGGAAGCGGTGGTAGAAATTTTTCCCGAAAGGGGAAAAAATCATATTGAAGAAAAGCAAATTAAAGCGGCTATTGATCAACATGGGGATTCTCTAGCCTTAGTCCTAATAGGGGGGGTCAACTACTTTACGGGGCAGGTTTTCGATATGCGAAAAATAGCGAAATGGACCCATGAAGTAGGGGCAGTTTTTGGAGTAGATTTGGCACATGCGATTGGCAATATTCCCTTAGCCTTACATGATTGGGAAGTCGATTTTGCCGTATGGTGTCACTACAAATATTTGAATGGTGGGCCAGGCGCCCCTGGGGGATATTTTGTGCATCAGAACCATCATCAAAAGCCAGTTAAGAGGTTGACGGGGTGGTGGGGTCATCATCCCTCTAATAGATTTATGATGCGTCGCAAATTTCAACCTGCCCACGGTGCTGCTGCCTGGCAATTGAGCACGCCTTCCGCCATTTCTTTGGCTCCCATATCTGCTAGTCTATCAATATTTGAACAAGCGGGTATGGACAAAATCCGTGAAAAAAGTATTTTATTAACTGGTTTTTTGAGATTTCTTATAGCGCAAATTCCGGATTTCCGGGAAAAATTTCAGTTGATTACCCCTTCCGATCCTGAGCAATCAGGAGCTCAACTATCTATTTATATTAAAGAAAAAGGGGGGGCGCTTTTTGAATTTTTAACCGAGCATGGGGTTGTCTTAGATTGGCGTGAAGATAATCTGAATCCTGATTCTATTGGAAGTGGAGTGATTAGAATTGCTCCTTGTGCTTTGTATAATAGTTTTACTGAAGTTTTTCGTTTTTCACAAATTCTCAGCAATTGGCATTGATAAAAAAAAGAATCGAAAATGATACGAGTATTTTTAATTACGGTGTTGACCTTTTCTTTAGGCTTGAAATTTGGTTTTACGCAAGGAAATGATTGGGCTCAAGAAAAGATTTTAATTTGTTCTGAAATTGAGCAAAAGGCAGAATATTACAGTGAGTTGGCACACAACATTTGGGAACTTGCAGAAGTAGGCTACCAGGAATACGAAAGTAGTGCTTTGCTTCAACAATCCTTGAAATCAGCTGGATTCAGTATAAACACTGGCGTTGCAGAAATTCCAACTGCCTTTATCGCCAGCTATGGTGCTGGTAGCCCTATTATTGCAATTCTGGCAGAATTCGATGCCCTTCCCGGGGTCAGTCAAGCTGCTGTTCCAGTCCGTCAAAAGAGAGAAGAAGTTGAAGCTGGTCACGCATGTGGACACCATTTATTTGGTGCAGGCTCAACTGCTGCGGCCATTGCCGTTAAAGAATGGATGGAATCTACAGGCCAGAAAGGGACCGTTCGGGTCTACGGAACTCCCGCTGAAGAAGGAGGAGCAGGTAAAGTTTACATGGTAAGAGAAGGATTATTCGACGATGTGGATGCGGTACTCCACTGGCATCCAGGAAATGGGAATGGAGCAAGTGCAGCCTCCTCTTTGGCCAATAAAAGCGCCAAATTTAGGTTTCATGGCATAGCTTCTCATGCAGCGGCGGCTCCAGAAAGAGGACGTTCTGCTTTAGATGCGGTTGAAGCCATGAATTTTATGGTTAACAGTATGAGAGAACACATCCCATCAGAGGCTCGAGTTCATTATGTCATTACAAGTGGAGGAGAAGCACCAAATGTAGTTCCGGAATTTGCTGAAGTATTTTACTATGTAAGACACCCTGAAGCTGCTGTGGTTCATCAACTTTTTGAGCGGGTTGCCAATGCAGCCAGGGGAGCAGCTCTGGGAACGGAAACTACTGTTGATTATGAGATTATTCACGGTTTATTCAATCTCCTTCCCAACGAAACCCTTTCTGAAATCATGTATGCAAACCTCTCTAATATCGGTGGTGTGGAATACAATTCCGAAGAATTGGCCTTTGCGGAAAAGATAGCTGAGAGTTTTGAATTTGTTCAGCCTGATTTAACGACCGCGGGACTTATTGCCCCCTACACTGTTGAAAATACAGGTAAAGGAGGATCAACTGATGTCGGTGATGTGAGTTGGGCGGTTCCGACCGCGGGAATGCGCGCAGCTACTTGGGTTCCTGGAACATCTGCCCATACTTGGCAGGCTGTAGCAGCAGGGGGTATGTCCATTGGCCACAAAGGAATGCTGGTCGCTGCTAAAACTCTGGCTACAACTGCTATAGACCTATTTCAAAATAAAGAGCTTCTAGACCAAGCAAAAAAAGAGTTACTGAACAAAAGAGGGGTAAATTGGACCTACCAACCATTGCTCGGTGACCGAAAACCCCCTTTAGATTATCGCAAATAATTCAAAGGATTTTTTTCAACATAACCCATTATGGTTTGTTTGGTGATAAAAAATAGCAATGAAAATAGTTCTAGCAATAATCGTGGTAATCTTTGGGTTGGTATCATTTGCCTTCATCAATAGTAACGTTAAACCGGACATGAGCAATCTTCCAACCAATTTTTATGAGCTGACTTTTACAGACATCGATGGTGTTCCTATGAGTATGGCTGATTTCGAAGGTAAATATGTTTTGTGTGTCAATGTTGCTTCTAAATGCGGGTACACCAAACAATACCAACCTCTTCAGGAATTACACGAAAAGTATAGTGACCAATTGGCAATTATTGGTTTCCCATGTAATCAGTTCTTAAATCAAGAGCCAGGTTCCGAAGAAGAAATCGCTGAATTTTGCGAAAAAAATTACGGAGTTTCTTTCTTAATGACAGAAAAAATAAATGTCAAAGGTAAAGAGCAACACCCCATTTATTCTTGGCTAACCACCAAAAACCTTAATGGAGTCGCTGATGCAAAAGTTAGCTGGAACTTTAATAAGTTTTTAATTTCTCCTAAAGGAGAATGGTTGGCTCATTTTGAGTCCAAAATAGATCCTCTTAGCGACGAGATTATTAATTTACTTCAATAAGATACGTGGGAAAATTAGAAAATAAAACCGCTCTTATAACTGGTGGTAGCAAAGGCATCGGTTTAGGAATTGCTGAGGCTATGCTTCAAGAAGGTATGAACGTGGCGATAACCGGTAGGAGTGAATCCATCAAATCGGTAGCAGCTGAACTAAATGCTCGGACATACACTGGCAGAGCCCTAGGTTTGGTTGCCGATGTTACAAATTTACAACAGATGGAAAATGCTGTTCATACAGTAATATCGACTTGGGGAATTTTGGATGTTGTTGTTGCTAATGCTGGGGTAGGTCACTTTGCTCCCATTCAAGAAATGAGTGCTGAGAACTGGCATGAAACCATTGATACTAACCTAACAGGAGTTTTCAATACAGTTAAGCCAACCATTGGACCTCTCAGTAAAAGTAAAGGATACCTTTTCACCATAGCTAGTTTAGCCGGTACTAATTTTTTCGCATCTGGTAGCGCCTACAATGCCAGCAAATTTGGTTTGGTAGGATTTACTCAGGCCATTATGCTAGATCTTAGAAATCTGGGAATCCGAGTGAGCACCATAATGCCAGGGTCAGTGACCTCACATTTTAATGGTCACATTCCTAGCGATAAGGACGGTTGGAAAATCCAGCCACAAGACATTGGTCAACTACTTGTTGATGTGTTGCACCTGCATCCCAGAACCTTACCAAGTAAAATTGAGATCAGGCCTTCTAACCCTAATTAGCTGGTCTAGTTGGCTTGTTTCTTCTGGGACCTCCTCTTTTTTTAAAATATTTTTTGGCAGGAGGACTAGCTGCGGCATAGGTCAAAAATTCAGGTAAAGGAGACCTTCTTATTTTCATATCAATCAATGCCTCAATTTTTTCGAATTTATACCAATCCTTTCCATTAACTAAAGTCAAAGCTACACCGGAGGCATCAGCCCGAGCGGTTCTTCCAATCCGATGGACATAGTCCTCCGCATCTCCAGGAACGTCAAAATTGAGAACTAAGTCAATTCCTTTAATATCAATCCCTCTTGAAAGGACATCTGTTGCTACAATTATGGATATTTTTCCACTTTTAAAAGCAGCTAACTGTTTTTCACGTTCATCTTGATCAAGATCTGAATGCACCGCACCCACCTCTAGGCCTCTTTTTTGAAGTACGGTGCTCAGCTCTCTCACCTTCGCCTTGGTGCTGGCAAAAATGATTACCCTTCCCAATGATTGCCTGTTTTGAAGCAGGTATTCGACCAATTTTACTTTACCCTCATCTTCCACCTCATACACCCCCTGTAAAATATTTTCTGCAGGCTTAGAGATAGCCAAACTAATTTCTTGGTATGGAGATTTAAGTAGTTGTTTAGAAAACTGCCTGATTTGCGGTGGCATAGTAGCAGAAAATAGGAGGGTTTGACGATCTCTTGGCAATTGATTGACGATTCCCATAATATCCTGGGCAAAACCCATATCAAGCATTCTATCGGCCTCGTCCAAAATCAAGTGCTTGATGGTACTCAAATCCACATACCCTAAATCTAAATGTGCGCTTAACCTTCCTGGAGTAGCTACTATAATAGAGGCCCCCTTTTTTAAAGCTTGCTTTTCTACTTCCATAGCGCGTCCATCTCGTCCACCATATACAGCAATAGAACTCACTGGGGTAAAGTAAGAAAATCCCTCAATCTGTAAGTCTACCTGTGTAGCTAATTCTCTTGTAGGTTCTATGATTAAGGTGTCAATTCCATCAGTAGGATTTTTAGTCAATCTATTAATCACTGGAAGCAAAAAGGCAGCGGTTTTACCCGTTCCCGTTTGAGCAATTGCTAAAATATCCTGTTGGTCCATAATAATGGGGATGGCTTGTTCTTGAACAGGCGTAGCCTTTTCAAAACCCATAGCATCTAATCCTTCCAACAAAGCCTCTTCAAAACCAAATTCTTTAAATTTCAATGTTTTATTTTTTATTCTATTTGTTCATCTAACCATTTTAATAAAGTCATAGTTCCACTGGTACCTTCCCCTACTTTTAAGATATTTCCACTTCCGTCAATAATAAAACTAAGAGGAAGGACTTCTGCACCATATGCACTTACCCCATCACCACTTGGATCCAAAAAAATAGGATAACTAATATCCAAGAGTTGCAATATACTCCACTCTCTTTCCAAGGTCTGATTTTTTTTATTTGCTCCGCCTGCATTAGGAGTAATTTGGGTAACCCCAATAATTTCTAATCCATTAAGTTTATTGCGTTGATAAAAAGAATCAATTACAGGCATTTCTTGGATACAAGGATTACACCAGCTCGCCCAAAAATTGACCATTGTCCAATTATTTTGAGAAAAATCGTAAACTTCTGCTTTGACAGCTGGGTTTTGGATAGGTTGAATAATTAATGGCGGAGCTAAAGAACCCTCTGAAGGGATTAGGTAATTACTGCTTACTTCCTCTACTTTGGTGCTTCCAAAAGTCGTTTCCTCAAAGCCCAGCCATCCAATAGCAAATAAACTTAACACCAATCTTATCACAAATAATTCCGATCGATTTACAAAGAGAATAGCGCTTAAACAAATTATAATTCCCATCACTATAAAATCCCCTATCGAATCCCAAACTAAGAGACCCGATATTTTTAGTATCCCAATAATTACTGCTATTAATGGCACGGCCAATAATAATCTTCCAATCCATATATTTTCACTTGACCTCCTCACGATAAAACTTGAACCAATTTATCTCTTGAAATATTGCCACCACAAATAACTATAACACTTGTTTGATTTTCCCACTTTCTAGGGTCTTTGAGCAACGCGCTAACAGCAACTGCTGCAGCTCCTTCTATTATCTTGCGTTCTTTTTCAAAAACTGCTCTTATCCCTTTGGCTATTTCATCTTCACTGGTCATTATAAAATCGTCTATAAGGCTTTTACACATAGGATAAGTGATGCTGTCCTCTTCAAAAGCTCCAGCTGAGGCATCGGATAAGGTGGGCATGGCCGGAACAGTGGTATATTGGCCTGTCTGTACACTCAAGGTCATCTCTGGACTTGCCTCTGGCTGACATCCTATTATTTGTACATTTGGATTGATTCCTTTACATGCATGAGCCACCCCAGAAATGAGTCCCCCCCCACCAATAGTTACAAATATATTATTCGGTTGATCCCCAAGTTGCTCCATAATTTCCAATCCCACGGTTCCCTGACCAGCAATCACTGCCTCATCATTATAGGGGGAAATATATACTAATGGATGACTTTGTGCTTGTTTTAAGGCGTACATTTCGCTTTCAAAACAATCAGATCCCATTAATTCAACTTCTATACCACTCCTTTCTAAAGCTTCTTTCTTGGTGGAAACCACATTAATAGGTAAGACGACCTTACCCTTGACTCCAATATGGCTGCAGGCATGAGCCACCCCTAGACCGTGATTACCCGTAGATGCAGTTATAACTTTATAGCCAGGCGAAAGAGATTTGATTTCTAGTACCTTATTCGTTGCACCTCTGGCCTTAAAAGAGCCCGTAACCTGTTCACTTTCCATTTTTAGGTAAATCTTCCCACCTGTGATTTCACTTAGCCATGTGGAATACAAAAGAGGCGTCCTAAATACATAAGGTTGAATATTATGAGCAGCCTTTCTAATTTTTTCAATCATTACAAATGTTTTATTCTTCCTCCATACTTTTGATACAAACTTTCATTGCTATATCCATCGATATTCTGGCTGTAATATATTGGCAGTTTTATTCCTCGTTCAACAGCAATTTTCATTCCCTCTGAGGCAATTAAATTAACTATAAAAATACCTGCAAGGGACGAAATAGCTCCTGTTAAATTCCCATCAATGTTCAATAAACCGTCCCCAGACGGAACCCTATTATCAATTACTAAATCAGCAATTTCATATAATTTTAATCCACTCGAATGCCTAGAAGGATATTTATGGGTTTGGTCCATTGAGGTAATCGCCAATACTGGGATCCCCTCTTCTTTAGCAATCATGGCCATTTCTATTGGCAAGGCATTTCTTCCTGAATTCGAAATTACAATCATCACATCTCCCCTTTCTATTCGATGTTGATTCCAAATAATTCTGGCTAAACCCTCTACCCGTTCAATATCGGCACTTCTTCTAGCTCCTTCAGCAGTTAATCCCAAAGAATCAAGCATGGCATTAACATTGGCCAATCCTCCTGCTCTTACAAATAGTTCCAATGCAATCATATTGGAATGTCCAGTTCCAAATGTATGGATAAGCCGATCATGTTCTAGCGTATCCGCTATCCATATAGCAGCCTTTTTTATTTGCTCTTCCGAATGAAGAACTATTTGATTTAAATGCTCCAGTGCTTTTTCCTGGTAGATAAATGGCATCTTTAATACGGATTAAAGCTTTATAAATATTTTTCTTCTATACAAAAGATTAACCGGAACAAAAATGATGGCTGCATAAAGTAAAGCGTAAAGTAAAGAGGCCATTTTGAAGGATAAAATAGGCCCTACCCCCTCTACAAATGCCCTATTTAATCCAGGAAATTCACCAAAATTATTGTAAAAAATCACTGTCAAAACTCCTGATAGTACATAAGCAGTAATGGCATTGGCTCCAAAAATTCTGCCAATAGCAGTCCATTTTTGAAAACCCAAAATATCGATGACGTACATAAATAAACCTAAGGTCATATACGCTAATCCTGCTGTGTGAAGAACATAAGAACTGGACCATATATGTTTATTGATAGGGAAAAACCAATCCACCACACTTCCCAATACAAATAAGCTAAAACCAGACAGCATCAGATAGGTTAACCTCTTGTAGGTATCCTTTTCAACCGTAATCAATTTCCCCGCTAACATACCTGCAATACCTGTAACAATAGCTGGAAAAGTACTTAATATGCCTTCTGGATCCCACGTTCCTTGCCATTTTTTCCCAGGTAAGGCAATACTGTCTAAATAATGTGCCCAATTTTTAATCGGACCTGAGAGATCGGCTTGTCCTATGCCAGGAATTGGAATATAAACCATAATAAACCAATATCCCAACAATATTCCAATGGACAATTTTATCCAGAATTTCCAATCCGTGTAAAGAAACAGCAATGCACAAGGCAAAAAGACAAACGCAATTCTAGGCAGCACTCCTACCAATCTAATATTTCCAAAATTAAAATCGGGAAATAACCAAAGAAATAAACCGACTAAATATATTTTTAGGCTCCGTATCAGAATTTTTTTAACCGCTCCCTCCATCGAAGCCCCTTCTTGTATTTTTTTATGATAGGCTAAAACAATGGAGACCCCAACTATAAAAAGAAAAAATGGAAAAACATAATCAGTAGGAGTGGCGCCATTCCATTTGGCATGCAACAGCGGAGCGTACACATGACTCCAAGAACCGGGAGTATTGACAATAATCATAAAAAGGATGGTAAACCCCCGAAAAGCATCAAGCGAAATAAGTCGATTATTCATTTTTTCTTCTTTTGTTTTAAAAAGATACCGTTGAAGTAAATCCCATTCTTCCCAATTGATTAAATACACCAGCTGTTACCCGCTCACCAGGCGATATTTCAATAGGTTCTGTGTAAATAGGATCCGAACTGTTTGGACTGCGATTGAATTTAGTATATCGTATAGTGTATCCAGCATACTCAGAATTAAGGTACACCTTATTATCGATTATTTTCATGCCCGGCGGCGGTATCCGATAATGATACCCACCATTATTTTTATCCAACATTGGAAGCGTAACCGCACTTAAGGTCCTCATAAAAGCACTATAGTCCTCATATTTATCTTCTTTACTTTTGCCAGACCAAGATGGAGTTCCCTGCCATGCCCTTTGTGCAAATCCTTGAAGTTTGGGTAAAATATAATACTCCATCATCTCCTGTCCTTTTACTGTTTCTCCCCAAAGCTGTGCTTGCAAACCATATATGTTGGTTTTTTTATCCGCATCTAACCTCACCATATCTTTAAAATCCCTGTCAGGTTCAAAAATATTCCCCATTGGATCTGAAATGGTCGATTCAAAAAGATGATAGGGAACAAAAGAAAAAGCATCTTCAGTATCTACAAAACCTCCCCAATACAAACCAGGTTCACGAGGGTCTTTGTTATACGCCAGGTCAAAATAAAAGTTGGTGACATTGCACAGAACAACAGGATACCCCGCATTGGCTAACCTATAGCCCAAATCCTGCTGCCCCCATAAATTATTCCAAATGTATGGGAAGACCTCCTTTTGCACAAATAATGGATTAGGTTCCCAACTGTTGTCCTCATTAAAATTCATCACAGCTTCCTCCCACGCACCAGTCTGTAACCCTTTAGACCTAATGAGTTCGTTTAATTTTTCGAAAAATAAGCCTTGTAGGTTTCGCGTTGTTTTTACCTCCGGTTTATTTTTTAAATAAGCTTCGCATATAGGAGAACCCGTCCATGCAGTAGACGGAACTTCATCCCCCCCAGTATGAATCATGGTTAATGGAACCTCAGCCTCTTGATACATAGTTATCACCTCATCAATGACCACTTCGTAAAAATCCAGCGGTTGGTCTTTACATACACATACTGTATTATCAAAATAGCCCTGGGCAGAAATATACCGCGAAGTATCATCAGGGTCAATCAATCGATAGCGCTCTGCCTCTAATTTATTTCCAGCTTTCATTAGTCTTTCGTAGCGCAACTCCATCGCTTTTATGGCAGCCCTGGCGTGACCTGGAAGATTGAACTGGGGAATGACATTTATATGTAAACTATGAGCAAATCGAATTATTTCTTTAAAATCCTCCCGGGTATAATACCCATTCCCCATAGACTCCATATCCTTTGGATCTGGCCCTGATCCATAAGAAGGTTGCAAAAATAAACTATCATTAAGTGTATGCCCTCTAAATGCACCAACCTCGGTCAACTCAGGTAGTGCTTCAATCTCCAATCTCCAGCCTTCATCCTCTGTCAAATAAAGTAATAATTGATTGATTTTGTTATACGCTAAAACCTCCAATAACTTTTTTACCGATTCCTTACTTTGAAAATTCCTACCCACATCTAAATGAAATCCCCGGTACGAAAAAGCAGGACCATCTACTACATTTATTCCAGGTACTTGTACCCCCGCCTCTTCCTGTCGCACCATAGCAAGCAAACTCTGAATCCCATAAAATACTCCAGCAGCATCTCCCCCAGTAATTCTAATTTGACTTCGATCCACATCCAATCTGTAATTTTCAAGTGGCAAACTAATATTTCCAGTCAATAAGATGCCATCAGATATTTGAGTTTCCTCGGTTAATTTCAACTCAATACCTGTCCATTTTTTTACTTTTTGAGCCAAATACTCCGCTTCCTCTTTTAATCCCATATCATATCCAATTTTTTGTCCTTCGGAAAAAACAAAGGCCTCTTCGCCCCATTCATATGCGGTGGGGCTGGGAATAAATGGGTATTCTTCAACGCCTGTGAAGGAGTGTAAATATGTATTCCTATCGTAAAGGTATTCGGGCGATGGATACGGTTCGAAATCTCCCCCTGTTCTGGTATACTGCTCAATTCGATTAAACGGCTCAATTTTACAAGTCAAAGAATGTGATTGTCCATTCACATCTGCCCAATAAACGCCTAAAGGACCATCTGATTCTTTAATCAAACTTCCTGAAGAAGTATAGGCTATTGTAACCGTATCTCCTGGAACCAATTGAAAATTATCATCAAACTTCAGCTGGTAAAAATCTCCATTAATGTTTTTAATTACTGCCGGTCCTTTAGTTTCTATTACCCACCTTGGTGCTTGATTCCAGTATAAAAACTTATCCTTCCCAACGAACGGTTTCTCACCTGAATTCCAAATGGTAAATGTCGCTTCATGTAAATCTTTGCCCTCTTGTTGATAATTTGTATCCAACCTCCACTGTATGTTTAGATCTATTTCTGGGGTCGACTCACATGCCGTTAAAAAAACCAATAATGCAAACCAAATCTGTTTCATCAACTTTTTTATTATTTTTCGAAATACAAATCAATTTAAAAAAAATTCCTAACTCATATTCAACCGATTATGAAGTCCCTTCGAGTTTTAATCTGGATATTAATTCCCTGTTCTTTCTTTGGGCCTTTCTCACCCAAAGCTTTTTCTCAGGAATTGAACATTTTGAGTTTTAATATTCGGTACCCCAACCCAAATGATGGGGTTCATTATTGGCCCAACAGAAGACCCTTAGTGAGCAGCGTCATTAGATTTTATGATGCCGACATAATCGGTTTGCAAGAAGCTTTTCGATTACAACTGGACGAATTATCTGCTGACTTTCCCAACTTTCAATGGGTCGGGGTGTGCAGAACAGATGGTAGTACTCAACCTAATCCAGATAATGAGTTTTCCGCAATTTTTTATAATACCTCCAAATTAAGGGTACTTAACAGCGGCACTTTTTGGTTATCCCCTACTCCTAATATCGTCGGTTCGAAAGGTTGGGATGCCGCCCTTCCTAGAATAGTTACCTGGGCGCAATTTGAAATTATTTCTTCTGGCAAACAATTCTACCACTACAATACCCATTTTGACCATATGGGTGTGAAAGCTCGAGTAAAAAGTGCTCAACTAATTCTGGATACCTTAATTCCAAAAATGGATTTATTTCCCATAGTAGTAACGGGTGATTTCAACGTCAACCCCGAAACAGAAGTTTACCAAACCATGACCAAAGGTCTTAAGGACGCATTTTACAACTCGGAAATGCCCCATCACGGACCCCAAGGCACTTTTACGAATGGGTTTCTATTTCCAGGAGCTCCAGGAACCAGAATTGACTATATATTTACCAATAATCAGGTCAAGGTGTTAAGACATGCCATCATTTCGGAAAATTGGAGCGGAATATTCCCCTCCGATCATTTACCTGTATATGGAAAAATTTTAATCGAATAAATGGATTGGGAATTTTGGCAGACATTACAATTAACGTTCAAATTAGCAGGATTAACCACCCTTCTACTCTTTTTAATTGGAATCCCTTTTGCATTTTACTTGGCTTATTTAAAATCTCCTTGGAAACCAATCCTCGAATCTCTGATTAGTTTGCCGCTAGTATTACCCCCTACTGTTCTGGGGTTCTATCTATTATTATTTTTCAATCCAGACACTTTTTTATCCCAATGGTTCCGCCAAATTTTTGGAATAAATCTCCTTTTTTCCTTTCCAGGGTTAGTTTTGGCTTCTATTATCTATAGCCTTCCTTTCATGATTCAACCTCTTCAAGCTGGTTTTGAGAATTTACCCCCCAACTTAGCAGAAGCTTCTTATCTTTTGGGCAAAAGCAAGACCACTACTTTGTTAAAAGTCATCATTCCAAATATCAAACCAGCAATACTATCTGGATTGGTGTTAAGCTTTGCCCATACGGTTGGAGAATTCGGAGTTATCTTAATGATAGGTGGGAATATTCCTGGTGTGACTAAAGTCGCATCCATTGCTATTTACGATGAAGTTGAGTCGTTGAATTATGCTACCGCTAATCAATATGCATTGGTCCTTATTGGAATGAGTTTTGTTTTTCTATTCCTAATATACTTTAATAATTACCAGAATAAACAAGCTAGAAAAAAACAATGAAGCCTCCTATCATTCATATTCAGGTTTCCAAAAAAATTCACGGGGCTTCTTCCTCCTTTTTGCTGGAATTGGATGAGAAAATTCCGGCTCGCAAATTTATTATTCTAACTGGTCCCTCCGGAAGCGGCAAAACTACCTTACTCAAAATGATAGCGGGACTAGAGCAACCCGATAGCGGTCATATCCATTTTGAACAAACCATCTGGACAGACCTGAAGCTCCACCAATTCCATCCCATCAGAAAAAGAAAAATTGGTATGGTGTTTCAGGATTATGCCCTATTCCCTAATATGACCGTCCAAGAACACTTACTTTACGGTCCTAGCCTCAAAAAATTAAACCCCTTTCTGGAAGAAATATTAGAAGTACTAGAATTAGAAGATTTTTTAAATCGATACCCAGCTAATTTATCGGGGGGACAACAACAAAGAGTGGCTTTAGGTCGAGCGCTTTCGACACAGCCCCATTTGCTATTACTGGATGAAGCACTCTCTGCTTTAGATACAGTCTTAAGGAAAAAAATCAGGACCTACTTGGTTGGATACCAAAAAAAATACCAGACCAGTATCATTTTGGTCAGTCATCAAATTGATGAAATTTTGGAAATTGCCGATTGGGTTTGTCTTTTGGAACACGGGAAATTAGCACAATCTGGACCTCCTCATCAAATCCCCTTTCAGAAGATTAATGCGCTGGCATCCAAAGCCACCTTATTGAATCGTCATTTGAGAAAAGATGGGGGTGAACGATTGACCATATTAGTGGCCGGTAAGTCCTATCACTTAGAAATTCCCCCCGAAGAGCAGAGATAAAAAAGGAGGACTTGTCATTACAACAGTCCTCCATGTCGAACAGATCCGCAATTAGTTATTTAAGCATGCTACAACAATTTCTTTAAGTTCTTCTTCAGAAGCTACTTCCACCTGGGAACTATCAGCTTTTAAAATTACCTCCACAGGATATACTAAATCAGGTTTTTTGATATGATGCCCTCGACCTCTTGATCTCCTTTCTCTTCCAAAGCCTTGTCCTCCTTCATTTGGTCGTTCACAATACTTTCTGAATTCCTCTTCATTTGAAAGCGTCACCACCTCACCTTCTTTATTCGTTACCTCAATAGGAAAAACAAAAGTGAAACAATCCGATAATGGTGCCGGACGACAATTTTTCTTAATATTCCGGACTTCCTCTTTTGAATTTACCTCAATAATGGTTCCATCTGCCAATTCCACTTGATGCGGAAAAACGATTTCAGGCTTTTGACGGGAGTCAGGATGATTGGACTTCCAGTCCATAAAAGCATCTTTTAATGCCTCTATATCGGCAACTTCCAATAAAGAGCTGTCCGGAAAAACCAGCGTAATAGGAAAAATAGGTCTAAAACATATATCCCTTCCTTTTCCATCAGTAGAAATACCTTCGGAATACACACCATCCGTGTTAGATCTCAGGGTCACATCCAATTCTTCCAGACTGGTATCTGAAATTGAAAAATCACTCTTTTCACAAGATGGCATCATAGCACCAATCATTAATAATCCAAGTACTGGAAGCAAACGAACACTTTTCTTAATCATGTTTCTAAATTTTAATGGACAAATAACCTTTCAGATGTATAAGTGATTATGGTTAATTTTGTACCCATGAAATCGAAAGAAAAAAATATTTTTTTTCATGAATGACTCCGAACGATGGGATTTATTGAGGGCTGGAGACAAAGATGCTTTAGCTGATATTTATGCTAATGAAGTGTCTCATTTAATCATTTACGGCAAAAAATTAACCCAAGCTGTACCTATCATAGAGGATGCCATTCAGGACTTGTTTGTAGAAATATGGCAACGGAAATCATCTCTTGGCCCGACTGATAATATTAGAAAATACTTGTTGGTCGCACTTAGGAGAAAAATTATTTCCATGATTAATAAGGATGAGAAAAAAATTCGGTCTTCAGCACCTGAAGAAGATGAATTGCCTGTAATAGACTCCCCAGAGACCCACCTAATTAATTGGCAGGCCTTTGAACAACAAGAATTAGACATAAAAAAAGCAATAGATGGGTTAAGCCTTCGGCAAAAAGAAATTATTCATCTTAAATATAGTGTGGGTCTTGACCATAGAGCCATAAGTGAAGTTATGGGTCTTAGTTATCAATCCACTAGAAATTTATTAGCCACCTCCGTGAAAAACCTAAAAAAATTGCTCCATTTTTTAATTTTATTGTGGACTGCATGGGTACAAAAAGAGTTTTTTTAACTTATTGTTAAGAGATGCAAGCAGAAAAATATATTAACGTTACCCCTGAAAGACTGATTGAGGATGAATTCTTCCTCGATTGGGTCTTGCGCAAGAATCCTGAGGCCGAAGCCTTCTGGAAAGAGCTGATGCGCAATGAACCCAACGAGCAAAAAGCAATCCTTCAAGCCAAAGAATTTGTCCAATCTTTGCATCGCATTTTATCAGAAGAGCCTATAAATGAGTTCAATACTCAGGAATTGTGGGAACGGATTGAAGCCAATACCTCTGCTAAAATAAGATTTTTCACCCCTGGAAAATGGATTGCTGCAGCAGGCATTTTGCTGATATTAAGTATAATTTTTCTTTTCCCGAAGGGATCAAAAACTATTCAAACTCAATGGGGTGAAGTAGCGCAAATCGAATTACCAGATGCCTCCAAAGTCATCATCAACTCAACCTCCCAAATATCCTATTCCACCCGAAAATGGGGGAAGGATAGAACTGTTAACCTAACGGGAGAAGCCTTTTTTGAAGTGACTCCCGGACAAAAATTTACTGTTGCTACCCCACACGGAAGCATTGTAGTTCTAGGTACTTCCTTCAATGTTAGAGCAAGGGATTCTATCACCCTGGTGGATTGTCTGTCCGGCAAGGTTGCTGTAATAGACCATAATGGAAATAGTGAAACCATCTATCCTGGTCAAAAAATTATTATAAATTCTTCCGGTTTATCTGATACAAAAGAAGGGAATAATCAGGAGCATATTTTATCGTGGAGAACAGGAGTGGTCTATCTTCCTCAAGCTACCCTGCAAGCTGCTATTCAAGAGCTTCAGTGGTATTTTCCTGTCGAAATTCAAGTTGATGAAACTCTTTTATCGCGCCCATTAGAAGGGTTTTTTAAAACATCTAATTTGGACAGCGCACTTTATCAAATTACAACTCCCCTAAATTTGGAATACAAAACCTTAACCAAAGAAGTAATTTTGATTAAGGAAAAATAATTGAAATCCTATGATTTCTAAAAAATTGATTCCCACTATTCTCTGTCTTACCCTCGCCGTAACTCCTGTCTGGAACCAGACCGCACAGTCTTGGGTTTCTCTGCAAGAGGGACTTGAAAAACTTTCCAATCAATACGGAGTTCATTTTGCTTTCGACCCTCAAGCCATTGCTCAACTAAAAATTAACAATCAATTCCTTCTAGAGGATTTGAAATCCAGTCTTGAACTGATTAGTCAATACATGCCCATCCATTTTAAATCTGTAGATGAAAACCACGTTTTAGTTATTAAAACTCCGAAGGCTCATATTAAAGGTCAAATACTTGACCAAGCGACCGGTAAGCCTTTGCCTTATGCATCTATCTTTATGGATGGAACCGGAATAGGTGCTGAAACCAATCATTTAGGGCAATTTGATTTATGGCTCCCAGATTCTCTATATGGAGGAGAATTGAAAATAAGTTATCTCGGCTACCAATCAAAAAGTATTTCCCCTTTCGAAATCAATCAAACCCATCAACTGAAGCCCATAGATAACGAAATATCGACTGTAGAAGTAGAGGCGCCTCCACATCAGATTGCCAATTTGAATCAAACTGGCAATTATGTTATTTCTAGAGAATTGTCACCCGCCTATGGTGTCATTTTAGATCCTGTCAAACAATTACAATTATTGCCCGGCATCAATGCAAATGAGGATTTTTCAGCAGGCCTCAATATTCGAGGAAGCTCTAATAACGACAACCTTATTGTCCTTAATGGAATTAACCTATACCGAGTCGATCACTTTTATGGTATTATTTCTGCAATTCAAAGCAGCAGTATCGATACTTTAACCCTGTATAAAAATAATTTCCCCGTTCAATATGGTGGCGCAACCGGTGGAGTACTCCAAATGACCAGTCGTCCTGCTAAAGAAAAAGTGCAGGGCAATGTGTCACTCTCTTTATTGGAAGGAGCGGTCAATATCAGGATGCCAATTACTTCAGCATTAAGCGTAAGTCTTTCCGCCAGATCCTCTATTAACAATTTGGGAGAAAGCGACATATACAACCAATATAACAATTTAACGCTTAATAACCCCTTTGCTCAATACCAATATCCCGGATCAATAAACGATAAAATTATTTCCATTTCTCCCGATTATTCTTTTTACGATGGTGGATTCAATATCTACTTCAAATCGCACCAATTGAGTTTTTTTTCCTCCCAAGATCACTACAATTTGGAATACGAAGACCGCTATACTATTAAGTTGAGAAATATCAATATTCTCAACACTGAAGAATTTGAAGAGGAAGAATATTGGACCAACCAAGGGTGGAGTTGGCAATCTAATTTTAATCTGTTTAGTAAATGGTCCTCATATCTAAAATTGAACTACTCCTCTTATCAAAACGATTTTAAAAGGGAAGCCAATTTTGAAAAAAAATTTCCAAACAATACCGAAGAGTTATCTTTTGATAATGAATTTCAGTCCAAAGTGGAAGGTTACAATTGGACTTTTTCCAATTCAAGAATCTGGTCTAATCAAGAAATTATTTGGGGAAGCGCTATTGCTCATCACTCTATTCATAACGTGATTCAAAATTTTTCTGAAGACACTTTCGAAAAAAAATCGGCTGGGATTATTTATTCAATTTTTGGAAGCCACGCTTTGCAACTGGGTAATCGGTGGAATATCAAGTTAGGAATTCGAACAAATTATTATCCAGTTCAAAATAAAAATTACTTTTCTCCAAGGTTGGAATTCAAATTTAATCCAAATCATTACCACTCTTTCTTTGCCACTCTTAGTCACTATCAACAGTTTCTCCGTACCATTACAAGTGAGGACGGGTTAGGTCAAAGTCGAGAACTTTGGAACTTAGCAGATATCAATTTAATTCCGGTTTTAACAGCCACCAATACCACCATTGGCTGGAAAAAATTGTGGGAGAACGGTTGGGTGCTAGAAGTTGAGGGTTACTATAAAATATTAAATGGCATCGTGGAATATGCCCCTTTATTTAATAATTTAATTGGCAATTCCTCCAATAGAAAACCTCGCTTTACCTTTTTTGAAGGTAAAGGCAATATTAGAGGATTAGATATTTTATTGAGAAAATCAGCCAAGAACTGGAATTGGTTGTTGGCATACACGCTGAGCAAAAATACTCATACTTTTCCCGATTTAGCTAATAATACACCTTTTCCTGCTGCAACCGACCGCCGGCATCAATTGAATTGGGCAGGTCAGTACCAGTGGAGAAAATGGACCATTGCCTCTACGTTTACCTTTTCAAGTGGAAGACCTTATACCGATCTAAAAAAAATTACAGAATTTCTTAACGGAAATTCGAGGACTTTACTGTCCCCGAAGGATAGGATCAGTTATCTGAAAAATTACCAGCGATGGGATTTCAAATTAAATTATTCACCAAAAAGCGCTAATGGTGCTTGGCAATTAGGGGTGGGAATCTATAATGTACTCAACAGATCCAATGTAGCCTATCGGCAATACGCTTTCGTATTTCCGGAAACTAGGAATGATCCTTCATTTTTAAAAAATACTATTGCGGGCAACGAAGTCTATATGTTGGGGAGAACCCTTACCTTTAACTTTCAATTTTCTTTTTAATAACTGAACCTATGGAATTAGATAAAATCACAGAGCAGTTTCAAAAAATGGCTGAAAAAGTCGGTAATCTGGGAAAATCCTTAAAATTTGTAGTAGATGATCAGGTTGTATTCATTGATATGACTGGAGAAACTCCAAAAATTTCAACAGAGGATCAGGAAGCCGACACCACCATCATAACCAGTTTGGCAACACTAGAAGACTTAAAAAATGGAGGAAACCCCATGACAGCCGTTATGACCGGTAAAATCAAAATAAAAGGCGATATGGGGTTAGCTATGAAATTAAGCAGCTTTTTTAAATAACCT
>CAYPID010000001.1:224934-317372 GCA_964410725.1 uncultured Saprospiraceae bacterium
ATATCCAGTGCGACAGTAAGACCTCCCTCAGAGGCCACCAACCAACCTGGAATATCTTCAGTGGTAATTTCAAAATCCTCTTTTTCCAATGTAAAAATTCCCGAATTGGGAATTGTCAAATCGTACTTTCCTTCCTCCTCTATTTTTTGGATATCCTCCTGAGTAAATTGATTTATTAAACCTGCTGCAATTTTCATATTAGGTCCAAGACGCTTGCCCAAGGTCTTAAAATTGGGTTTGATTTTCTTTTTTATAATTCCACCACTACCTTGAATATATTCAATGGTTTTAACGTTAACCTCTGCTAAAATTAAATCTTTCACTGCTTCGACTTGTTGTTCGAAGTCATCTTCTAGAATTGGAAGTAATATTTTTTGAAGGGGTTGCCTTACTCGGATATTTTCTTTCTTTCTTAGGGACCGAACCAAAGAAGAAATTCGCTGAGCATATCCCATTCTCTCCTCCAATCTCTTATCAATCAATTGGGAATTCGGGATTGGAAAGTCCGCCAAATGAACTGATTGGTATCCCTCCTTTTTTGTTATATCATTTAGGTTTTTGTACATCCAATCTGAGAAAAATGGAGCTACTGGAGCCATGAGTTTGGCTATAGTCACCAAACACTCGTATAAGGTCTGATATGCTGCAATTTTATCCTGAGAATAATCCCCTTTCCAAAACCTCCTTCTACACAGCCGAACGTACCAGTTACTGAGGTGCTCATCTACAAAATTCATCACCTTTCTGGTCGCATTAGTCGCTTCATAATCTGCATAATCTAATTTAACGTCATGTACCAGGGTATTGAGTAAAGAAATAATCCAACGGTCTATTTCAGGGCGATCATTTAGAGGTAGTGGGGTTTCATTGAATTTGAACTGATCAATATTCGCATAAAGGGTAAAAAAAGAATAGGTATTATATAACGTCCCAAAAAATTTCCTCTTGACTTCCTCCACACCTGCCAGATCAAATTTTAAATTATCCCAAGGCTGAGCATTAGAAATCATATACCATCTGGTAGCATCTGCTCCATGGGTGGCAATAGTCTTGAACGGGTCAATACCATTGCCCAATCTCTTGGACATTTTAACCCCATTTTTATCTAAAACCAGTCCATTGGAAACTACATTTTTAAATGCCACTTTGTCAAAAACCATGGCAGCAATGGCATGTAAAGTATAAAACCATCCACGGGTTTGATCAACCCCCTCAGCAATGAAATCCGCGGGAAAATTCTCATTAAATAGTTCTTTATTTTCAAAGGGATAATGCCATTGGGCATAAGGCATAGAGCCGGAGTCAAACCACACGTCAATAAGGTCTAGCTCTCTGTGCATTACCAATCCTTGGTTACTTACTAACTTTACTTCGTCAATATAGGGTCGGTGTAAGTCTTCGGGAACCTTTTGATCTAATCCCAATGTTTGATTGGCCTTTTCAATAGCTATTGTTAACTCCTCTATACCCCCAATACATACTTCTTCCTTTCCATCTTCTGTTCTCCATATTGGTAACGGTATCCCCCAATACCTAGACCTTGATAAATTCCAATCTTGTAAATTCTCCAACCACTTTCCAAATCTCCCCTCACCCGTTGCCTTAGGTTTCCAATTTATCGTTTGATTTAATTCAAACATCCTATTCTTGAGGCTTGAGGTTTTAATAAACCATGAATCCAATGGATAATATAAAACTGGCTTATCTGTCCTCCAACAATGTGGATAGGCATGCTCGTATTTTTCCGACAAGAATAATTTATTCTCTCCTTTTAATTGGACTACTATGTCTGTATCTACTGACCTTTCTTCTTGCTGCCCATAATCTTTTACGTATCTCCCTGCGAAATCTGTTACCTCCTTCACAAACCTTCCTTGTCGATCTACCAATGGGACGCTATTACCTAAATCATCTTCTACTGTAATGGCTGGGATACCAAACTGGCGGCAGACCCTAAAGTCATCTGCTCCAAAAGTAGGGGCCATATGGACAATCCCCGTTCCATCCTCTGTAGAAAC
Organism: uncultured Saprospiraceae bacterium; assembly: GCA_964410725.1. GTDB lineage: Bacteria > Bacteroidota > Bacteroidia > Chitinophagales > Saprospiraceae > CALAZP01. The sequence goes on from CAYPID010000001.1 coordinate 226,953, forward strand.
AAAATCTCCTATCAATACCTTAAAAGCAGGTTCTTTAGGCTGAACATATTTCATTAATTGTTCGTATTCCATGCCCTCTAAAATACTGCCCTTCATTTCTGCCTCAATCTCTATATAAGGAATAGGTTGATTGCTGGCTTTCATGTCTTCAGGTTTCAAATCTGAATTAGCCTTTGAAAAATATTGACTTAAACGGTCTTTCGCTAAAATTACTGAAGTAGGTTGACCTGTGTATCTATTAAAAGTCTTTACTTTGATATAGTCAATATCCTTACCTACAGCTAAGGCCGAATTAGATGGCAGCGTCCAAGGGGTTGTAGTCCAAGCTAAAAAGTAAGTGTTTTCCTCCCCTTTAACTTTAAACTGAGCAATGGCTGAAACATCTTTTATATCCTTATAGGCCCCAGGCATATTCAATTCGTGGGAACTTAATCCCGTTCCCGCGGCGGGAGAATAAGGCTGAATTGTATATCCCTTATATAGTAAATCCTTTTGGTAAATCTGCTTTAAAAGCCACCAAACAGATTCTATATATTCATTTTTATATGTTATATATGGCTGTTCAAGGTCAACCCAATAACCCATTTTTTTGGTAATATCATCCCAGCGGTCCTTGTATTGCATAACCGTTTCCCGACATTTGGCATTGTATTCGTCCACCGAAATTTTCTTACCAATGTCTTCTTTTGTGATGCCCAATTCCTTTTCAACACTCAATTCTATTGGTAATCCATGGGTATCCCAACCTCCTTTACGGGCAACTTTTTTACCATTCATAGTGTGAAACCTACAAAACAAATCCTTAATGGTACGGGCCATTACATGGTGAATGCCAGGCATCCCATTAGCGGACGGAGGACCTTCGTAGAAAACAAAAGGTTGTGCACCATTTCTAGCGGAAATACTCTTTTCAAATACCCCCTCTTTTTCCCAGAATGCCAATATTTCACTATCTATGGAAGGAAGGTCTAAATGTTTGAATGTCCTATACATTTGGGTACAGTTTGCCAACGATAAAAAAGAATGGGCAAAGATACAAAACCAAATAAAATAAAGGCTTTATGTCATCTATCTATCAATTGATTTGTTTACCTCTTAAACGATAACTTATTAAGCTTTTGACATGCTAGTTACCAAGGACCTCTGTTATCAATATTCCAATACTCAGCCCATTTGTTTCCCTAATCTCGAATGTCAAAAAGGGGAATCCATTTTAATACTAGGGCCTTCCGGGACAGGGAAGACCACTTTTCTTCATCTATTGGGTGGATTAATTCGTCCAACCAGGGGGCAACTGATGCTGAACCATGTTGATTTAGGTTCTCTATCTGATAAAAACTTAGACCTTTTTCGGGGACAGAACATAGGAATTGTATTCCAAAAACCACATTTTATAAAGTCTTTAACTGTCTGGGAAAATCTATTATTGGCGGCTGCACTCGCAGGTAAAAAATCCGACAAAAAAAGGATGATTGACCTTTTGGAGCGGTTGAACATCGCTCATAAATCAGAAAGCAAAACGGATCAACTCAGCCAGGGAGAACAACAAAGAGTTGCCATAGCTAGAGCATTAGTCAATGAGCCCATACTAATTTTAGCAGACGAGCCTACTTCTGCTCTAGATGATATAAACGGGGAAGAAGTAGCCGCCTTACTTGAAGATGAATCTAAAAGATTAGAGGCCGCTTTACTAATCGTGACTCACGATAACAGACTTCAAACTAAATTTAAAAAAACCATTACCTTGGAACCTACTGAAAAGAGTGGTACCCTATGAACTTCTTTTATTTAAGTAGAAAAAACTTAAGCAAAAAACCGCTTTCTACCTTTCTCACACTAATGCTATTTGCTTTGGGAATCAGCCTCATTACTATTTTGTTGCTGCTCAATCATCAATTCCAAAAGCAGTTCGATAAGAATTTAGCTGGTATTGATCTAGTAATTGGTGCCAAAGGAAGTCCGCTACAACTTATTTTATCAGGAATGTATCATTTGGATGCTCCTACGGGAAATATTCCTATAGCTGAAATTCAACCATTTCTGCAAAAAAACCATCCTTTAATTGGAAAAGTCATACCCCTTTCATTGGGGGATTCCTATAGAGGATTCCGAATTGTAGGGACTACCCCAGATTTCTTTGAATTGTACGAGGGTGCCCTTCAAAATGGAGATTTCTGGTCAGCTCCTATGCAAGCAGTCATAGGTTATGGAGTAGCCCAAAACTTAAATTTGCAAGTTGGAGACACCTTTCAAAGTTCTCATGGACTTAAGGAAGATAATGATTTAATTCATGAAGATCATCGACCTATTCAGATTGTGGGAATATTGAAACCAAGTGGTACGGTTATGGATCAATTACTTTTGACCGACTTTAGAACCGTTTGGGAAGTCCATGATCACCAACATTCCCAAGAACCTTCCGAGGAAGAGTCTTCTTTAGCTACATTAGCCACTTTTAATGATCAATCCATTACCACCCTGCTCATTCAACTTAAATCAAGAAATTTTCAAGCCCTTAATTTTCAGCGGAATATAAATGAAAATACCAACCTACAAGCAGCCACCCCTGCAATTGAAATCAACAGACTCTACGCTAATATAGGAATGGGTATTTCCTTACTTCGAGCACTTGCCATAGCTATCGTCTTTGTATCTGGCATCAGTATTTTTGTTTCGCTTTACAATTCTTTAAAAGACAGAAAATACGAAATGGCACTTATGCGAGTCATGGGAGGTTCTCGATTTAATTTATTCAAATTGGTCTTACTTGAAGGTTTAATTTTAGCTGTCTTTGGATGGCTATCAGGAGTAATACTTGGACATTTTGGACTAGAAATGATTGCCCATTCACTTAAGAGTACCTATAAATACAGCTTATCTGGAATTACCTTTATCAGTGCGGAATGGCTTGTAATGTGGGCTTCAATTCTCATAGGCTTATTGGCCTCCTTATTTCCAGCTCTTGAAGCCGCTAGAACCAATATTCATAAAACTTTATCTGAAGGAAAATAAAATAACGATATGAAAAATTACCTGACCACTAGTTTATTGATCTTAATGACTCTATCTGTAGTTGCTCAAAGCAATGACAATGTATGGAACACGTTGAGTAAGATTACTTTTAAAAAGGAATACGATGAACTCCTGGGGTTCAAGGTAGATGTTCCAGTTTTTAGCGAAGAAGTTCTTGCACTAGAAAATCAGGAAGTCATTATTAAAGGGTACATCATTCCAGTGGAAGGCTACAAAAGCCACAAGGAGTTTATTTTTTCTGCTTTTCCATATAATTTGTGTTTTTTCTGTGGTGGTGCTGGACCAGAAACAGTAATGGAAGTATTCGCTATTGAATCTGTAAAATATACTACTGACCCCATTTACCTGAAAGGTAAACTCGAACTGAATGCATCAGACATTAATCGACTAATGTATGCACTGAACAATGCAGAACAAATCAAAAACCCAGAAGAATAGTAGGACTATGGTATTATTATATCCCTAAAAGCATCTTTGCAGGGTCCTCCAATAACTCCTTAACTTTTACTAGAAAAGTTACTGAGGAACTTCCATCTATAACTCGGTGGTCATATGATAGCGCCAAATACATCATGGGTCTGATTTCCACTTTGCCATTGATGGCAACTGGTCTTTCCTTAATACTGTGCATACCTAAAATAGCAGATTGTGGTTCGTTTATAATAGGCGTACTCAACAAAGAGCCAAAAACCCCTCCATTGGTGATAGTGAAAGTACCTCCTTGCATTTCTTCAATAGTCAAAGTTCCATTTCTTGCCTTATTTGACAAATGCTTGATTTCTTTTTCAATGGCTGCAAAATGTAACGATTCGACATTTTTTACCGGTGGAACCACAAGTCCAGTGGGCGTAGAAATGGCTATTGAAATATCTACATAATCATGATATACCAACTGATTGTCTATTATTTGCGCGTTGACATCTGGCATGTCCATTAAAACATGTGCACACGCTTTCGCAAATAAAGACATGAAGCCAAGTTTGATGCCATATTTTTCTACAAATTCATCTTGATATTTTTTCCTCAATTCCATTACCGCTGATAAATCCACTTCATTGAAAGTGGTTAACATAGCCGTTTGATTTTTTGCTCGAACCAACCTATCTGCAATGGTTCTTCTCATTCGACTCATTTTTTTCATCGTAGTCTGGCGGCTAAAGCTACCTCCGATATTTGGTTTTGTCGTTGGCTCTGAGGCAGGAGCTGAAACAGAAACTTCTGCTCTTAAAGCGTCTTCTTTAGTAATTCTTCCATCTTTGCCAGAACCAACAATCTGTTGAGAGGATATTCCCTTTTCCGCTAAAATTTTTGCAGCAGAAGGAGAAGGATGTCCCTTTGCATAAGTATTGGAAACCGATTCCGTTGTAACTCCAATGGATGGAGAAGGCTGCTTAAGATCATTTGTTTCAGCGGTAGATTCTCCCGGTTTAGTGGAAGCAGGAACTCCCCCTGTGTCAGAAGTTTGGGTAACACTTGTATCAATTTTAGCTACCAATGCACCGATTTCCAAATCATCTCCTTCAGCTGCTACATGGATGATTTTTCCCGCTGCTTCCGCTGGAAATTCTAATGTTGCCTTATCCGATTCAAATTCACAGATGGGCTCATCTAAATTTACATACGCTCCATCAGCTTTTAGCCATTGGGATAAGGTTACTTCTGTTATGGACTCTCCAATTGTTGGAACCCGCATTTCGACTATGCTCATAAACTTGACTTTGTAGCTTTTATGTTGGTGTTATTTTTAAATGGGAAGACTAATTATCCACCTACAAAAGTAAACATAAAGAAACAAAAAAGGATGGCGGTTTATCGGAAAACTATTTTGTGTTTGGTAGGCCTTAAAATAAAGAATAGGCCAATTAATACGAATGGTATACTTAACCATTGTCCTGTACTCATGATATTACCTAAAGCAGATTCAAATCCCCCTTGACTCTCTTTAAAGTTTTCCATTAAGATTCTGAACCCAAAAATCAACACTAAAAACAAACCAAAGAAAAAACCGGGTTTATCCTTGGCATTCGTTTTCCAATAGAGTCCGAATAATAATGCAAAACTCACTAAATAAGTCAAAGATTCATAGAGCTGGACTGGATGTCTCGGAATGGAGTCTACGAGAGTAAAAATGAAGGCCCATGATGCATCTGATGGGCTTCCAATGATTTCTGAATTCATTAGATTACCCAATCTGATAAAGCAACCAGCTAATGCGGTAGGCACCACCACCTTATCTAAAATCCATAAAATAGATTTTTTAGAAACATTTTTGGAAAATAACCATAGTGCTATAATAATCCCTATAGCTCCGCCATGGCTCGCTAATCCCCCTCTCCAAATTTTTGGAATTTCCATAAGGTTATTAGAATAGAATTCCCAGTCATAAAAAAATACATGTCCTAATCTAGCCCCAATCACTGCACCAAGTACGATATGCATGAAAGCTTTATCCAGCCAAGCCTCTGGAGCCTTTTCGGCGATAAACATCTTTTTTACGATAAACAAGCCCACTAAAAATCCGGAGGCAAACAAAAGACCATACCATCTTAAGGTAATCGGCCCAATATTTATGATTTCAGGTGAAGCGCTCCAAGTAATCGTCAGAAAGGTTTGCATAGAAAAAAATTATGCCCTAAAGATACTATATTTATTATGCTCTGTTGAAGGCAAACTTTTTATTAAGGTAAAGGACAATTTGTTCATTAACTACTAATGGACGGCCTTCAAGTTGGTTTCTGGTTATAATTAACTGAGGGTCACATTCATATCTTTTGGCAATGGACATTACAGAATCACCTGGTAAAACCACATATTGGGTTTCTAAAGTATTTTCCGGCAGTGTTGTTGCTACTGCAACACCTCCGTAAAGAAAATCCCTAATATCCTGGTAGTGTTCTAGTGGTAAAACTAAGTAATGGGTCTGATTGCCTGGGATAAATCCATTCAAATACCCAGGATTTAAGCGCTGTAACCATGAAAATGAAACTCCACTAACCAAATTTATATCTTTGAAACTTAAGGGTTGTTCTACTATTAGAATTCTTGTTTCTCCTGATAAATGTGGCTTAATTCTAGGTTGAATCTGATGTTGTGGATAATAATTGGCTATATAAGAAGCCGCGACAAATGAAGGTACGTACATGCGTGTTTCCTTGGGTAAAAAAGCCTCAATTTCCCAAAAATTAGCGCCACCATTTGATAATTTTATCGCTTTATTTACTCTACCTGGTCCAGCATTATACGCTGCTAAAACAAGTGTCCACTCCCCGTATTGATTATAGAGTTCTTTAAGCAACTTTACCGCTGCTTCTGTTGATTTGTAGACATCTTGACGCTCATCCACATACTCATTTACTTTTAATCCATATTTGTCGGCATTGAAATCCATAATTTGCCACAAACCTGTTGCACCAACTATAGATTTTACCGCTGGCTGCAACCCTGATTCCACCATAGGTAGGTATTTAAGTTCTTCTGGTAACCCATACACCCTCAAAAAATGTTCAAAAATTGGGAAATAATAATAGGATCTTCCCAAAAGTAACTCAGTATCCTTTTTACCGTAGGTAACATATCTTTTTATTCTTGAAAGCACCCGCTCATCTACGCGGTAATCCAACTCCAATTCCATGCGACAGATTTTTTTATCTATCACTTCCTTTGATACAACACCCCTATCTGTTTCAGAAAGGAGCACATTTTTATTAATACTCCCCGCCGAAACCACCCAAAAAGTCAATAAAATCAATAAGTTTTGTTTCATTTAAAAGTTTTTACCCAACAATAAGGTGTCTTTTTAATTTGAAAAACGCCGCAAAAGTATCCTTTTTTAAGGCAAATCCAAATTATTATTCATAACAAAATTATTTCGAACATTGATTCGAAATTAAATTTTGAAAATTTTACATAATCAAAAATCAAAAGTTGTTTTCTCTGGAATTGGTCTTAGTATGTTGACAAGCGCATAAACAACAAAATGAATTCTTATATTGTTCTGAGGTCTTAAAAAATTAAAAGTTTAAATGAAACTTCGCATAATAGCATTTGGGATTGCACGAGATATTTTTGGTAATTCATCGATTGAAATTGAGTGGTCTTTTAACCAACCTACGGTAAGGGACATCAAGAAATGGCTTATTGAACAATATCCTGATTTTGCCCAACTCGCTTCATTTTCAGTTGCTGTTAATGCCCAATACGTGGAAGATGGAGCTGCTATTAATGAGTCTGATGAAATTGCTATTATTCCTCCGGTGAGTGGTGGTTAAGCTTTTGGATTATTTCTTGCATCGTGTCTGGGTGATTCACATTGGTAAGTGGCCCTGTGGGTGCACCTTCGATTAGTTTCACTTCCATATTCATGAGTGTCTTTCTTGGACAGGTTATTCCCCTTTCTAAATCTCTTAGCAAATGTTCCATTGCGGATGGCTCCCAAATGGCAATTAGTGGTTCATAATAGCCAGTATCCCCATTAACAAATACGGTGGCGTGTTTACTTGGATCTCGATTTTCTATTAAAAGATTTAACAGCTGCTCATTGAGTAAATACAAATCTGTAGCTACAATTAACCATGCGTTGGAAGGATGGGTATTAAATGCAGACATAATTGCTCCTTTGGGACCTAATCCCTCATATTGATCTACTATAAAGGTTCGTTCTTCGGGAAGACCTTGCACTTGATCTTCTCTAACGCTGTAATAAGTTTGCTGACACAAAGGCTGCAACAAATCAAACAAATAGTCTCTTTGCGGTTTTCCATACAAAGTTAAGAGGCCTTTGTCTTTTCCCATTCGCTTACTTTTTCCGCCTGCCAAAACCAACCCAAACAGGGCGGGATGATTTGATGAAATATTCATAGAGCCTTATTTTTGGGTGAAATCACTTTTCCCACCTCTTTTTTCTATCAGTCTGGTCTCTTTGATAATAATATTATGAGAAAAAGCTTTACACATATCGTATAATGTTAGTGCGGCAATTGAAGCTCCTGTTAGGGCTTCCATTTCCACACCTGTCTTTCCTTTCAGCTTAGCGGTACATTCAATAATCACCTCATTGGGAAGATTAACTTCTATTTGTAGCTGAACTTTTGTTAAAGCCAGTGGGTGACATAATGGTATTAGGTCACTTGTTTTTTTCGCTCCCATAATTCCAGCTAAAATAGCAGTTTGAAATACAGGTCCCTTTTTGGTATTGAACTCCACTTTGGTCAAAGCTTCTATGATTTCTGATCCAAGTTCTACTGTGGTCCTAGCTGTTGCTGTTCTTTCTGTTACAGCTTTATCCCCTACATCCACCATATTTGGATTACCAGAAGAGTCTAAATGCGAAAATTCTTTATTCATGATTTCTATATTGGATAATTGGAAATACTTCTCCTGTTTTAAAGGTCGATTTTTCAGCGGGCAATGCCATGAAGGCATCTGCCTCCAATAGGTTTGCAAAATCACCTGATCCTTTGCCCTCTAAAGGGAAAGCTACTTTATTTCCATTTTCCTCCATTTGCAGGCGAACCTGCAGAAAATAATCTAATGCTGGGGTGAAGGTGAAATCTGAGCCCAGTATTGCAAAATCATTTGATAGTAAAGGAAGGCCTATTTTTTTTCTTATCCAGGGCATTACATATTTGTGGGTACACATAAAGGAAGAAACAGGATTACCTGGCAAAGCAAAAACAACAGCATTTTGGTGGCAACCAAACCATAATGGTTTGCCTGGGCGTTGCAAAACTCCATGGAATTTTTGCTCCACTTGATTAGTAGAAAGAGCCAAGGGTATATAGTCTTTTTTTCCCATGGAAACGCCTCCGGAAAAAATCAGCACCTCATAACTATTGAGCAAAGCAGTAACCAGAGCTATAGAGACAGAGGAATCATCCGGTAGGTGATGCAAATCAGCAACCAAGCCAATATCCTTTAAAACAGCTTGAATCATAAAGCTATTGGAAGTTCTAATCTGATGGGGTTCTGGAACCTTATTGATATTGACCAGCTCATCTCCGGTTGAAACTATGGCTACTTTAGGGTATTTAGCAACTATTACTTCTGTCTTACCTACCGTTGCTAAAACTGCAATTTCAGCTGCTGAGATTCTTCTTCCAGGAAATAGTAATTGAGTACCTCGCTTCCTATCCTGTCCTTTAAAATGAATATTTTGTCCCTTCTTAACTGGAACCAATACTTTGGCCTTACCATTGATGATTTGAACATCTTCATATCGAACAACCGCATCGGTTCCCACAGGTTTTACTGTACCAGTCATGACTTCTATACATGAAGAATTTTTTAGTAAAGTAGTCGGTTGTGAACCAGCAGGTTGCATGCCTTGTATCTCTAATTCTGTTAAACCGGCTTCAAAAGAAGCGGTAAAAACGGCTATTCCATCCATGGTTACCCGGTCAAAGGGGGGAAAGTCTCGATCTGCAAAAATGGATTCTTGCAATACACGACCAAGAGAATCCTCTAGTTTTACTTTTTCCCAAGAAACCTCAATACTTTTAACCGATTCTAAAACGATTTGATATGCATCTTTAGAAGGTATTAATTGCTTCATTATCCTCCAATTGTCGCCATAGATTCAGAAACTGGACGTCCGTTTAACCTATTCTTTTCTGCCTCCCATCCATCTTTAGCTCTATATTGGAGGGCCTCTAGGAATACTTGTTTCAATTGGGCTTCATCTGCTCCAGCTCTGATTACATTTCTAATATTGAAAATCCCTTCATCATATAGACAAGTCTTTAAAGTGCCTTGTGGAGTGATCCTAATGCGGTTACACGTTCCACAAAACGTTCTAGAATAAGCTGCAATTATCCCTACATTTCCCTTGAATCCTGGGACTTGATAACTGGCTGCAGTGGCGTTTGGTGGATCTGGAATTTTTTCAATAGAGGGGAATTCCTTTTTGATGTGTTCTAATATTCTAATATGATTCCACTGCCAGTTATCATAATGTCTTCCCGAACCGTTGAATGGCATCTCTTCAATAAATCGAACCGAAATTGGGTACTTTTCGGTAAGCGCTACCATTGGAATGATATCCTCAATATTTTGCTCATGCATAACCACTGCATTAATCTTGGTCTTAATTCCAAAATACAGCAAAGCATCGAAGGTTTCCATCACCTTGTCGAATACATCTCTTCGGGTAATTTTTAGAAATCTTTGCCGGTCTAGGGAATCCAAACTCAGGTTTACTGAATGCACCCCCATTTCCTTCAATCTTGGAACCAACCCTGCTGTTGTGGTGCCGTTAGTGGTAATATTAATCTGATCTAACCCCTTCATTGCACTCAGAGCTTTTATAAAATCAGGTAAATCTCTTCTTACAAAAGGCTCGCCTCCCGTTATTCTCACTTTATTGATGCCTAAGTCGACTAAGACTTTCATAATTATCTCCATTTCCTCGAATGTGAGTAATTCCGCCTTATCTACATATTTGATACCTTCTTCTGGCATACAATAAAAACAGCGCAGGTTACACCTATCAGTAACAGCTAACCTGACGTAATTTATTATTCTACCGTGATTATCAAAAATCTGCTTCTCCTGCATAAATCCAATATAATGAAATATTTAATTCACCATGAGTTTTTTCCCTTAATTACCTTTTTAATTTTAGACTTCAAAAAGGCTGACCCTCAACCACACTGAAAGAAAATCAATTACATATAAGAAATTTCATTAAATTTAAAATTATATATATGTAATATATTTTTAATTTTACTGTTCAATAGACAACTTTTTCTTTTGAAATTGTAAAACGACCAAAAAATGTCTAAAGGCTCCCCCTTCTTAGTCGCATTATGTCTTTTTGTGATTACAGGTTTATCTGCACAGGATATCCAGTGGAATAAATGTAATACCGTAGAAGTTACCCAATGGATGCGTATACAGTATCCGGAAATGGAAAGTGACGATACCTTCGAACAGTGGATTGCACCCAAGGTAACGGCACTTAAAATGGATCCTCGAATGAGATCCACCTTAACGATACCTATCATATTTCATATCATCCACGATGGAACGTCTATCGGTTCCGCAGATAATCCAGCCGAAGGGTATATTTATGCTCAAATAGAACAAATTAATAATGATTTTAGAAGGAAAATAGGAACTAGTGGCTATAATAATCACCCTGCGGGTGCTGACATTGAAATAGAATTTTGTCCCGCTTCCCAATCCCCTGATGGAACCTTGCTTTCTAATCCAGGCATCAATAGAATTAATAGAAATCAACTAGGCTGGTCTGCACCCCCTTATGGAACTTGTAATGGGGATAATTTTGGTTCTTCATATATTCAAAACACTATTAAACCAGCAACGCAATGGGATCCCAATCAATATTTGAATGTATGGGTATTACAGACCAGTTGTAACGTCCTTGGGTATGCTCAATTTCCAAGCACCTCTGGATTAAGTGGGATTGGAAGTAATAACGGCATAGCCTCTACAGATGGGGTAGTAATTAGGCCGGAAACTCTTGGAAGTACAGATCAAAACAACCCTTACAGTCAAAATTTTGGTATGGGAAGAACCCTAACCCATGAATTGGGACATTTTTTTGGCCTTAGACACATCTGGGGAGATTCCAATTGTGGCAATGACTTTTGTGACGATACGCCGCAATCTTTTTCCTCTAATCGCGGATGTCCCGATGTTACTACCTGTGACGGAGTAAAAGACATGGTGGAAAATTATATGGACTATACCAATGACGCTTGTGTCAATCTTTTTACACAAGATCAAAAATCCAGGATGTTGACTGTCCTGGCTAATAGTCCAAGAAGGGGCAATCTTACCTCCTCAACCAGTTGTGGAGCTACCAATGCACCTTTAACTGCCAATTTTTATGCTTCAATCACCCAAATAGATGCTGGTCAATCTGTACAATTCACGAATTTATCTTCTGGCAACCCGGTTTCCTACCAATGGACTTTTTCCGGTGGCACCCCAGCATCAAGTAATTTAGCTAACCCGGTAGTAACCTATACCAAAAGTGGTTTTTATCCCGTTACACTTGCTGTTACCAACGCTCTTGGTGAAACCAACTCGGTAACAAAAAATAATTTTATTTCGGTTAGAGATAACGCCGTTGGCAGTTGCCCCAACTCCACGCCTATTCAAAATTTAGTAGAGAGCTTCGAAAGCACTACCAGTCCGTGGGAACAAAGCACACAAGATGACATGAACTGGACGAGAACAAACAAAGCTACACCATCCTCTGGTACAGGTCCACAGATTGCCAGCGAAGGAAGCTATTACCTTTTCATTGAAGCATCCAGTCCCAATTATCCCAATAAAACAGCAATACTTAATTCTCCTTGTCTGCATAGCCTCTCTATAACAGAAGGTTACCTATCATTTGACTATCACCTCTATTCTTCAGATGTATCTAATACCATTGGTTCCCTTAAACTTGAATACAGCACCGAACAAAACAATTGGAACACGCTATGGGAACAAAATGGCTCTACTGGTCAAGATAATTGGCTAACGGCTTCTGTTGACTTGAAGCCAATTGTTGGAAAAGAGCAACTTTACCTTAGGATTAATGGAAAAACAGGAACCACTTGGAGAAATGATATCGGTATTGACAATATTTCTTTTTCTCAAATTGCTAAATCTACTTCACATGTGCCCAAAGCAGCATTCTCCGCCTCTTCTCTTTCCATAACATCTGGAGGTCAAGTTAATTTTGTGGATGAGTCTAAAAAAAATCCAACTTTTTGGGCGTGGACTTTTGAAGGTGGGTTTCCTAACACCAGTGCAAATCCGAATCCCACAGTAACCTATTATAACCCCGGTATTTTTGATGTTCAATTAATCGTAGGTAACGATGCGGGCTACGATACTCTCCAAAAAACAAATCTAATCACCGTCAATGCTGCTCTACCTGAGCCCATAGCAGCCTTTACCACCAACAGTACCGCCATTGAGGTTGGAGATCAAATAGTTTTCCAAGATTTAAGTACTGGAAATCCGACCAGTTGGAATTGGTTTTTCGAAGGTGGGTCTCCGCAAACTAGTACCGCTGCTAATCCATCGATTACTTACAATTCAACAGGGGTATTTGATGTAAGTCTAGAAGTCTCTAATGCGCAGGGAAATGACACAGAAATTAAATATGGCTACATTACGGTAACTAATTTCAATGTCCCTCCTATTCCGGACTTCAATGCTAATAAAAGAGTAATTGCGCTGGGCGACAGTATTACTTTTGATGACATTTCAACTGGAATCATTACTTCTAGAGAATGGACTTTCGAAGGAGGAACCCCCTCTACAAGCTCCGCCATTGAACCTATTATTACTTATGAATCTGCAGGGTTTTTCGATGTCAAACTAAAGGTAATTAATAATGAAAATAGCGATTCTCTAATCAGATTTGAATACGTAGAAGTGTTGGAAAATCCTGACTCCCCTTTAATTGATTGTGAAAATGGCATTCGCACTTTTCCCTATTTTGAAGGTTTTGACCTCACTGAAAATATTTCATGGTCGAATGTAAGCTCTGGAGATGATTTTGATTGGCAATCGAATGCTGGAAATACTCCGTCAGCAGGTACCGGTCCTCCATCAGCAGCTAATGGACCCTTTTATTATTTTATTGAGGCCTCCAATCCTAATTATCCTAATAAAGAAGCTATTTTAGAATCTACATGTTTCGATTTTTCACCTTTTGGACGAATTACATTTTCTTTTCAAAATCACATGCTTGGTGCTCATGTAGGCACCCTCTCGCTAGAGGGTAAAACCGATCTTGGTGATTGGGAAACCTTATGGAGTCAATCTGGTGATCAAGGAAACCAATGGAATACCATTGTCTTAGATTTAAGTAGCCGCTATGGATTAAATAGTAATGTTAGCTTCCGATTCAGAGCATTAACTTCAGATGGGTGGCAAGGAGATATTGCCATAGATGATATTAGGGTATATACCGTTGATGCCATTGGACAAGCCCCGATTGCAGATTTTGAATCCTCTACTACTTTAATCAACCAAAATGCCTCCACTCAATTTATAGACCTCTCTGATTATACCCCCACTTCCTGGGAATGGACTTTTGATGGAGGTATTCCTGCTACCTCTGCCGCACAATTCCCTGCCGTTACCTACAGCACTCCGGGAACATATGACGTAACCTTAAAAGTTGCCAATGCTTTTGGTGAAGACTCTACCTCTAAAGTGGCCTATATTACGGTTATTGAAGATTGCTCAGATACCATTATTGCTTTTCCGTATAATGAAGGTTTTGAAACTGGCTTTGGGTTATGGACCAATATTTTAGAGGATAGTCTTTATATAACTAGTGGACTGGTAGATACCTTAGTGGATTGGCAATTGATAGATTCAGCCACCTCTACCATAGGGACTGGTCCTGATACCGCTTTAAATGGAAATTACTACTTGTATTTGGAAACTACCGATTCCACTGCCAATAATAAAGGTGAATTAGCCTCTATTAAAAGTCCTTGTATAGACTTTAGCATTGCGGACATGCCCGTTATTCAATTTGGATACCATCTTTTTGGCAATGATGCGGACTTAGATAGTTTAAAATTAGAAGGATCTTCGGATGGGGTTTCATGGGAATTGCTCTGGAGCATCTCCGACAATCAGGGAAACCAATGGGATACGGCCATAGTTCGTTTAGACACCTTTGCCAATAATGGAGGCACAAGATTAAGGTTTACTGCCCAATCCCATTCAACAACTGGAGATTTAGGAGATATTGCCATAGACGATATCAGAATCTATGATCAACTTAACCAACCTACGGTACGAACTTTTCCAGACTCCATATTTTTTACTTTTGGTATAAGCCCCTGGCAGCAGGCTATAGATGATGACTTTGATTGGACTTGGACCAACCTAGCTACTCCATCATCCAATACCGGTCCAGATACCGCTTATTACGGCTCTCATTTCTTATATGCCGAAGCTTCTGAACCCAACTATCCCCAAAAAACTGCTACTTTATTGTCGCCACCCTATGACTTTACTAATGTTGAAGCAGGTTCTTCACCTACCTTATCTTTTGCCAATCACCGACAAGGAGGAAATGTAGGAACCTTGGAAGTATTGGCCTCAACGGATAATATCAACTGGCAATCGCTCTCCGCATTAACGGGCGCTAATGGTGATGATTGGGCAGTAGAAAGTATAGACCTCGCTTCAACCGCTCCTTCCTTATTAAGCCAACCTCTAGTCTGGTTTAAGTTTGTCGCCACCACAGGAGATGATTGGGATGGAGATATAGGCTTAGACTATATTCGACTAGATGCTACTCCTACTTTACAAGATCCTGTCCCTGATTTTACAGTAAGTGATACAGTTATACAAGTGGGGCAATCTATTACTTTTGTAGACGTTTCAACTGAATCTCCCGATACATGGGAATGGACTTTTACCTCTTATGACGGAGGGGTGGTTTATCCTACTACTGTATCAGCAGCGTCGACTTTCACCTATAGATTCGACGAAACAGACACCATTAGTGTCACCCTTTCCGTTTCCAATGGAAGTCCAGGTAGTCCAGTGGATACCACAAAGACCAGTCTAATTAAAATTCAATCCAATACGGGCAAGCCCATTGCAGATTTTACCGTAAACTCGCGCCAGATCTTGCAAAATCAAAGTATTAACTTTTCGGACGCCTCTGCCAATAACCCAAATCAGTGGGATTGGTTGATTATCAATCAGAACAGCGATACTATAACCACGTCAACGGATAGTATTTTTACCCATACCTTTATTAGAGCTAACGATACACTAGATGTTCAATTGATAGCTACCAATGAGATTGGAAGTGATACGATACTGAGAGAACAATACTTAATTATTGATTCAGTATATGCTTCTTCCTGCACTAGTCCCCTTAGTATTCCTTTATCTACTGATTTCGAGACCGGCGATATTCCGACTGCCATTTGGAGCCAAAACCAATTTGATGATTTTGATTGGAGCGTCAAATCCGGTGCAACCCCCTCATTGTATACTGGCCCAATCGAAGCAAAAGAAGGAAGATTCTATGCTTACCTTGAGTCTTCTCCACCAAATAATCCAAATAAAATTGCTATTCTAGAAAGTCATTGTTTCAATTGGCAGGAATACAACCAAATAGAACTTTCCTTTGCTTACCACCTATATGGAAGAGATATCAATACCCTCTCTGTTCAACTTCGCACCGATCCTAACGACCAGTGGTTCACATTTTGGGAAACAGCCGGAAATCAAGGAAACCAGTGGAAAGAAGCCCAACTAAATTTAAGTGCTTATGCTGGCAAAAACTTAGTTTACCTCCGTTTTGTTGGAAAAACAGGTAACAGTTGGCAGGGTGATATAGCTATAGATCAAATTTCAATTAATGGGGTCTCTAGTGACCTTCCTCCAGTGGCAGATTTTGAAGCGATCCAAACTGAAATATTAACTGGACAAAGTGTTCAATTTACCAACCTTTCTCAGGGAGCAACAAGAATAGTGAGCTGGATTTTTGAGGGGGGAACCCCGGCTACAAGTATTGAACAGAATCCAGTCATTACTTACAATTCTCCAGGTCTTTATAAAGTTAGCTTAGAAGTAGCCAATAATTATGGCCAAAACCAAAAAGTACTTAACAACTATATTCTGGTATCACCCAAAGGAAATATTTGTAATAATGGACCTATTCCTTTTTCAGAGGGTTTTGAAAATGGATTCGAACATTGGATTCAAGATAACGATGATGATTTTGATTGGGAAATTAACTCTGGTTTGACCAACTCTTCAGGAACTGGACCCAATAGCGCTTTTGAAGGCAGCAACTATGCCTTCATTGAGGCTTCTAGTCCAAATTATCCTAATAAAACAGCTATACTCGAAAGTTCTTGCATGGATTTATCCTATTTAGCTACTCCATTTGTTAGGTTTTCCTATCACATGTACGGTTCCGAAACAGGAATGGGTAAATTAGAATTACAAGCTAAAACACCCTCCTCTGAATGGATTCCATTATGGTCGGATTCATTAAATAAAGGGAACCAATGGCTTACTATTAACCAATCTTTAAGTGTATTAACTTCCTATGAGCAAACCAAATTAAGGTTTGTCGCCACCACCAAGGATTCCTGGCAAAGTGATATAGCAATAGACGATATTAAGTTCCTGGATTCTTCTTCTTTCAATGCAACCATCAATCGCAGTGAATCAGTCATTAATCAAAATTTTGAGCTGGAGTCACCAACTAAATTAGAAAAGGTAGTAGAAAAAACAGTCGACTTGTTTCCTAATCCTGCTAACGAAACCATTAGAGTAGCCTATGAAACTCCTGAAAGTGGTCCCTCAGATATTATTGTTTTTGATTTGTTGGGCAATAAACAAATCCTAAAAACTCTTGAAGTTTTTGAAGGACCCAATACCCTAGATTTGGATCTTTCCAGATTACCCTCTGGATCCTACATTCTAGCTGTATTACAAAATGGAGGATGGACGCGAAAAAGATTTTTAAAATTATAACCCTATTGGCACTTTCCGGTGTCCCATCGTTGAACTCCGGCAGCTTGGGCTTCGCAGGCGTTTCCATAGGTTACCCCGTCACACCCACATACTGGAATATATTCTTTAGTACAATAAATTAGTTGTGGCTCTCCCTTGCAATCGTTCGAAATCTTTTCTTTACTGCAAGAAGTCGTAGTATGAAATACTACCAATAGAAATAAAATGAAATGCTTCATATTCTTCAGATGATCACAATATTAACAAAGGAGTATCTAAAGAAGTTCGCATTATTTTTTTGGCATTACTGCCAAGTTTAGCAGCAGTAGTGGCCTTTGCAGTCCTCATTATCATAAGCAAATCAGTTTGATGTTCCTTGCTGTATGCGGCTATAGTTTCTGCAATATTAACGCCCTGTTTTAATTCCAAATCCCAATCATCTTTTTCTAAGTCATGCTGCTTTTTATAAGTCTTAAATCGATCTTGTGCACTTTTTCTTGCACCTTGCTCTAAAGATGCATTGTTTTCCTCTATATATGGAAAATAGGCCATTGGTAACCGGTAGACATGCAGACAAATTTTGGTGATGGGAATGAGTTGATTGATCATTTTAGCCCATTCAAACAGCGGTTTTTCTCTACTGGAAAGTTCAGCACTGCAGACCACCGATTTTAATTGGGGTCTTTTCCCGAAGGGGATTAACAATAAAACAAGTTTAGAAACATTACTACTTAAAACAGACTGCGCAATGATTCCCGTACCTCTGCCCACTCTTTTTTTACCCATTATCAATAGTTGAACTTCATTTTGTTGGCTAACGTTAATTATAGCCTTTGCACTATTGGGTTCAAAAGTAACGATGATGTCATACTCTATATTAGCAGCATCTAAAAGGTGCTTAAACCGTTCTTTAATAGAGGCAAAAATGTTTGTTATTAATTTTTTAATACTCGTCTCAGACAGTCTTAAAGTATCGTTCAGGAATTCCTGCCTAATGTTGTGAAATAGAATAATTTTTTTGCAATCGGCAAACAAATTTGCCCAAAATATGGCATGTTCAACCAAGCGATCATCCGTATCGGATAAATCCACTCCAACCATTATGTTATTTATCGGTTTCATCCTCATTTTCAATTTCTAATAATTCTTTTATTCTCGCCGCATAAGCAGCTTGTTCTTTTCTGTAGGCCTTTTTACGCATTTCTTGTGTATCCTTCCTAAATGCTTTGTTTAACGAAAAAACCACCATCAAAAGAATTACCGCAAATGGTAATCCTGCGGAAATGACCACACTTTGCATAGCTTTTAAGCCTCCGGCAAAAAGTAATGCAGCCGCTACTGCCCCTTCCAAAAGGGCCCAAAAAATTCTTTGACCAACAGGAGCATCTAATTTACCACCTGAGGTAATGCTATCAACCACTAATGAGCCAGAATCTGAAGAGGTTACAAAAAATATGGTCACCAAAAATATTCCGATCATTGAAGTCAATTCACTTAAGGGAAAGTGTTGCAATAGGACAAACAACGAAGTGGATAAATCGCTGTTTACTGCTTCAGAGATATTGGCTAGGTTGTTCGATTCCAAGAATATCGCGGTCCCTCCAAAAACGGACATCCAAAGAAAAATCAATAATGAAGGAACCAATAATACTCCCAATATAAATTCACGAACCGTCCTGCCTTTAGATACTCTTGCAATAAAAATACCAACAAATGGGGACCAACTAATCCACCAAGCCCAATAAAAAATGGTCCAATCATTTTGCCAACTACCTCCAGTATATGTCTCTGCCCAAGTCCCTGCGGTTAAAATATTATTGAAATATTGACCGATGTTTTGAATAAACCCATCCAATAAAAATACAGTAGGACCAATAAGAAGCATAGCCACCAAAAAAAGAAGAGCGATTCTCATGTTCAAAACGCTCAAAAAACGAACCCCTTTTTTTAATCCTAAGACTACAGAGGTAGTTGCTGCCATGGTGATTCCTATGATAAGAATGATTTGGGTTGTCTTGTCATTGGTTACATCAAACAAAAAATTAAGTCCGGCACCAACTTGTTGAACACCTAAACCTAGTGTCGTAGCCAATCCAAAAAGAGTAGCCACCACTGCCAAAACATCAATAGCATTGCCAATAGGACCATAGATTCGATCACCTATAAGTGGATAGAATAAAGAACGAACCGTAAGAGGCAGTTTTTTATTGAACGTAAAATAAGCCAATGCTAATCCAATTATGACGTAAGGTCCCCAACCGTGTAATCCCCAATGTAAAAAAGTAAAAAGCATTGCTTGTCTTGCTTTCCCTCCCTCACCGTATACTTCCATAGGGGGATTGCTATAGTGATAAATTGGTTCTGCCACACCATAAAAAAGAAGACCAATACCAATACCAGCAGAAAAAAGCATTGAAAACCAGGAAAAGGTTGAAAAATCAGGTTCTGCAGTTGGACCACCTAATCGAATATTTCCATATTTACTCAATGCAAAAAATAGCCCAGCTATTACATAAATATTCGTACTAAGTATAAAAAACCAACCTAAAGAATCTGAAGCGGCTTGTTGAAAAGAACTAAAAATTTCAACTATGGTTTCACTGAAAAAAAAAGAAATTATTATAGTGCCGATAATGATAAAAGAGGCCGGATAAAACACCGGCCCGTGGATATCAAAAAGTTTATTTTTTCGATTAATCATCCCATTTTTTTATTGGCATTATTGCATCAACCACATGGCTGCATTTTGATTATTTCCACCTAATTTGCTTACCGCCGCTTCATAATTTGCTGCATTGAGGCTTTGCTCCTGTCCAGGGTATAAAAACCGCAATGGCAATTGGTCATTATTTAGGTTTTCGCATGGAGCTGACAAAAAGGGAATGCCGTCCCAACTCATGCCTGAAGACTTGTACCATCTTCTTACTTCGAAATAAGGCTCTAATCCATTAAAAAATAAGGCTAACCATTTTTGCTTCCAGATATCGGTAGTTTCGCTAAACATGACTCCTGAATTGTTGTAGAAATCTTCAAAATCAACCCAACCAAAAGGTGCCAATTCTACTTGATAATATTCCATAGATGCCTCTATTCCACCTTTATATAGACTTTCTAAATCTCCTTCTATCCATCCTAATGCAATACCTTCTGCCAACAAAAAGTGTGTTTCAGCTGAAGTCATTATAAGTCCTTCCGCCATGGGTAAGCCCAAAGAAGAAGCTGTGGCTTTAGTCGGATCATCCCAATAAGAAACGCCCAATCTGGAACCAATTTTAGAGCAATTAGCGCTATTGGAACCATTTACCGCTCCTGCAAAAGCAGTAATATCAGTGAAATCATCATTATCAGGACGCGCATATCGCATTAATCTAGGATCTTTATACGTGTTTAATACCTGTAATGCAGTTTGACTAATGGCCACTGCGTCAAAATCTCCTGTTTTAATAGGAATTAACGGATACTGGTTAGGGAATCCATCCAAATAGGTTAAGGCCGCATTATCTGCATTTTGAGTAATCAAGTTTCCGGAAGAAGCGATAGTGGCAAACTGGCTGGCTGCATTTGGGATTTTTTCTCCTCCTGTCATTAAAAGTCTCAATGAGAGACCATTTGCCAGTTTTATCCATCCATTTGAGTCACCATTGTAAATTGGGTCACCAGAGATACTACCAGAACCACCCAAAAGCGTTCTCGCCTCATTCAATTGAGCCAAAAGGTCTTCGTAAATTAAATCTTGACCATCATATGCTGGCGTGAAGTTATTTTCAGCTCCTTTTATGGCATTAAAGTATGGAATGTCTCCATAGGCATTGGTCAGAGTGGCAAAAATCCAAGCTTTAACTACTTTAGCTGCACCTTCCATTTGATTATTACCTGTCTGCCTTGCAATTTCTTCTACTGCTAAAATATCTGTTAAACTTTCATAGAGGCCTTCCCATACAGTAGGAAAAGCATTCCAATTATAAGCATCGACTTCCGTACGAAGGGTCTTTGCAGTCAATTGCCCAATATTATTTCCTAACAAAAAGGATTCCGTAACCATTGTATTCACTGCATTCCTTACACCTGAGGTAAAGAGAACATCAGGGCTAACTACTGTTGGTTCATTTGGGTTTTCATTAAATGTTTCAAATTGATTACAAGCTGGAATGAGACCAATTGTGGTAACAATTCCGATTGTAAATGCTATTCTATTGATATAACTCATCATTATTATCTTTTTTGTTTTTGATTAAAATCCGGCACTAATAGAAAATCCTATGCTTCTTGTAGATGGTAATTGGGTACTTTCAAAACCATTTACAAATAGCCCGTTTCTAATTGAATAGGTTTCTGGATCTATTGTGGGGACATTAGTAAACAGCAATAGATTTCTTCCCACAAGTGATAATCTCAACGTACTGATTTTAGCTTTTGATAATTTTTCCGAAGGAATAGAGTATCCTATGCTCAACTCCCTTAATTTAAAGTAAGTCGCATCATAGGTAGCAGCCTCTATATTATCTCTATTAAAGCCGTTCCCGTAATAATTGTAAAAGTACCCTGTATATCCTGCTCCACCGGGCTGTACGACTACGTCATTTTCAGATAATTCACTATCTGCAATTACACCATCTTCATTAGCATCAATCCAATTCCATCCGGGGCCAACGACTCCTCCTTCTGATTCCAAAGTATAGACTGGTTCTCCAGCTGCATCATAAGAAACAGAGTGAACTCTTCTACCTTCTAAAGTAGATAGGTCCAACAATGGATCATCATTATTTGTAATAGCCCCTCCTGTATTGTAAAGAGCATGAGACCTACTATAGATTTTTCCTCCAATTTGACCATCGATTAGAAATCCTATACTCAAATTTCCAAGTGAAAATTCGTTAAATAGTCCGATTCTCAAGTCCGGTTGATAGGAACCAGCAGATACTTTTTCCTTGGTTAACAAAGGCAATCCATTCACATGGATGATTCTTCCATCAGGACCTCTTTCGAACCCTAAACCATATAATTGACCTAACAACTCTCCTTTTTCAGCTACATATTCCAAGTCGGCACCCCCCTCATCTCCAGGAAAAACATCAGCTATAATTGAATATCTGCCACTTTCAATGACCGCTGGTAAAGATTCAACTATTGCTCTGTTGTGACCTAAGTTCAATGTAGCGTCCCAAGAGAACCTCGGCTGATCAATCACCCTTCCACTTAGTAATACCTCTATTCCTTTGTTTCGTATTTCCCCCCCATTCGTCAAATTAAAATCATATCCGCTCGTTTTTGCAATTGGCAAAAAGATGACCTGATTGAAGGAAAGCATATTATAATAGGTGGCATCTAATTGCAATCTATTTCCAAACATTCTGATATCAGCGCCAAACTCAACTGCTGAAGTCTTTTCATTAGTAAGATTGGCGTCCGCTATGGTATTACCAGTTGTAAATACTGAATTACTTCCAAATGAAGCTTGTGGTGTAAACGTATTGCCAAAGGCATAAGGAGGCGCCCCATTTCCTACTTCTGCATAAGCTGCTTTAAACTTCAAAAAGGATAAAGCTCTGCCGGGAGCCAAATCCATTAACTCAGAAGCTATGAAACTAGCAGATACTGAGGGGTATCCAAAGTCAAAATTGGAGTTTTCTATTCCTACAATCGGATTCACAAGAGTACTATTCCAGTCATGTCTGTAGGTAGCATCTACATATAGAAAATTCTTATAGGCAAAGGTTCCTAGGGCAAAAAGGCTATTAATCCCAGTTTGCGTTTTTTGAGATTCCACCAATACATTAGACCTCGAATTTGATAAGGTATAAATACTCTCACTAGTCCCAAAAAATTTCAATTGGGGATTGTTAGCAATCAGGTAGTTAGCATTTTGCCGCATCAAGTTTCCCCCCGCCTTTATATCGAATGTCAAATCTCTGGTCCTGTCCGTGTGGTATCCCAATAAAATTTCTTTGTTGGTCTCAGAAAATGAAATCTCATCTTCTCGATAACTCCCTTGTAAAACACCTTTTGTTGAAGGGGCTCTTTTATATTGACGACCTTCATTGACCACATCTGC
This sequence comes from uncultured Saprospiraceae bacterium, assembly GCA_964410725.1. Classification (GTDB taxonomy): domain Bacteria; phylum Bacteroidota; class Bacteroidia; order Chitinophagales; family Saprospiraceae; genus CALAZP01. The sequence continues at coordinate 250,510 of CAYPID010000001.1, forward strand.
ACCATATCTAAAGCGAATATTTAATCGATCTGTGATGTCGTAATCAATTTGGAAATTACCCATTAATCTATTGCTATTAAAAGCATTGGTGTTCTCGTTGGCAATGAACCATGGATTATTTACCCATAAATTTTCTACATATCTTTGGTTATATCCCTCTTGGCCTGGTTGCCAATAATCTCTAAGATCATCAATTTCAACTTGTCTGGGATACCATAACCATCCGTACATAACCGAAGATGATTCATCATATCCCGCATTGGGTACATTGTCAGAGGCCGAATTGACATACATTGCATTCAATCTGGTTCTCAACTTTCCATCAAATAAAGTTTTACCCAAACTAGCGGTGAAAGTATTTCTGTTCAAATTGGTGTTAGGGACAATCCCTCTTTTGGCTAAATTAGTGAAAGATAATCTGCTATCTCCCGTTTCATTGGCGTTGGTTATAGCAATATTATTGATGGCAGTTACTCCTGTTCTAAAAAAGTTTCGAACATTGTCTTCAGCTGGAGTAAAGGGAGCTGGTTGGCCATTAGAATTAAATTGCTTAATAAGTTGACCGTTCATTCTAGGTCCCCAGTTTTCACCATAGGCCTCATAATACTCATTAGCACCGATATAATTTGAGCCATTAGCGTAAGAGTATTTACCATCTCCTCCAAAGCCATATTCATTTTGATAGTCTGGTAATTTTAAAATATCCTCCACTGTTGTAGTTGAATTGATGGATACTCCCCAGCCTTCACTATCTTTTCCAGTAAGTGTTTCAATTAAAATCACGCCATCCGCTGCTCTTGAACCATATAAGGCCGATGCAGCTGGACCTTTCAAAATATTAATGGAAGCAACATCGTCAGGGTTTACTATTTGGGCTGCATTACCAAAATCTATGGTAGTGGAACCATTTAATCCGTCATCGAAACTAAATAGGTCATTAGTAATTGGTATCCCATTTACTATAAATAGCGGTTGATTGTTTCCCAAGAGCGAGGCTGCCCCTCTTATGTTGATATTAGCAGATGCAGTTGGTCCCGCAGCACTTCCTGTGATGTAAACCCCCGAAACCTTTCCCGCCATGGCATTGACCAAATTAGTCGGCTTGACTCTAGCGATCTGATTCGCATCTAATTTTTGGACAGAATATCCCAGAGCCTTTTCTGATCGCTCTACTCCTAAAGCAGTAACTACCACCTCATCTAGTGATATGCTTTCCTTTAATACTATTTGAAAATCAGATTCTTCCGTTAAGGCTATTAAACTAGTTTGAAAACCAATATAACTTACCTCAATTGCCGTTGCCGAAGTAGATACTTCCAGTAGAAACTTTCCATCAAAATCTGAACTAGATCCATTACTAGTACCTACCTCGAGCACATTTGCTCCAATTAAAGGTTCGTTACTTTCATCTACAATAGTGCCCTGAATAGTACGCGTTTGTGCACTTAAAATGTTTGTAAAACAGACACTTACAATAAAAAATAAAATTCCATAAAATCTTTTACACATAATCCTTGAGCTTCATTAAAAAATTAAAATACAAGCGCAAAGGTATTACTATTTTGGTTTCTATACAAACTATATAGAATAACAAGGGAACTGATTTGGTTTCCGATGTAAATGCAACAGGCAATCTATACGAACATAGTTGGTTCAGCCCAAATTTAATTTGGACATATGGCGAGAAGTCAAAAAAGGATTTTAAAAATAAAGGTTGGAGGATTTACTTAAGGAATTACATCCTCTATAGTAATGAGTGGTGAGGCATCAATTTGCTCTGCCCCCATTATTTTGACCAGCAAATCTATATTGTGGTGGAGTTCTTTTATCTGATTTTCTGATAACTTAGAAAGTTGTTGAGCTAACTTTTCCTGTAGGGTGGTAGGGGAAGCTTTTAATAAATCAGCACCTTTGGCTGTAAGAGTGATATTAGTAATTCTGCGATCTCCTTTGTTGGGTAATTTAGCTACCAGACCCTTAGCTTCTAACCGGCTTAAAATACCCGAGATTGTGCTGGCATTAAGTTTGATGAATTCTTTGATTTGCGAAGCAGATGCTTGGTAATCTGGCCTTTCAGATAAGTATTGCAAACATAAAAGCTGGGGGATACTGATTCCATGGGCTTTTTCAATTTTCTTACTCTCCAAATTAATGGAGCGAATGATTTTCCTTAGTTTGACGAGTATATCTAAATAATCCATATTTAGGAGTTCAGCTATCAGCTTTAAAGGTAATCGCCTTTTTTAAACTTTACAATGCTCCGAAATGGACATTTGTCCATATTCTGGTAATTAAGGTAGTAAGAGCAGCAGTAATTAGGGGAATATATCTAATTAATTGGGACTTAGCCGAAAAAAAATGGCGTTAAACACAAAAAGCCTCACTGCAAAAGTGAAGCTTTTTATTGGCGGTCCGGACGGGACTCGAACCCGCGACCCCATGCGTGACAGGCATGTATTCTAACCAACTGAACTACCGGACCAATTTCCTCTCATTCGAGGCGACTGCAAAAATAAAATATCTTTCAATTTACTCAAACATTCTTCTCAAAAAAATTAAAAAAAATCGTTCCACCTCACATTACTAAGGTCTTATTCGTAATTTTGCCAAGCATACTATAAGAAACCTAACAGCAATTTCCTTTGCTTAAACCTACTTCTATGATTTTCCTAGAATTTGAAAGACCGTTAGAGAAACTTTACCAGCAATTAGAGAGTCTGGACGAAGTAACAGATATTGATGTTTCTGAAGCCAAAAAAACGCTAGAGAATAAAATCAAAGCAACCAGAAAAGAAATTTATTCAAACCTTAGCGGTTGGCAAAGAGTTCAGTTATCAAGACATCCTGAAAGACCTTATACCCTATACTACATCCGAACCATGTGCAAAAAATTTATTGAATTGCATGGAGATCGGACCTTCAGGGACGATAAAGCTATTGTAGGTGGGCTTGCTAATCTAGATGGGCAGACTGTTGTTATCATTGGACATCAAAAAGGCATCAACACCAAGATGCGTCAGTACCGAAATTTTGGAATGGCCAATCCAGAGGGATATCGAAAAGCTTTAAGGCTGATGAAGTTGGCTGAAAGATTTAACTTCCCCGTAATAACCCTCATTGATACTCCAGGTGCTTACCCTGGAATAGAAGCAGAAGAAAGAGGTCAGGCAGAGGCAATAGCCAGAAATATGTTTGAAATGGCAAAGCTTAAAGTACCTATCGTCTGTGTGGTTATAGGGGAGGGTGCCTCAGGTGGAGCAATTGGGATTGGACTGGGAGATCGGGTTTTCATGTTAGAGAATACTTGGTATTCTGTAATCTCGCCTGAATCCTGTTCCTCTATCCTGTGGAGAACTTGGGACAACAAAGAGCAAGCAGCTGAAGCGCTCAAGCTCACTCCTGAACACATGTTAGAATTCGAATTAATCGATGGAATCATTAAAGAACCTCAAGGCGGGGCGCATGCCAATCCTGAAGAAATGGCTAAGCTTTTGAAAAAGCAATTAAAAAAATCTATCACAGAGCTTCAGGAAATCTCCACAGAAGAAAGAATCAAACAAAGAATTGATAAATATTCGAAGATGGGCCGAACCTCATTAGATAATATTTAATTGCTCATTCATGCAATTAATACACCAAATAAAAACTTATTTTTTTCAAAAAGGGCTGAACCATCGGCAATTACTGCAGGGTCAAAGTTCAAAGGTCAAACCATTTTCCAAAATCCAAAGTATTGGATTTGTATTCGAAGCCAATAATCACTCTAGTACTAAAACAGCTGTAAACGCCAACAAATCTTTAAGTAAAGAAGGGAAAAAAGTCAGCCTGTTAGGTTTTTTCAAAGGTAGTCAGGAAGAGGTTGTCAACTTCAACTTTCCTTTTTTTACTGAAAAAGATTTGGATTGGTGTGGTCGACCTTTAAAAGGAGAAGCTGCTTCTTTTGCTATGAAAAATTATGATTTACTAATTAACCTTACTCTTGAGTTTAACCCTCAACTTGAATTTATTTTAGCGACTACTAAAGCCGATTTTAAAGCTGGAAGCAACGCGGGGTCCGTCGATCATTACGACCTAATGGTGGACGTTTCAGAAAACCCCCAATCAGCCGTATTACTAGAAAAGATATTTTCACTTTTAAAAAATACCATACAATAAATGTATAAGCTGCCTTTTGAAGGAACCGGTGTAGCTTTAGTAACTCCGTTTAAATCTGGAGCAATAGACTATGCCGCCTTAGAAAAAATTATTGAACACGTGATACAAGGAGGCGTGGATTACATTGTTTCCTTGGGAACTACGGGTGAAGCGGTTAATATCAGCACTGCCGATTGTAATGCCATATTTGAGTTTACCAAAAAAACCGTTAATGAACGTATTCCATTAGTAGCCGGACTATTTGGGGGTAATTTCACCATGAAGCTTAAAGAAAGTATGCGGGCTTACAATTTAGACGGGTTTTCTGCTATTATGTCCTCATCGCCAGCCTATATAAAGCCCAGTCAAGAAGGAATTTTTCAGCACTACTTAGCAATTGCTGATGCCTCTCACCTTCCTGTTATCATTTACAATGTTCCAGGTAGAACCGCTTCCAATATTCTTCCAGATACGATTATTAGACTAGCTAATACTAGCGAAAAATTCATTGCAGTTAAAGAAGCAAGTGGAGATTTGCTGCAAGCCATGACTTTAATTAAAAATTGTCCAGAACATCTGACTGTCCTTTCTGGAGATGACCCAACGGCATTACCATTTATAGCGATTGGAGGTAAAGGGGTAATAAGTGTCATTGCCAATGCCTTTCCTAAAGCATTTTCTACCATGGTTAATGCAGCTTTATCTAAAAATTTGGATGCCGCTGTAACTATTAACTCAGCTCTTCTCGATATTCACCCTCTATTATACAAAGAAGGCAACCCACCCGGCATTAAAGCAGCACTTAATATCCTCGGATTATGCGAAAATGAATTGAGAATTCCCTTAACTGAAGTTTCCTCTTCGACTTATGAAAACTTAGTAAAGGAAATTAATGCCGCCCAACTTTTACTAAAAAAAGTACTTTGAAAACTTCAGGTTTTAAAATCTAGAACCTATGGTAAACATCAATAGATTTCTTTGATAGTTTTTATCCACTAAAGGCTGTGGAACATCTGGCAAATCTATATAATATGGCGCATACCTTTGATTATTAGAGGTGTTTCTATACCCCAAGTCTAAATAGAAATTGCTGAATCTGTATCCCAACCCTAAATGAAGCCCCAAAATTTCTGTGACATCTCCTGAATAGGCAGAAGGGAAATAACTTAAGCCTCCTCTAAACCTAAAATTATCCAGAGCAATTTCGCCTCCTAATTTAATATTTATAGCCTCTGTAAGAAACTCTCCCACTTCTGCATTGGCCACCAGTTCATCTTGAGGGAAATCGGAAAACTTGAATCTAGCACTCCCATAATTTAAATACATGATTTGTCCTGTAATAAATCCTGATTTACCAATTATATATCCGAAATCAGCCATCGCTTTCCAAGGTGTAATTATCGAATAAGAGAATAAACCATCTGGAGTCGCACCTTCACCCGTTATTAAATCTCCATCCAAATAAGTATACTCCATAGTATTTCTATAGGTATCTTCTAAATTTAAGATGGTAGGGGAATGAAAAGCCATACCAAATCTGAAGGCCTGACTAAATCTCACAATCATTCCTAACTTTAAATTAATTCCCAAACCAGTTGTCGTCAAATTCTCGCGAACTTCTAAGTTTTGGAAATACGGAATATTGCCATCTAAACCTTCACCAGGATCTTCTTCCGTATATATTTTATACCTATTGAAAGTAACAAAAGGAATGCCCACTGTAGCTCCAAGCATGACTTTCTCGTCCACGTTTGCGCCCAAAGAAAGGACAAATTCATTAACAGAACCTGAGGTATTGATTTCCTGACTTTTATATACTAGTTCATCTGGTGCTTCATCGTAGTCTATTCCATAATAGTCTTCACTCTCGTAATAAATCATAGATTGAGCATCAGAAGCCATACCCGCATCAAAATGATCAACTCCGAAAGTATTCGCCAGGTTTTGGTACCACTGCATGATTGAGCCCTTGGATAAACCAGAATAGTTGAATTGCTGATTAAAATTGGATAATTGATTGAAACCTAAGGCAAAGTTAAACGTCTCAATTTTACTACTGCCTCTGGGTTGTGATCCGAATACCATTCCGAAGCCTGGTAAAGTAAACTTGACCTGATCTGTGAAAAGTTCCCCTGGTACATCTGTGTTCAATAATTCGGCTCCAACCGTTTGCAGGCTAAAAGTTGGGCTAAACATTAGTTCATTCCCCCTATAGAGGGCCACTCCAGCTGGATTGCCACTAGTAGTTGAAAAGTCTGCTCCCAAACTATTAAGAGAGCCCCCAACACCTAAAGCTCTTGCTGTTGATACATCCGTTTGAAAAGAATACCGGACAATATCATCTAGCCCCTGGGTGTGGGCAACCCAAGAAAAACCTACTCCTAAAAAGTAGGTGATTATAAATTTTTTCATTTTTTAGTTATTGCCTCTTCTTGAACTAGTCCTTACTCCGCCAGAAGAAGACCTAGTCGTGGAGGAAGAACTTCTAGAAGGTGGTGAAACAGATCTACTTGGTGTAGTTGATGACCGACTTACCCCAGAAGGAGATCTTGTAGGAGCAGTAGTTCTATTGTTGAATCTACTCGTGCTTGGTAGTGAGGTTCGCGGCGAAGCTGACTGAGGAGTTGCTGACCTTCTGGTAGTTCCTATTGCCCGGTTGCCATTGCTTGGCCTCGAAATAGTTCTATTTCTATCGTATATGGTTCCTGCTGAAGTAGGTAATTTTTGTTCGCCATTTATTCTTGTTCTGGAAGCAGGTCTAGATGGATTTGAATTAATAGTTGATTGGCGCCTTGGTGCAGTCAAGGTAGAGCCAGCGACCGTTCGGTTAGTATTGGTTCTTACCCCACCTGTAGGAACAGCTGCTTCAGGCCTTCTTCCATCATTTAATCTTGGTAAATAATTAGAAGTATTTCCTCTCCTTCCAAAGTAAGTTCTGGAATTATCAACTATATTAATTTGATTATTTTGGATATAGGTGTTGCCGCCTCCCCAAGTCGGATAAAATCCACCGAATGAACCAAATCCCCATCCAGAATAAGGATTAAAGAAGTTTCTTCCTCCCCAGCCAAATCCTGCGTAAGGACTTCCAAATCCAAAGTTTCTTCCATAACCAATGGCCCCATAACCATAGTCATTCCAAAATAAACTTGGAGAATTCATCCAACTTCTATAATTCCAATAATTCAATCTCCTAAATCGATTATAAGACCATGGATTGTTATGTATTAATAGCGTTACACCTGGTGCCATCATCACCATTGAAGGATCGTAGTACCACATGTCCGCGTAAAATGGATCAAAGTAATTGAATCCATACATAGGTCTGTGGAATCTTCTTATTCTGGCAGTATAGTAATAATCATAATCGTCATAGCCCTCCTGATAATCTGTATCGTAGTACCCATCAACATCATCAGCATATATTTGATTTGATTCAGCATAAGTAGACGCAACAGCCTGGGCTGGCTTATCCTGGCTTGGATCAAAATAAATATCATCGTATTGAGCGAAAGCTGAAACAAACACTAAACTAAAAATTGCTGGTAATATTGCCTTTTTCATACTAAATGGTTTGATTGTACAACACCTAAATTATTACTTTTGTCCTTCTATTTTAGTTAAAACTTATTTAAAGTTTTTTCTCAAGAAGTTAAAATTAATAAAAATATACATGTCAAACGCAATTACTCCCAAAAACCAAAACTATGCACAATGGTATATCGACATTGTAAAAAGGGCAGGTTTAGCTGACAACTCTGCTGTAAGAGGTTGTATGGTAATCAAACCATATGGTTTTGCAATATGGGAAAAAATGAAAAACCAGTTAGATCTTATGTTTAAGGAAACTGGCCATCAAAATGCATATTTTCCCCTTTTTATACCGAAGAGCTTTCTTAGTCGGGAAGCTGAGCATGTTGAGGGATTTGCCAAAGAGTGTGCTGTGGTTACTCATCATAGGTTAATGAATAATCCTGATGGACCGGGTATTATAGTTGATCCCTCCGCCAAATTAGAAGAGGAACTCATCGTCCGGCCTACTTCGGAAACGATTATTTGGCATACCTACAAGGATTGGATTAAATCCTACAGAGATTTGCCTCTTCTTATCAATCAATGGGCGAATGTAGTCCGCTGGGAAATGAGAACCAGACTATTTTTAAGAACTGCTGAGTTTTTATGGCAAGAAGGTCATACCGCGCATGCCACTCAAGCAGAAGCTGAGGCCGAAGCCAAGCTGATGCAAGAGGTATATGCTACTTTTGCCGAACAACACATGGCAATGCCAGTTATTCGGGGAGTTAAAACAGCTTCTGAAAGATTTGCTGGAGCGGAAGAAACCTATACTATCGAAGCTTTAATGCAAGACGGGAAAGCATTACAAGCAGGAACTTCACATTTTTTGGGACAGAATTTTGCTCGAGCTTTTGATGTTAAATTTTTGAATGAAAACAACAAAGAAGAATTGGTTTGGGCTACTTCTTGGGGCGTATCCACCCGATTAATTGGAGGGTTAATAATGACCCATTCCGATGACCAGGGTTTGGTACTTCCCCCTAAACTTGCTCCTATTCAAGTGGTGATTATCCCCATTCCAAAAAGAAATAGTGCTATTGATGAGGTGGCCATAAAATTAACAAAGGAACTCAATGTACAGGGAATAACTGTTCAATACGATACAGACGAAAAGCAAAGACCCGGTTATAAATTTGCTGAAAATGAACTAAAAGGTATTCCCGTGAGGATAGGTATAGGAAATCGTGACTTAGAGGCTGGGCAGGTAGAAGTAGCCAGAAGAGATACAAAAACCAAATCTATGATGCCTATCGATGGTTTAGCTACATCCATTCAACATCTTCTGGATGATATTCAAAAAAATCTATTTGAAAACGCTAAGAACTTCCGAAACGAACACACAACTTATGCGGAAAACTTCAGCGATTTTCGGGAAATCCTCGATCAAAAAGGAGGATTTATAGAAGCCCACTGGGATGGAACACCTGAAACAGAAAATGAAATCAAGCTAAAAACTAAAGCGACCATTCGGTGTATTCCAAATGATCAGGACAAAAGCCCCGGTAAATGCGTTTATTCGGGTCAACCGTCAAAAGGAAAGGTATTATTTGCCAAAGCTTATTAATTTTCGAGTCTTTTGGCGTCATCTCGCGCCAAAACTCAAGGTCTGTGTTATAAATTGCATAGTTTTGCTAAAAACAGACTATGTTAGTTAAAACCTTTACGAGTGCACTTGAGGGAGTAGATGCTAGAACCATTACCGTAGAAGTTAACGCTGGAGGCAATGTAGTTGTGGGCAAACAGTTTTATTTTATGGTTGGCCTACCTGATAACGCCGTAAAAGAAGGTTTTCAAAGAATTGATTCCGCATTTAGAAATATAGGCTACCGAATGATGCGGATGAAAACGGTCATCAATCTGGCCCCTGCCAATATTCGGAAAGAAGGCTCGGCTTATGACCTACCGTTAGCCATTGGAATTCTAGCAGCCACTGGACAGATAAAAACTGATCACCTAAAGGACTTCTTAATGATTGGTGAACTCTCTCTGGATGGCAGTCTAAGGCCCGTTAGAGGTGCCCTGCCTATAGCCATACAGGGCAGAAAGGATGGATTTAAGGCTCTTTTATTGCCCAAAGAAAATGCTCGAGAAGCTGCCATAGTCAACGATATAGATGTCTATGGAATTACTGATTTAAAAAGTGCTATTCAAATAGTTACTGGACAATCTACAATTGCCCCGACAGTCGTCGAAACCAGAGCAGAATTTGATTATAACCAGATGGAATGGGAAGTAGATTTTGCCGATGTAGCTGGCCAAGAAAATATAAAGCGGGCGCTTGAAATAGCAGCAGCAGGCAACCACAATGCGGTCCTTATTGGTCCTCCAGGCGCTGGTAAAACAATGCTAGCCAGAAGATTGCCAACCATTTTGCCACCACTTAACTTACATGAAGCACTGGAAACTACCAAAATACATTCTGTTGCCGGAATTTTACCTCAGGATGCTTCTCTTATTGCCAAAAGACCATTTCGTTCTCCTCATCATACTACTTCGGCCATAGCACTATTCGGGGGGGGAACCAACCCTATGCCGGGAGAAATATCCCTTGCACATAATGGCGTTCTATTTCTAGATGAAATGCCCGAGTTTTCCAAATATGCCTTAGAAGTTATGCGACAACCCCTAGAAGAAAGAAAGGTCACCATCTCTAGAGCCAAAACTACGCTTTCCTATCCAGCCAATCTTATGTTAATCGCCTCCATGAATCCTTGCCCATGCGGTTTCTATAACCACCCTGAAAAAGAATGTGTATGCCCACCTGGATTGGTCCGAAAATACTTAAATAAAATATCAGGTCCTTTACTGGATAGAATCGATCTACATGTTGAGGTTACTCCCGTATCCTATGATAAAATCACACAGAATAATCAAATGAATGAAACCAGCGCCACAATTAGAGAACGGGTCATTAAAGCGAGGCAACTCCAACAAAACAGATATAAAGATTATCCTGGAATACACAGTAACGCTCAAATGACTCCAAAAATGGTTCAATCCATTTGTCAGCTACCAAGTGCCGGTTTAATCCTTCTAAAAAAAGCCATGGAGAAATTACAACTCTCTGCAAGAGCCTACGACAGAATTTTAAAAGTTGCGAGAACAGCTGCTGATTTGGCGGAAAGCGAGGAAATTAAAATTGAACACCTTGCAGAGGCTATTCACTACAGAAGTCTTGACCGTGAAAACTGGTCTGAACTGTAGTATCTTCAGGTCAAAAAGGTTAATGGTAGAATATTCCAACCCTTATTGGAAAAATAATTTCTGGTTTTATCTTCATCCCAACACAATCCCAACATAAAACCACCACCACCAGCGCCGCACAACTTCAAAGCCCAACCATCTTGTTCACGCTCTACCTCCCTAAATTCTGGGGTTATTAAATTTCTAAGTTCCTTAAATTGAAAGGTACTAATTGCTAACCACGATGCCTTTAATTTTTCAAAATCACCCTCTAATAATCCTTCAATAGCTTTATCTGTAGCTGGAATCCATCTATCGTAAATCGCACGCTCAAAAATCTTATCCTTTATAGCTTCGGTAAACCAGTGTACTAAAGGACCTGTCTTCCTTGAATGTCCCGTGTCTACCAAAAAAATATGACCCTGTGCGTCCCTTGGTAATTTTACCTCCACTTTTTCCATACGGTTACTCGAATGGACAAGAATAGGTTGGTTGACAAATGAAATTAAAGGGTCAAATCCAGAACTAGATTCGTGAAAGTAACTCTCTAATCTACCTAACTTTTCCTTTAATTGAACAAGATTGTCCTCATCTATATGGCGTCCAAAGGAATCCAATAATGCAGCACAAAGTGCACCTGAACTTCCCATTCCGTAACCCTCCGGTATATTGGAATCAAAATAAAGCCCTTTTAACAAAGATGCTCCAAAACTTTGAGCATCTACAAAATCAAAAATATCCGTCTGTTGTAAATAGCGGCTAAATTCTTTTAAGTCTCTTTGATGAAACCCCTGTTCATCTCCATATGACCATTGCCCAGAGTATAAAGAGAGCGGAGTGGCCAAGGCCCTACCTCCCATTAACACAGTATACTCTCCAATGAATAACAACTTAGAGGAATAAATCTTTTTATTCATACGCACTAATTAAAAAAATCCTGCCACTATACATGAAAGTAGCAGGATTTTAAAAAAATAGCTGTTTTCCTAGTGACTACTCTTCGTCAGAATCTTGAATCTTCTCCTTTAACTCAGAAAAGTCTGCTAAATCTCCTAAAGTAGATTTTTCAACACTTGATTGTGTCTTCTTAACGACTTTTTGGATTTCAGCTCTTTCCTTCGCCTTCTCCTCCTTTACTTTATCGTCAGCTTCTTTATTAATATCTTCAAGATATCTAAGATGACTCACTAAAATTCTCTTCTCATCTCTATTGAATTCAATAACCTTAACGGTGATGACCTCATCAATTTCAGCCATTTGACCATCGACTTTCTTCAAGTGTTTACTTGGAGAGAAAGCTTCTAAGCCATAAGGCAATTGAACAATTGCTCCTCTATCCTCTTTTCTCAATACCGTAGCTTCATGGTAGCTTCCTACAGGAAATACTGTTTGGAATGTATCCCATGGATTTTCTTCCAATTGCTTATGTCCAAGTGATAGTTTCCTGTTTTCGATATCAATTTCCAATATACTTACATCTATAGGAGCACCTACTTTGGTGTATTCAGATGGATGTCCGTATCTCTTTGTCCAAGACAAATCGGAAATATGAACCATTCCACCAATACCTTCTTCTAGTTCAACAAACACTCCATAGGGAGTAAGATTCTTAACCACTCCACTATGTTTGCTATTTAATGGATATTTGGTTTCAATGTCTGTCCATGGGTCCTTAGTTAATTGCTTTAAACTAAGAGACATTTTTCTTTCCTCCTTATCTATAGTAACTACTTTAGCCTCGTATTCTTGGTCTAGCTTAAAGAATTCCCTGGCATTAATTGGTTGATTGCTCCAAGAAACTTCACTTACGTGAATCAAACCTTCAACTCCTGGCTTAATTTCAAGGAAAGCACCGTAATCTTCTATATTTACAATCTTACCTTTAACTACAGACCCTTCTTGGATATCAGTATCTAAAACTTCCCATGGATGCGGCTGTAATTGCTTTAAACCTAAAGATATCCTCTTCTTATTCTCATCGAAATCAAGAACAGCAACATTAATTTTCTGATTTAATTCTAAGACCTCTGCAGGGTGGTTAATTCTACCCCAAGAAATATCAGTTATATACAACAGACCATCAACACCACCAAGATCAAGGAATGCACCAAAGTCAGTTAAGTTCTTAACCACTCCTTCTAAAACCTGTCCCTTTTCTAATCCACTAATGATGTGCTCTCGCTGTTCCGCCAAATCACTTTCAATAAGTGCTTTGTGAGAAACCACTGCGTTCTTAATGGCCTCATTGATTTTAACCACTTTGAATTCCATGGTTTTACCAACATATATATCGTAATCTATGATTGGCTTAATATCAATCTGAGAACCCGGAAGGAAGGTTTCTAGACCACCACAATCAGCAATTAATCCACCTTTAGTCTTACTAATCACAGTACCTTTTATGACGGTACCATTAGTGTACGAATCAACGATTCTTTCCCAAGCGAGCAATAACTTAGCCTTTCTCCTAGACAAAATCAATTGACCTCTCGCATCTTCTTGCATCTCCACATAAACGTCGACATGATCTCCCACGTTTAAATCAGGGGTATCCCTAAATTCAGATAAAGGAACTAATCCATCAGACTTGAAGTTGATGTCAAGTAATACATCTCCATCTTGGATAGAAGTTACGCGACCGGAAACAATTTCATTTTCTATTAGAGAGGATAGGGTAGCAGAATATTCATCATCCATTTTAGAACGCTGCTCTGATGTATAAACAGCAGTTTGCCTCGCTCCTCCCGTCCAATCGTAATCATCGTGAGCTGTTCCAGCAGCATAATCTACTTCCTCAGGTAATTCTAATTCGTCCTCATCTTCCTGCGAGGTTGAATCATCATCTTGGTTGGTTGCAGTTTGGTCATTCGACTCCACAACATTTTCATTTTCTTGAGGCGCCATTGCGTCCTCGTTGTTTTCTTCTGTTAGCATTGAAAGAATGCTTTTAAGGGTTAAGTAATATTTTTAGCGGTGCAAATGTACTCTTTTTATTGAGAATAATGTATTTTCCGAGTTAAATTAAACCCTTGAAGCTATGAATGACGCTAGACCATGGTTAAAAAAATATCCAGCAGGAATACCTGCCAACATCAATCCTGATCAATATCAATCTCTGGTTGAACTTCTCAAAGAAACCTTTCAGAAATTTGCCCATCTCAAAGCTTTTACCTGTATGGGTCAATCTCTAACTTATCATCAAGTAGACTTGCTTTCTACTAATTTTGGCGCCTATCTGCATTCTAGGGGCTTAAATCCTGGGGATAAAATTGCTTTGATGATGCCCAACTTACTTCAATATCCAATTGCACTTTTTGGTGCCATTAAAGCAGGATTAATCGTGGTTAATACCAATCCTTTGTATACTCCTAGGGAAATGTTGCACCAATTCAAAGATTCTGGAGCCAAAGCAATTGTCATTGCAGAGAATTTTGCCGCTAATCTTGAAAAAATAATTGAGGAAACTGCGATCCAAACCGTTATCCTCACTAGTATAGGGGAAATGCTAGGGTTTCCTAAAAAACAAATCGTGAACTTCGTAGTGCGGAATGTTAAAAAAATGGTTCCTCGTTATAATCTTCCCAACACGGTAACCATTATGGATGCTGTCAAACAAGGCAAAAAATTTACTTTGCCTGATCGGCAAAACCTTCCTGACGATGTCATTCTTCTACAATATACCGGAGGGACTACAGGTGTTTCTAAAGGAGCTATGCTCACCAATAGGAATATAGTTGCTAATATGATTCAAATCCGAGCTTGGTTACACCCCTTTCTCAAAGAAGGAAAGGAAGTTGCCCTTTGCCCACTTCCCCTCTACCATATATTCGCTTTCACAGTCAATTGTTTGGGATTGATGAGCTTTGGAGCAGAAACGGTTCTGGTTACTAATGCAAGGGATCTAAATTCTGTAATTAAAGCCATTAAATCCGCACCCATTTCACTAATCTCAGGGGTCAATACGCTCTTTAATGCCCTCCTCAATCATAAGGACTTTGCTCAATTGGATTTTTCAACTTTGAAAGCCACTGTTGGTGGCGGTATGGCCGTTCAAAAACCTGTGGCGGATAAGTGGAAAATGGTAACGGGTTGCACGTTATCAGAAGGTTTCGGAATGACCGAATCCTCACCCGTAGTCACCGTTAATCCTTTAGACGGAACATGTAAGATTGGTTCAATTGGCCTACCCGTCCCTTCTACAGATGTACGAATAGTTAATGATAATGGGGAAGAACTACCCATGGGGGAAATAGGAGAAATACAGGTCAAAGGGCCTCAAGTTATGAAAGGTTATTATAACAGACCCGAGGCGACTGCCGAAACCATAAAAGATGGTTGGTTATGCACGGGCGACATTGGAAAAATGGATGAAGACGGATTTTTTAGCATTGTAGATCGCAAAAAAGATATGATTTTGGTCTCAGGGTTTAATGTGTTTCCAAATGAAATCGAAGAGGTATTAGCCACCCACCCCAAAATTTTGGAAGCTGCCGCCATCGGAGTTCCACATGAAAAATCAGGAGAAGCAGTAAAAATTTTCGTAGTCAAAAAAGAGGAAAACCTTACCGAAAAAGAAATTTTAGCGTTTTGTAAGGAAAATTTAACTGCTTATAAAGTGCCTAAAGAAATTGAATTTATTAGTGAACTCCCAAAAACTAACGTCGGTAAAATATTGAGAAGAGCCCTACGAACAGACTAAATATAACGGTCGAACACATTAATGAGGGTAACCATAAATATGAATATTGCTTCCCTTCCTTCTGAGGTAAGCCAATCTTCATTACCTTCCTCCTCAAGGGCATCTTCCACAAATGCTAGAAGCTCCTCTTGAGGAGAATTTTCAAAAAATATATCCAGTTTGGAAGCAAAATCCTTCCCTCTGCTTTCTGACCACATTCCCCAATGTGCCTCCTCTAATTCCCCTACTATATTTTCATCAATCTCTTCCATTCCTTCAGTCTTATTGGCTAATTCCAAACTCTTCCAAATCGATATGGCTAAAAATAGCAAGTACTCCCGTTCCGGTTTTGTTAGGATATGAGTATGTTCTGATAAGAGGTATGCTAACACCATTGGCTGCACTTCTTTAAGCTGAGAGAGCGTGATTTCAAAACTGTTATCATTAGTCTCCAACCAATCTACTGCCGCTTCAATTTGCTGCTCTGTTATTAATTTACTCATGTTTTACTTAATTAGGATTTCCACTCTTTGATTTTGTCTCCTATTTTCATAGTTGTGATTCGCCAATTTAGGATAATTTTTTCCTACTCCTATCACTTTTACTCTTTCTGATTTTACGCCTGCTCTTAATAGATAGTTTTCTATCTGCTCAGCTCTTTGCTTCGTTAAACGATCCGCATTAGAATAGGTCATGTATCCATGAGTATGAACTAAAATTTCTAAAACCAAATTAGGCCTGGATCGCAGTAACTGAACCACTCGATTCAATTCCAATCTTGCAAAATGGTCCAATTGAACCTCATTGGTGGTAAAATTTAATGCAGGTAATTCAAAATAAACATGCTTAACCAAAAGAAGTGGTTCTAACGACCATTCATACTCTTTAAATTCTAATTCCTCCAACTGGGTTTGGATTTCTGGGTATTTTAAATTAACCCTAACTGAATCCACCATAGATTCAATAATTTTTTCCTCCAAATTTTTTTGAGTATTGGTTAAATCTTTCAATTCCTTGATGGCAGCCATTTGGATTTTTTCCAAAACCACCATATGAAAAATCTTTTCTAAATATACTTTTGCTTCCTCCTTGAGAAGCCCCAACATAGTGGCTCTAACAATAGGCTCTAAATGCCTTTTCAGATCTCCTGCCAACACATTATTATAGTTGGGCTGAACGGGACTGCTGCGGAGAATTCTCCAAAATTGTGGAATAGAGTCTTTGAGCCATTCTCCTTTTAATATACCTCTATATGCTTCACTCTCATAATCTTTCCTAACCTCTAATTGTACATCTGATTTCAAGTCTGCAACCAAAACCTCCCATACTTTGGGGAAAAGCTCTAACTCTACTTCTCGCTTGACAATTTCCCTAAAGTCTCCAAAAGAAAGTGGTTTTTGGACCTTGCTCTCTTTTTCTTCATCTATTAATTCCTCTTGGTTAATTTGTCTTTTTAAATCTATAATCCTCTTTTCTCGACCCTGAACCACCGTGTTATCGGAAACCGAATCTTTCCTGATGTCATCTTTTCCCGAAAGGGACTTTTTCAAAAATTTTTCATACCTCTGCTCCAGTTCCAAAAGTGTTCGGTCAGTTTTGAAACCCTCGTTTTCAAAAACCGCAGTATGAGGAACACCAAGATTCGCAATTTGTGCAGCTAATAATTGACTGTAATTCTTTAAACCAGCTCTGCTGTTAAGGATTTCTTTTTGAAGTTTTTGAATTTCTAGCTCTACAGACCTATAATAGGAATCTGATAAGACCGCATCTATCAAGGCCTGTTGTTCATAATCGAGTACCTCTTCTACTGGAGAAGCCTTAATAATTTGAGAGGGGTAAAATTTATTTTGACTTTCAATAAAGGTTAACATATTCGCCTCATTTCCATCCAAAACCAAGTTAAAAATAGAGTCCTTAAGAGGTAATCTTTCCGTCTTGTCTCCAAAAGTGGATTTAACTAATTGTCCTTGACAATCAGCTTGTATAGCAACTAATGACAAAGCCTGAGGAAGAAAGGACTCCTCCAAATTAACCGAAAACAAATCACTGCTCTTCAAGGGTAAGGTTCTCACAAAATAGAGGGTTCTATCTGTAATAGACAGAGAACTAGCGCTTTCGTCCAGCGCACTATTAATAGAGCGCCCCATATTCTTAGGTGGTGACCATATACTGGAATCTTCCCCAACTAACCGAGAAATGAAAATATCACTACCTCCAAAACCACCATGAGAATTGCTAGAGAAATACAATGTCCTGCCATCTGGGGCCAGGTGAGGGTGCCGCTCCTCCTTTGGTCCATTAATCCCCCCCTGCAATTTGATGGGAGGAGACCAAATCGTATCATTGGGGGAGCGCGTAGTCATATATAAATCGGCATCTCCTCCTTGCCGGTCATTAATAGCTAAAATTCCAATTCCCTTTTCTGGAAGTATATGTACATCTAAAATTTGGTAATTCGGCAGACTATCCAACCAAGAGATTTGGTTGGTCCTGTTAATCAAAGCTCCTTGAATTTTTAATTCAGTAAATCGGCCCGATTCTTCACCATCCTTGACTAAACCCCATGAATTTCTATAGTCCAAAGCTACTAGGGCATTGGCTTCTGAATTATTAATAACCATTCCGCAGTGGATAGGTTCCATCCATACGCCTTGAGGATCCTTCTCTGCATACCAGCAGTCTGCGTAGTTGTGGTCCCCCATATTTCTTTCGTCTCCCTTACGGGAAAAATAAATTCTCTTCCCGTCAAGAGTAACAAGAGGTTGGAACTCCTCGAATGTAGTGTTAATTTGTTCAGGTAAAGCAATAGTTTGACTCCCCGCCCAAATCGGAACAACAGTCATATACGATATGACTACTACGGGAGTAAACCATTTTTTCATTCGTCAAAGGTAATAACTGTTTTTGGCGTTTGTGGATGTGCCTGACAAGTTAGAATGTAACCATTCTTAATTTCATCTTCGTCCAAAGCATGGCTGACTTCCATAGTAACTTCGCCCTCCAAAACCTTGGCCATACAAGTAGAGCAAGCCCCAGAAGTGCACGAATAAGGAGGATTCAAATCATCTTCAATCATCACATCCAAAATGGTTTTGGCCTCAGGGACTTCAATTAAATATTTTTTTCCATTTAAGGTGATTTCTACCGAAGCTTCGTTGAGCCCTTTTCCCTCACCCTCGTGTTCAATAAAAAAATGTTCTACATGAATTTTTTTAGCGTCAATTTCCATAGTCTTAAGCTGGGCCTGTACAGACTCAATCATTCCACCCGGTCCACATATGAAATACTCGCTGTCCTCATATATAGATTGATTTTCCTCTAAAAATAAATCCACCAATTTACCATCGATTCTACCTATTCTTCCCTCCCAATTAGTTGTTCCTTTAGAAAACCATCCCTTTAGACCCTCCGGTTTTTGCCGCTCTGGTTGACTTAATACATAACTGACTTTCAACTGACCACTGTATTTTCCTTGTAAACGCTCCAAGGCATCTCGGAAAATAATATGCTGTTCATCCCGGCTGCCATACAGAAGAAAAATACTGCTTTGTGGTTCTTTTTCCAATAGCGTTTTGATGATTGAAATCAAGGGCGTTATTCCACTTCCTGCTCCAAAGAAATAGTATGATTTTCTATGGTCTTCATTTATTTTTGGAATAAATTTTCCTTCAGGTGGCATAACAGAAACTACTGCTCCTTCCCGAAGCTGATCATGTATATATGAGCTTACAATTCCACCCTCTAATTTTTTAACTGTCACCGCAATATTCTCATCTAGTGGGCTACTGCTCATGCTGTAAGCCCTCCTTTCTTCTTTATTTCCAAAAGTAAATGACAAGGTCAAATATTGACCAGGTTGATACTTAAATGCTTGTTTTAAGTCTTCCGGCACGGCAAATTGCAAGGTAACCGCGTCAGGCGTTTCTCTGATTATCTTGTTGATGGTTAAGTCGTGAAACATTTCAGCCATTACTTACTAGATTAAATTAGGTACAGTTTTAGATACATTTTATTCAATGTTTAGTTCATAGTTGGCCAATATAAAGTTAGCATTACCTATAGTTTCAATTTGCAGAAATTGATATACTATTGTGACCAAAAGATAACGTTCACATCATCTCAGGTACTTTTCAAGCATATATTTACAGCCTGACCTTAGCTTAAAGAATAAAGCAATACTAAAGAACAAATCTGAAGAAAATCACTAATCCAAAAACTATCAAAGCAACCCCTGCTATTCGTTTTAATCTAATCAGGTGAAAACCGGAAAGGTGGGTACCTAATTTATTTGCTAAGAATATCTTAATAGTATCCATCGCGATTAAAACCAGTAAGAAGGAGCTGAAAAACTTAAAAAACTCACTAACACTAAAGTCCAATGCCGCCATCGTTCCAACTATACTTGCCCACAACACGACCGTAGTAGGACTAATAGCGTTGATTAAAATACCCTTTACAAAACATCTTCCAATTGAAAGCGCCTTTTCCTCAGGATTCTGAAATTGATGTTGATAAGATGGCGAAGCCTTAACAATTGAAAATATTCCAATTGAAAGAAGGACTATACTGCCCGGTAGCGCTAAATAGGTAATGATGTCCTCTTCTGCAAAATGTATTTCCCAATATCGAAAAACAAAAAAAAAGGTAGCTGCATAAAAAAAGTCAGCTATCCATATTCCCAAACTAGTAGCATAACCACCTCTGAATCCACGATCTAATGCGGATTCAAATAACGCAATGAAAACTGGACCTATAAAAAGACTCAAAACGAATCCAACCTGAAGTCCAAAAAACCATGGATTCATTTTCACCTTATATTTTATCTACTAATCGTTGGACACCTCAATTGTCCAAAATAATACAATATACCAACGCTTAACTGGATATAATGATCATTATTAGTGCTGTCTCCTCTTTGACGCCCCAAGCCTCCAATAGTCGAAGCAGGAATTCCGGGCACATTAATGGATCGATCCGATAATTCAACTGCTTGTACACCTCTTAATCTTCTCAAAACCAACATATCAGGGTAAATAGTACTTACATCATCCAGATAATCAGTCAGGGTGTTATTGGAAGCCACTTCAATATTAACACTCCATTCATAGTTTAACGAAATCTTCATTCCTATCCCAAATTGCCAATTTACCGAAGAAGTCCGATACTCCGAGTCTATATCTTGTCCCTCCGTACCCAAAGGTTGCAAATAAACCCATTCTCCATCTAATCGCGCTTCAGGATTAAAATTAAAAATACCTATACCAGAGAATAAGTACGGAGTAAAAAAAGCATCTTTACTCCCATGAATGAATGGCAAAAAATTGAATTCTAACCTGGCACCAATTTCCTTAATATCTGATCTGAAACTTAGATTTCTTGCTCGCTCGTATATATTGGAAGAATACTGATCATCGGCCATCACTCTGCTTAGTCCAATACTCCCTTTTGCCGCCAGGCGTGAATTGAAATTGTATCGCCCAACTGCACTGAAATAGTGCCCTGGGGTCTTCAAACTATAGTTGGTATTTAAATCTCCAACATAATAGGATATGCCCCCCATTAGCCCTACCTCCCATCCTCTCTGAGCTACCCCAACTGTCGACACCATAAATACTAGGCCAATACTGATCCAAATTCTCATATTTATCTGAAGATTTTAAACTTCGTTAAAACGAGCAAACTTTTTATTTGTTACCTGCAATCAAAGAATTTTAACTGCCTATTAAAAAAACAGCAGGTCTTTTGTGAAGTTTTGGTCTCTCTTCAGATTTCCAATTTCCAATTGAATCTCGCCTGATCATTTGCGATGGGAGCGTCAAATCTGCCGCAATAGCCAAATGGGTATCTTGGTGCAAACATTGAATCGCAGCATCAAGCAACTGGTCATTCCGGTAAGGAGTTTCGATAAAAATTTCCGTACAACCAGATTGCCTGACGCTTCTTTCTAGTTGTACCAATTTGTTTTGCAAATTATTTTTTTCTCTGGGCAAATAACCATTGAAACGAAAATTCTGGCCATTGAATCCACTACCCATCAATGCTAATAATACTGATGAGGGTCCCGCAACAGGGACTACCTTATACCCGAATTGGTGCGCTAACTGAACAGCTAAGGCACCAGGATCCGCAATGCCCGGGCATCCAGCTTCAGACACAATCCCTACATCTCTTCCAACTTCCAAAGGATGTAATAAGGCCTCCATCGCTTCCTCAACCATTCCTTTAGTCCATTCGTGGACTTCTATGCCTTCAAAATTGGTCTCTGGTGCAATTTCCTTTAAAAAACGTCTAAAGGTTCTAGCTCGCTCAGCTATAAAATAATCTAATTCGCTTAGTTTTTGAATCCCTGCTATACTTAACGATTCTGCTCCTCCTATGCCTAATGGTAGAGGTAGTAAATACATGGTTCCAATGGCTTTTTTCATGGCACTCAACCCTTTATTTTATGTGTTTAAAGATACCCGAAAATCCTATTTTTGACCCATGGGCGAAACTTTTACCATCAAACTAGAACATTTTGAAGGACCTTTTGACCTTCTTTTGTTTTTCATTGAAAGGGATGAATTAGATATTCACGATATTCCTATTGCATCAATTACCGACGATTTCTTGGCCTATATAAAGGACATGGAAACATTAAATATTGATTTGGCTAGTGAATTCGTAGTCGTAGCTGCCACCCTCTGCAGAATTAAAGCCAAGATGTTACTTCCTCGAAAAAGTATAGATGAAGAAGGACAAGAAATTGATCCCAGGGAAGAGTTGGTCAACAGATTGTTGGAATACAAGCAATACAAAAGTATTCTGCAAGAAATGAGGGAATTAGAAGAAAAAAGATCCCAAAAATATACCCGAGGAAATGTGATTAACGAATTACAGGATATTGCTACGCGGGCATTAGTGGATGTGGAAATGGAATCTGTAAGCCTTTTTAAAATCCTAAAAGCTTTTCAGCGTGTAATGGAACGGTTTGAAAACACCAAACCAAGAGCCATACATGAAATAGCTAATTTTCAATACGATATCGATAATCAATCTCCACTAATTATAAATTTGCTTAAAAATAATGGAGGCAAAAAACTAGGCTTTGAGAAAATTTTTGAAAAGTGTGAAAATAGAATCCATGCCATAGTTACCTTTCTGGCCATCTTGGAACTATTAAATCTTCAAACCATCCAAATCATTCAGGGCGAAGGTTACAATAATTTCTGGATTGAATTATCTCAAGAAAACCAAGATTGAATTTGGGGAAGAATCATTTTAAGTCTCTTTTGATCCCATTCCATTTCTTGGTCTTTATCGTCTTTTTCTTGAAGCAGGACTTTTCTCATGATTCTTTGTTTTTCGTTACCTGAATATTTGGAAAAAGTGCGTCTCAGAATGGGTAGAACTTCCATAAAGCGATTTTGGTCCAATCTTGAAATCCAATCATCCAATAACACCAATAAAGAAGGTTGATACAATAGTAGCCCCGCTGATCCAAATAAAAAACCTTCTAACCACCTTCCAATTTTTTCCAATTCATCTCTTTGTGAGAGTTCTAAAACAAAATATTTTTGAGTTCTTTCCAACGAAATTATTCCTTTATCATAAAGTATTCGAAGTATTCCTCCCCTAATTTTAGGAGCGGATTCTTTTTGTTCTAACACCCCCTTCAAAGCATTCAACCATTTAACTTGATCATCTGAATGTTCTAAAAAGCCAATTAAATGATGGGTTATTTGGATGGTTGAAAAAAACTGATCAGCCTCCTCTTCATTCATTTGGAAAACAAATGGCTGTATTCCTAAACAAATCCTAGTAATTAAATCGTCAATCAACCAATCGAGTACATTTTGATCAACATTTCTAACATCCCCATATCTTCTCAATGGGATTAATTCGTTGAGTACTTGCATTTGAGATTCGGTATCCCGCTGTCCAACTCCCGTTTCCTGTAGTTTTCTCAATAATGGCTGAACCACTTCTTTTAGATCTGCTTTAATCACATGATCTAACATTTTGGCCAGTCGAACTGGGTCCTTAGCCGCCTCAATTTTATGATTAATCTTGTTTAACAAGGCCTCTTCAATTGTTTTCCCCCATCTGCCACATTGAATAATTTGAATCAGAATCCGAGGGTGCCATTTTAAGGACCAACGCTCGTTAAAACTGCCTTGTGCAAGGGCTTTACTCGTTAATTTCCTTCCCCATTCTATTTCTAGTAACAACAGTCGATGCAGAAAAATACTTACTTGAAGTTGATTGGGCTTGCGCAAATCCAATTCTTTTCTGTGTATTTGATCGTTTTCCATAGAGGAGGACAAACGAAGACTTTTAACTGTTTTTAAAAAATCCTTCTGAATTGGGATTTGAGGAGCTTCTTTAGGGATTTTACCCACTCGATTATTGGTCAATAAATTTTTGTAAATGGCATCCAATTGCGCCTGCTTTCCTTGACACAATACTGTTAGTGCGGCATCTTCTAATTCCTTTAAGCCAGGAATTTTTAAATTCCTCAACCCTGCCAATGCATTGGCAAGTCCAACTGCTTCCATCACCTCAGCGGAAGAGGCATCTAAATTTTTTCTTCTTAATAATCTTGCAGCCTTGACCATCCATCTAACGACTGCTTGTTTGGGGTGGAAAAACAAAGATTCATACCAAAATGGCGCGTGAACTCCGGAGTTATATCCTTGACTTGGAGTCATTTGTTCATAACTCCAGGGAATTAGGCATGCCGTGCATGGTTCTTTTTTTCTACCCTTTAATATCGATTGATCATCCTTTTCCTTAATGGAATGATATTCTTGTAACCTTGGGACATGCCAGGCTCCGCAGACTACGGCAATTTTCTCAAACCCTTCCTTGATTGCCTTTCTTATTTGTTTTCTCATCCAAGCTTCTCGCCAAATATTCATTCCATTGACTTCTTGCACCCCATTAGGCCTCAAAGTTTCCATCATATTAGCTATGGCATCAAAAATAGCAGTGCTCCCT
This sequence comes from uncultured Saprospiraceae bacterium, assembly GCA_964410725.1. Lineage (GTDB taxonomy): Bacteria > Bacteroidota > Bacteroidia > Chitinophagales > Saprospiraceae > CALAZP01. Next base: position 275,060 of record CAYPID010000001.1, read on the forward strand.
TCTTGCTCTTCGAAAGTCACCTCCCACCATCTCTCATAATCAGAATACCCTGCTAATTGGGCCATTTTACCCAAAGGGTCTATTTCCCAGTCATTGGCACGAGCGGAAAGATTTAAAGTGGGTAAGTTTTGTTCTCTGACGAATTGATAAGCCATAGGTAAATCTATAGCGCGTATGGGAATTTGGAACTGTTGGGAATGAACGATAGCTTGATATTCTGGAGAAAAAACTGCCATTGGCAAATAAGATGCTTTGGAAGGATCATTCTTGGCGTACAACAGACAAGCTATGGGAAGCGTCATTCCTGGCGATGAAAAGAACTTGAATGTTTGATCCATTTCTTCTGGGGCCTCTACCAGAATACAGTCGGGCTTCCAAGTGAAGAGCGCATTTTTTAAACTATTAGCTGAGCCGGGGCCGTGGTGTCTAATTCCAAAAAATTTAACCATTTAAGATTTCTTTAGGGCCGCTTCATATAAGTCTTTCCACTCTTCTCTTTCTTTAACTACCGTTTCAAGATATTCTTTCCAAATTAACTGGTCTTGGACTCGATCTTGGACCACTGCTCCTTCAATACTATCGATGAGAAATTTTGCCGATAGGCGTCCATCTCCAAAAAAATGGGCCATGGTTAATCCATTATTTATTGCCGAAATAGCTTCAGCAGCACTTAGTGTTCCGGAAGGGGTTTTTATTTTAAGCGCACCGTCCTCTGTAACGCCATTTCTTAACTCTCTGAAAATAGTTACCAATCTACCTATTTCTCTGACCGTATCCTGTTCAGCCACTTTCTTAAAAGGAATGGGATTATCTGCGACTTTAGAGGAAACTATTTTTACCTCTTCTTCTAATTTTTCGGGAAGAGGCATTATCAAGGTGTTAAAGCGGCGTCTTAAGGCACTAGAAAGTTCGTTTACTCCTCTATCCCGGTCATTGGCGGTAGCGATTATGTTAAACCCGGGTATTGCTGCAATTTCTTGGTTCAATTCGGGAATGGGCAAAACTTTTTCGGATAAAATAGTGATCAAGGCGTCCTGTACATCTGATGGAATCCGGGTCAATTCCTCCACTCGAACCATTTTCCCTTTCTGCATACCTAGCATTACTGGACTCGGCACTAACGCATTTTCAGTTGGACCTTCAGCGATTAGCCGGGCGTAATTCCAATTGTATCTCAGCGCTTCCTCCCCCAATCCTGCTGTTCCCTGAATCAACAAAGAAGAATGGCCACTAATGGCTGCTGCTAAGTTTTCCGCCAACCAAGTCTTAGCCGTTCCGGGTACGCCTAGAAGCAATAAAGCTCGATCTGTTGCTAAAGTGGCTACAGCAATTTCAATTGATCTTCGCTGGCCAATATACTTGGGTTCAATGGAAGTTCCATCTGGTAATTCCGTACCCATAATATAGTCCACAACTGATTTGGGAGACAGTTCCCAGCCCAAAGGCTTTTCTCCTTGATCTATATTTTTGAGGGCTTTTAATTCAAGGGCGTATTTATCCTCAGCATGAGGCCTGATTACCTTATTCATTGTTTGTTTTTTTTGGGGGACATTTCGGATAGATTTTTGCAGATTTCTCCAATTGGATAAATACCATTAATGCTTTTGCCAATCGCTCCGATGGAATAGCAGGACTCTGGAATCCGTTTTCTTTTAAAAATTGGTCTAAAGCGCGATCGGGATAGAATCGATCCGTACCTAAATAGGCTGCTTTTAGAAGTTCACTTTTTATCATGTGTTTTCGCTTTGACCCTTTGTCCAATTAATAAAAAGAATAACAGCAATCTGGTTTAAAATAAGATTTCAACTGAGCTTTAGCATTTTCTTTGTCCAAAGGCCCCGAAACTGCAATTATTGCTCTGCCACCAGCACACAACTCTAAAGCTGTAGCTGAATCTTCTATTTTTTTTCCATTTATGTAATGTCCCCATTTACTTTCAGTATTACAACTCCACATAAAATCAATACCAGCTTCCCTCAATAGAGCTGCTAACGATTTTCCCTTTTTTCCGGCACCCCACAACAGTAAGGGTAGGTTGGCATCAACTACTTTCAAAGCTTTTAAATAGTAAACTTTTAGCTTAAAAAAATTTTGATCTGCATATTCTTTTAATTGTCGAGAAGAGCGGCTAGAGTGATCTCTCCAAAGGTGAATCACTTCAGGAACAACTCTAATCTCAAAGCCCGATTGATACAGTCTAAAACAAAAATCGTAATCCTCTGGATACTGACCGCTTTCAAATCCACCAATTTCTTCAAAATCTTCCCGCCTCATCATCCAGGCAGGCGAGGGAATGATACACTCTTCAAAAAGATGATGCCAAGGATTGGGCGACTGCAACACCTCATTGATCCAATTTTGATAATTTATGTAACCCTGTCTCAGTGTTCCCTCATGGGCGAAATATTTGACCAATCCTGTAGCAATTACTTTAGGCTCCACTATCCCGACTAACCTTTCTATTTTGTATTCAGGCATTAAATCATCGGCATCCATCCTAGTTACCATTTCGCCCTTAATCTGTAAAGTAGCATAGCGAAGAGCAGGAAGAATACCTTTATCATTAGGGTTTTTGAAAATTCTTACCCGAGCATCTAGGTCTTTAAAGCCAGTCAAAATCATCCAGCTGCTATCCGTGGAATAATCATCCACGGCTATTAATTCCCAGTTGTTATAGGTTTGCCGAAGAATAGAATTCAAGCAATCTTCCAAATATTTTTCAGCGTTATAAACCGGAAAGAGGATGCTTACCTTTTGCACGGTAACAAATTTTATTTTTATTATCAATTCAAAAGAGTAAATTTGCCCCAATTTTAGAACAAATACCCCATACATTCAAAAATTATGGCAAATACAGGACGCGTAAAACAGGTAATTGGCCCAGTTGTCGATGTTGTTTTCGACAAGGATAATGCAAATATTCCGGAAATTCTAAACGCTTTAGAAATCAAAAAACCTAATGGTGAAATCTTGGTTTTGGAAGTTCAACAGCACCTCGGAGAGGACAGTGTTAGAACTATCGCAATGGACGCCACCGATGGTCTTACTAGAGGTACTGAAGCGGTAGACACCGGATTACCCATTACTATGCCTGTTGGGGATGCCATTAAGGGAAGACTTTTTAATGTAGTTGGTGATTCAATTGATGGAATTGGTAAGGTTGAAAAAGGTGCATCTGCTTATCCTATTCACCGAAAACCACCTACTTACGAAGAATTATCAACTGAACAGGAGGTTCTTTACACTGGAATCAAGGTTATCGATTTAATTGAACCTTACATGAAGGGAGGTAAAATTGGATTGTTTGGAGGAGCAGGTGTTGGAAAGACTGTTCTTATCATGGAATTAATTAACAATATTGCAAAAGGTTACGAAGGTATATCTGTTTTTGCTGGTGTTGGTGAACGAACTCGTGAAGGAAACGATTTGCTTAGAGAAATGATTGAAGCAAATGTTATTAAATATGGAGACGAGTTCAAACACAGCATGGAAGAAGGCGGATGGGATTTATCTAAAGTAGACAAAGCTGAATTGGCAAAATCTCAAGCGACTTTGGTATTCGGACAGATGAACGAACCTCCAGGAGCACGTGCAAGAGTAGCGCTATCTGGATTAACCGTTGCTGAATACTACCGAGATGGTGATTTAAATGATCCAACTGGAGGAAAAGATATTCTTTTCTTTATCGATAATATTTTCCGATTTACCCAGGCAGGTTCTGAAGTTTCGGCCCTTTTGGGACGTATGCCTTCAGCGGTAGGTTATCAGCCAACCCTTGCAACCGAAATGGGATTGATGCAGGAAAGAATTACTTCAACCAAAAGGGGTTCTATTACCTCTGTACAAGCGGTTTACGTACCTGCAGATGACTTGACTGACCCTGCACCAGCTACAACTTTCGCTCACCTTGATGCCACTACTGTATTAAGTAGAAAGTTAGCTGCTCAAGGGATATATCCCGCTATTGACCCACTTGATTCTACATCCAGAATATTAGATCCTGCAATCATTGGGGACGAACACTACAATACTGCACAAAAGGTTATTGGAATTCTACAACGCTACAAAGAACTTCAAGATATTATTGCCATCTTAGGTATGGAGGAATTATCTGAAGAAGATAAAACCGTAGTACACAGAGCTAGAAGGGTTCAAAGATTCCTTTCTCAACCTTTCCATGTTGCGGAAAACTTTACTGGTATCAAAGGAGTATTAGTTCCTATTGAAGAAACTATTAGAGGTTTTAACATGATACTTGACGGAGAAACTGATGAATATCCTGAAGCAGCCTTCAACCTCAAAGGAAATATAGATGAGGTTATTGAAGCTGGTAAAAAAATGTTGAGCGAAGCCAAATAAATAGCAGTTCTTATGATGCAGATAAACGTACTTACTCCTGATTTAGAAATCTTTAAAGGCAACATTACCTCTGTTCAAGTGCCTGGAGTTTCTGGTAGGTTTCAAGTTTTAAAAAATCACGCACCTATTGTTTCTGCGTTAGAAGAAGGTGAAATTGTTTTCACTACCGCTTCCAATAGTTATGAATACTATGATTTGACTGAGCAAAAAGTCAAATACGGTAATCAAGAAGGTCAGGCATTTAGATTCAAAATCTCAGGTGGTTTTATTGAAGTTTTGAATAATCAAATATCCTTACTAGTTAGGGGTGTTAGTCTTCCCGACTAACACCTCTATTTCTTCTGGGTGTATGGGCACTTCAGAACATAAATCCAATGCACCGTCCTCAGTGATTAAAAAGTCATTTTCTAGCCTGATTCCAAAATTTTCTTCTCTAATATAAATTCCTGGTTCAACTGTTAACACCATTCCAGGTTGAAGTGCTGCATAGCGTCCTCCAACATCATGAACATCTAAGCCTAAGAAATGGGAGGTAGAATGCATAAAATACTTTCTATACAGTGGTGATTCAGGGTCTTGCCTTTTAACCTTTTCTTTGTCTAACAAACCCAATGAAATCAAAGCCTCCGATACGTAGTTTCCCATTTCCTTTTGGTATTCATCTAACTTTACCCCAGGCTTGAGCATTCCTGCAGCAATCCGCATCAAACTCCATACTGATTCATACACCTCTCGCTGCCGAGGTGAGAAGCGACCATTGATTGGGACGCATCTTGTCATGTCAGCTGCGTAATTTCCATATTCGGCGCCAAAATCTATTAAAAGAAGGTCACCATCTTTTAGTTCTTTATTATTCTTAGTATAGTGAAGAACACAACTATCTGCACCTGATGCTACAATGGGCGCAAAAGCGGCTCCTGCCGATCCCCTCTTCAAAAATCCTCCAATTAGAGCAGCCTCAACTTCGTATTCAAAATTACCTGGTTGTACTACTGATAACCCTTCCTTAAAAGCCGCACCACTTATTGCTATAGCCTTTTTTATGACCGCTAATTCCTCCTTAGATTTAATAGCCATCATAGCATCTATAATCGGACGGGCTCTTTTGAATTGATGCAGTGGATAGGAAGACCTTATTTCCTCCGCCATTCTAATGTGAATATCCTTTACAGGGCTTCTAAAATGATCGTTTTCATTATAATTCAAATAAATGTTATCCGCCAAAAGGATTAATTCTCTTAAAATCCGATTCATGTCTTCTTTCCAAAAAATTTTTTTGATTCCCGACAGTTGCCCGGCCTGTTCTTTAGAAAGTCGATACCCCTCCCAAGTCAAAAGATGTGCGTCTGCTTTTCGAATAAAGGCTACCGTCTCGAAACCCTCCTTTATGCAATTTGGAAAAAGCACCAATACCGTTTCCTCTTGGTCAAGTCCAGATAGGTAGTAAAGCTGGTTATTTTGCCTAAATGGATAAAAAGTATCCCCCGTTCTGGGCATCTCATCATTAGAGAAAAAAATAGCAATACTGTTTGGCGCCATCTGCTCAGCAAATTTATTCCTGTTTTCCACGAAGAATTCAGCTGGTAAAGGTTGGTACTTTTGATACATCCTGTTTCTTATTTTTCAATGGGAAAAATCGCCCATAAATTATTAAATGAAGGACCCCAACAATCTGCTTTTTCAAGCTTGGGGACAGACTTGGAAATGCTGGCAACCAAATCAAAAGAAAATCTCAGATTGGAACAACCGTAATTATCTAAATATAAAACCTTGCCGCCAGTTTTATCCGCAAGACAAGTATAATCAGAAAACGCACTGGCATTGATGGCATTGGGATCCAAATAACTTAAAGTGTGAATAGTAATTCCTTCCGCAGCTTTTTCCTCTGCCCATTTGCAAATGTCTATTTTCCTGTTTGGGCAAGTATCAGCACCATCACTGACCAAGAAAATAGCTTTTTTCTGAGCATTAACAGAAAATAATTCAGGCGCCCTGAGCAGTCTTTCAATCATTGGAGTAGTTCCATCTGGAATTAAAAACCTCAAGGTATTAGTAAAATCTCTTTCCGAAAGGCTACCCACCTTTACCCAATTTTTAGGATTCTTCCCACAATCTCCGTCAATGGTGCCCAATCCTACTGGTATATGACTCGGAATTTTGGAATAGACAGCTGCTGCCATTTCTTTCATGACTTCAAATCTAGTAGTCCCTTTACAGGGCACCTTTTCCATTACCATAGACCCCGTAATATCCAACAACATGACTATTTCATCATAGGATTCTAACCAATTAATCCCTGCCATGATTCCCCCACCAGTATAAGCACTTGCAGATTCTTGAACTGATTTCCCCTCCGCTTGACGAAGTACATCACTATCCAGTAATTCAGCCAAATAATTATAATTCCTTAAAGCAGAGTGGTTAGCCGAATCAAGGGCTAATGCCTTTTGAAAATATTTTTGGGCGGTCACCAAATCTCGCTGATGGACGTGCCAATGCCTTTTTAATCCCGCTCTTCGATGTGCCCCCTTACCCTGATTCACCACCGATATATAACCCAGCAAATTATAAACGACACTATGAATTTCTTCACTTTGCCCTGCATGCGACCACCATAATGTCTTCTTTAATGATTTAACAGCTCCTCGATAATCCCCAGTATGGATTTTGGATAAGCCTTCGGCAAAAAATAAATAGGCCCGGGATTTTGCTATTTCCTCCTCATCCGAGTAATTAAAAGCCTTCTCTATAACCTTCAATGCTTGATGAGGTTTTTCAGTCAATGCCAACCCTATGGCATATGCCATTGCAAATGTGAAATTGTCTGGTAAAATTTGATAAGCCGATCTAAAGTATTGAACCGCTCTAGGATAGGCCTCCTCTTCAAATGCCAGATTCCCCAGGTAATACTGTCGATAGGCAAATTGTTGATTCCCATAACCTATTTCATACCCACTTATCGAGGGAATCCAAAGCACCATAAAAAAAATAAGAATGCCACGCATACTAAAGCTGCTCTTCCACCACCTCAATTTCCTTTAAATTAATCTTGGGAAAAAATTCAACCAACCTTTGCCGCGCCTTGCTCCGAACTTCCTCATCAATGTATGCCGCAATAGTCACTAATCCGAAACTTAGAATTCCCCAATCATCAGTATATCCCAAAAATGGCGTTAAATCAGGAATCGCATCAATTGGGGAAATAAAATAAGCAATAGAGCCTAAAATTATATTTTTTGCCCACAAAGGAGTCTCTCTTCGTGTATAGGCATAATACATAAGAAGGGAGGCATACCCTATTCTGATTCCAGCTTTTTGGCTGTAGTGCTTTAATTTCTTGAAAAAATCTACAAAAACTTTTTTACTTCTGGTCATATCTGCAATTATGCGGATATCATCTCCAGTTGTTTAGTCGTCCTGCTGGTGAAATCTATTGACCTGAAGACAAATCCTTGATTGGAAAAATGCTCCAAAACCCTTGGAAGCGCCCACAACATTTTATCTGCCGACTTCAAACTGTCATGGAATACAATTATACTACCTTTTCCAGCATTATTAACAACATTTTTCAGACATTCCTCTTGTGTAGTCTGCGCATCAAAATCGCCACTGAGTACACTCCACATGACTACTTTGTAGTGCCGCTGCAGAAATTGAGCCTGCTTTGGTCTTAACTTGCCGTAAGGCGGTCTAAATAAGCCGGTTCTGGTTAAATGTTCAGTATGTCTGACATCGTGAAAATAATTGATATTCTCCTCATTCCATCCATTCATGTGCGTGAAGGTATGATTACCCACCTGATGCCCTCGATCTAATACCTCTTGAAATAATTCTTGATTTTCTTTTATATTTTTGCCCACCATAAAAAAGGTAGCACTTGCATTGTAGGCATCCAATACATTTAAAACATCTGGCGTAACACCCGGAACAGGTCCATCGTCAAATGTCAAAAACAACTCTTTTTTATTCGTTGGAATTTGCCAAATAAAATTAGGAAATAGTTTTTGAATGAATTGAGGGGTGTTAACTAGATACATTAAATTTGTGTTTATATGTTTGACGTTGGTAATAATTAATATATAAACGAATTATCATTCGTAAATGCTGTATTGTTAGGAATTTTTTAACTGTTTTTTTTATCAATTGTTCACCGAAAACTAAATAAACCATTCCATGAGACTAAGATTTGCTCCAAGCCCCACCGGTCCCCTTCATATTGGGGGGGTACGAACAGCACTTTATAATTATTTACTCGCCAAAAAATCCAATGGAAGCTTTATCCTAAGAATAGAAGATACCGACCAAAATAGATTCGTAAAGGGAGCAGAAGAGTATATACAAGAAGCATTGGAATGGTGTGGTATTATTCCAGATGAGAGTCCATTTGTCGGAGGACCTTATGGACCTTACAGACAATCAGAAAGAAAACACTTGTATCGAGAATACGCAGATCAATTGGTCGCGAATGGCCATGCCTATTACGCTTTTGATACGCCTGAATCTTTGGATGCCCAAAGAAAGGAGGATCCTAATTTCATCTATGGGCACCGAGTAAGAATGAAGATGAAAAACAGTCTATCTCTTCCCAAAGCTGAAGTACAGAATCTACTGTCCAACCAAACTCCTTTTGTCGTCAGATTAAAAATTCCCGAAACGGAAACTATTACATTTAACGATCTCATTAGGGGTACAGTTTCCTTCCAGGGTAGTGACTTAGATGATAAAATAATTCTGAAAGGTGATGGCTGGCCAACTTATCATTTGGCCAATATCGTTGATGATTACCTAATGAAGATTACGCACGTCATCAGGGGAGAGGAATGGTTATCAAGTACCCCTCACCACATCCTACTATACAAAATGTTGGGTTGGGAAGATAAAATGCCGCAATTTGCTCATTTACCCCTTTTGCTTAAACCCTCTGGGAAAGGTAAACTTTCAAAAAGAGATGGGCAGACACTGGGAATACCTGTATTCCCCATTGATTGGAAATCCAACAATGATCACTTTGACGGATTTAGAGAAAAGGGGTTTTTGCCGGAGGCGGTAATTAACTTCCTAGCATTATTAGGTTGGAATCCAGGAGACGAAAGAGAACTTTTTTCACTGGCTGAATTAATTGAATCTTTTGATTTGGAAAAAGTAGGCAAATCCGGTTCTAGATTTGATATTGAAAAAGCCAAATGGTTTAATCAGCAATACATTATTCATAAGGAACCCGAGGATTTAGCCAATTTGGTTGCGCCCATCTTACAAGAACATCAAATTATTGCGGATCATAATACTGTAGTTGCTTTCTGTCAACTAATGAAGGAAAGGGTGAACCTACTGGAGGATTTTTGGACTAATGGTTATTATTTTTTTAAGCCTGTTCAAAACTATGACGAGAAAATGGTTCGAAAAAAATGGTCTTCAACACTAAAACCTGTTTTCCTAAACTACCTGTCATTACTCGAAGGCTTGGATGAGTTTGCCGCAGAAAAGATTCAAAACATGACCAGCGAATTCATGGAATCCAATTCCCTTTCCCCGGGTCAGGTGTTACCAATTCTAAGATTGGGATTGGCCGGTACTATGAAGGGGCCAGCAGTATTCGAAATGATGGAATTACTTGGGAAAGAAATGGTTCGAGAAAGAATGGAAACTGCTTTAACCGATTTCGATAATATGTCCTAAATTTATAATAAATAAGCCGTTTATACCGTTCCCATCTTCCTATGAAAAAAAACCGATGCAAAAACCTTCTACTGTATCTTTTGGTCTCAATGACCTTACCTGTTCATGCTGAAGATTTCGATTTATTGACGCAAAGGGACACTCTTTTCGAAGAATTACCCTGTGGCATAGGCAGTATTGGTAGCTGGTTAGATTCCGTGCAATTGGATTTGGTTTTAAATGATACCCTTCAGACGTGTGACTCTTCCAATTTTAGGATAATTACAAATGATTTATCGGAAGATGAACTATTGATTGAAAATTGTCAAACCAAGCAATTCAATATATTCATAGAAGATAGTTGTGGAATAAAAGACACGCTTCCCGTTCAATTGAGTACCGTAGATAGCGAACCGCCTTTACTTATTGGAATACCTGCTAGCAACTTATTTTTATCATGTAGTGATCCCATTCCACCACTTCCTATTGTGACCGCTCGGGACAACTGCTTGGATTCAGCTACCATAAATGCGAATATCACGCTTGATTCTACTTTTAGAGAATTTGGTTCTTGTTATTACGAATATTCGATTGAATATCGATGGACGGTAACTGATGGCTGTAACCCTCCAGTAAGTGGTTCCTTTTTCGTTAATGTTCAGGATTTTGATGCTAATGATCCATTTTTTGGAGCACCTACCTTCACCCCTCCTGCAGATATCACTATTTCATGTACCGATGATGCTTACAATTTAGCTTTTACTGGTCTACCCACAGAAATTACGGACAATTGTGATGCAGATATCGCCAACCGACTTCCTGTGTATAATGATCAAATAATCACGGGCAATTGCCCTGGGAATTATATCATTGAAAGAACCTGGACCGTTGAGGACACTTGTGGGACAGTGTCTCTTCCTATTACCCAAATCATCACGGTGGTAGATACCTTTCCTCCATTGTTTACCCCTCCGGGAGATACAACGCTTTCTAATTGCGGCCCCCTTATTAATTTAGATTTGTTCGGACAGCCCTATGATTTGTCAGACAATTGCTCCTCAGCTGAACAAATAGCCACCTATGTCAGCCACATTGATACCATAATCGGGGCTTGTTCAGGGGCATTTACTTACGTAAAAAATTGGGTGGTTGAAGATGCCTGCGGAAATCAGGCCATTCATCAACAAACTATTAGCTTTTTAGACAATACCCCACCGAGTTTTATTACACCACCCACAGATACTATTATAACTTGTTTTTATTCAGAAGATATTGACAGTGTTTTTAATCAGTGGGTGTTAAACTTTGCTGGAGCAGTTGCTGATGATAATTGCTCAGTCAAGGAAAACTTAACCTGGGCGGCTTATATCGGCAATGGATCTGATCCTTTTCTCCCTTCAACAGAATGTAGAGTTGGTTCAGCTATTAGAATGCAAATCGTCAATTTTAGCGTGACTGATGAATGTGGTAATACCTCGGTGTCCCAAGCATCCTTTAGCTTGGTAGATGAAGACCCTCCTGTTATTTCCAATTGTCCAACCGATACCGTGTTAAATGTGGAAAATGATGCTTGTTTTGCTCTTTTTGGATGGCCCATCCCCATTATTGAAGAAGGGTGTCCCGATGCAATTATCAATAGTACACTTTCACAGGAATTACCTATTCTAACCGCAGAGGAAGCTACAGATAGTAGTTCTTTTGGTTCGGTTGCTCCCCTTTCGTTTGCCTTACCAGCCCCTGATAAAAATCTTATTTACCATCCCTACAAAACTCTTATACTCACTGTTGATTTACAAAATGCCAATATAGAAGACGCAAAAGAGTATTTCTCTGTATTAGATGAAAACAATCAATTAATAGGAATAACCAATCATACCCCATCTCCCACTATGGAGCCTTGTCAAAACAGCTCCACCTCTTTTGAAATTCCTTTGGAAACATTTCTCAATTGGATTGAAGATGATTCAATTTTTATACAATTAATTCCCAATCCCCCATTAGATGGTATCCCTGGATCTGATATTGATCCAATTTGTTATGGCACAAGCACAGCCGCAGTTCATCTATCCTATGCAACTATTGAATATTCAGGACTAAGTCTTTTTTATCAGCTAGATGAACAAAACCCTATCCAAATTTTAAATCTTTCTGTTGATTCATTTTTCATAGAAGTATATCCTGGCAACCATACCTTAAATCTAATTACTTTAGACTGTGCAGGCAATTCTGATACTTGTACCTCCAATATATGGGTAGAAGATACTCAAAAACCTGCTGTTTTTTGTCCGGAACCTATAACTATTGCTATAGATTCCAATTCTTGTCACGCTACTTTGCTTCCTCCTCTTCCTTCCATAGTGGATAATTGTATTCCGGATCAAGATACCAATGCTTATTTTTCGGGCTATGCCCTTCAAGGTGCTACTGACTTACCTTTTTCCTCAGGAATACCAAGTGAAGAGATCTCATTTGCAGTAGGTGTCAATACCATGACCTATTACACTGAGGATGCGAGTGGTTATACAGATTCTTGTAGTTTCACTATTTCCATTCAAGATATTCAAAGTCCTAAAGCCATCTGCCAAAACGATACGGTCTTCATCAATCCCGGTTTTGATCAGACCTATTCTCTTGCTGTTGAAAATATTGATGCTGGAAGCTTTGATAATTGTTCTTTAGCTGGCCTTTTCATTAACACGCCGGAAATTTCCTGTGCTGACTACCCGAAAAAAGATTTGTATCTTATTGCTGAGGATGAAGCTGGAAATAGAGATTCATGTGCCTTTGTGTTGACCATTGAAAAAGTAAAGCCACAGGTAAGTTTTTCCATTACCGATTGTGCTAATGGGAGCCTGGAATTAATTCCCGGGCCACCTGAGGGAAATTTTTCTTTCCAATGGTCGGGACCTAATGGATTCAACTCTTCCAGTGCATTTTCGGTCTTAACTGGCGTTGATGAATCCTTTGAAGGGTTATACAAACTAACGCTATACGGATTTGAAGGGTGTTTTACAGAGGATAGTGTTTTTATTTCTGCCGAGGAATTGCCCTTTACTCCCATCCTTGACAATATCGGGACAAAATGCCAAGGAGAACCTGTGATCCTCTCCACCGATGGTTCCAAGCCCCAAGGGGATTCTATTCAATACTATTGGTACGAAAATGACCGCTTATTAGGTGTCACTGATTCAAGCTTTCTTAACTATACCGTTCCCGAAGCGGGAAGTAATCCCGAGTTATCTGTGAGGGTAGCCAAAAAAAATTGCCTTGGCCCATCCTCTAATCCTATATCCCTTTTCATTAATGAAGCTCCTTCTGTTCAAATTTCACCTATTAGTGATTCCTACTGTTTTGGAGCTACAGTTCAACTGCAAGTAAGTAATCCAAATAGTTCCTTTGAATATTATTGGACAGGACCAGAAGGGTTTTCTGCAACTGGTTCAACTGTGGAATTGCAAAGTATTCAATCCGGGTGGATATCCCTTTCTGCCAATAATGGCCAATGTCTTTCCCTACCTGATTCTGTCTTTGTCGAAATAATTCCTGCTTGGCCAACACCTGTAATTGCGCCCGTCGATACGCTATGTTCAGGTGATTCTTTGCTACTTATTTCTCCATCGGTTGGCCCTGAAGCTACGTTTTCTTGGACGGGTCCCGACAACCAATTTTTCGAAACAAACACAGAAGAATTATCAATTGATAACGTTACTTTGGCTCAACAAGGTCTATGGACAGTAACTCAACATATTGATGGGTGCAGTACCCCCATGTCAAGTGGCGTATATGTAGCAGTACAACCTATCCCAGCAGTAGATTTGGCATGGCAAGACACTATCATCTGTATGGGGAGTCTACTTGAATTTAACTTTAGCACTTCATCTCAAGCAACTGTCATCAATTGGACAGGTCCTCAAGGATTCTCCAATTCGAACCCCAGTTTTACTTTTAATGAAATTCAACCTAATCAAAGTGGCGAATATGCCTTAACATTGACAGATCAACTAGGTTGCACGGTATCCTCTAACCTAAGTGTTGAAGTAGCTGAAGCCCCAATAATAGATGAATTTATTTTGGAATTACCCGATTGTTTTGGGAATGGGGAAAGCGGCACAATCATTCCTACCATCACTTCTTCAGATCCCAATCTAACTTATCGGTGGACGAATCCCAATGATATTACCATTTCTGAAACTCAAAATCTTTTATTAGATAATCTTTCTAGTGATGATAATGGAAACTACACCTTATTTGTCTCCAATTCTATTGGATGCCAAAGTAATGCATTTACCAATTTATTGGTGCCAGATGCCTTACCCTCTCCTCCTGAATTGAACCTGGTTGCTACCACAGTATGTGAAGGAGAATCTGTACAAATAGGCGTTGAAGCACCAACAGGATTCTCGGTAGAATACTTGTGGACAACCCCAACGGGTCCTATAACCACAACAGAACCCTTTTTATATTTTGAAGAAATTTCTTTAATAGATTCTGGCAACTATTCTGTTCAATTTAAAGATGAAGGCTGCTTTTCCGCCTCTTCAGTATCAACTGCACTCGCAGTAATTTCAATTCCTCGACTTCAAGCTTCTATAGAAGATGTCGCTTGTGAGGGACAACCTTTTCAATTATCAGCTACAGGTCCAAGTCAAACCCAGTTTAACTGGCAGGGACCTGATTTTAATGCCAATGTTGCCAATCCTACGGTCAACAATGGAAAGTCAGGTGCTTATATCTTGAATGGTTCCATTGGTGGGTGTATAGCTATTCCAGATACTCTTCTAATTGATTTAAAACCTATCCCTGAGACCCCTCTATTGACTTCAAGTGGTCCAGTATGTCTTATCGATACTATTGGGTTTTTACAATTGTCTATAGATCCTTCCTCCACTTCTGATTCTACTTCATACGAATGGTTTTTATTTGAGGAATTAATTTCAAGAACAGAGGATTTAGACCTGATATTAGAAGAATTCTCTGGTTATGATCCTGGTGTTTATGGATTCTCTGCGAGAGCTGATCGTAATGGATGTGTTTCTGATTTTTCCAATACTGTAAATATCACTTTTTCCCAAGCTCCTGATAGTCGGGCATTTGCTGGAGTAGATAAAGAAATCTGTTCCTCTTCCATTTTGACATTAGATGCTTCCCCTCCAGCTACTGGCACAGGAAGATGGAGTATTGTCAGTGGTCCCGACCAAGAGGTGGTCATCGTTAATCCTAGTCTTCCAAAATCAGATGTTACCAACCTTTCACCAGATACCACTTATACTTTTCGCTGGACATTATCCGATGGATTCTGTCAAAATTATGACTTTGATGAGGTAGAGATTAAAGTAACCCGGCAAGCAACCGTTGAAGCAGGTGACGATATCTTAGCTTGCGAATCTAATTCAACTCAACTGAGTGCCGTTGAAGTCACCACTGGAATAGGAAGTTGGGTACAAAATCCTCTTCAAGAACTAATTGGGGTCAGAATTGTAAATCCCAATGACCCCCAATCTACCATTACTGGTTTAGAACCTGGAAACCAATATAAATTCACCTGGGTAGTTGCAAGTGCCTGCGGTACGTCAACTGATGACGTTTTTGTTGTTGTTTCCGATCCTAATCCAAATGCAGGAGAAGATTTCATCCTTTGCAGCGATGATAGTGCTGTAGAATTGAATGCAGCTGAACCGACCATTGGGAGTTCAGGTCAATGGAGTGCAACCGACCCTTCTATTGTATTTTCCAACCCAGGATTTCATCAATCCAATGCAACGGGTCTAAAAAGTGGAATTAATACTTTTATCTGGACCATTGATCAAGGGATATGCGGGCCATCTTCAAGAGATACCTTAATTATTGATTTTACCCCTAGCCCTATTGCCTCAGATGATATTTATGAAATCCCCTTTCAACAAGAAGCTTCATTAAATATCCTTTTAAACGATAGTACTTTTGGCGAAGCCATTCAATTGAATATAGTTCAGTTTCCATCTGGAGGAAACATTACCATAGAAAGCGACAGTACGCTTCTATATGCTCCTAATACTTTATTTGTAGGTTCAGACCGATTGATTTACGAAATATGCGTTGAAAATTGCGCTTGCGCCATGGCAGAAATTACCCTGCAAGTGGGCGCTGATGCCCCATGTACAGTACCCACCATTTTTACTCCCAATGGAGATGGCATTAATGATCAACTAATCATAACCTGCTTACTAGATGATACCGGCTATCCAGATAGTCAAATTACTATATACAACAATTGGGGTGATGAGGTGTATCGATCTCCCATTCCTTACCAAAATGATTGGGACGGAACTTTTAAGGGGAAAAACTTACCTGTTGGAACCTATTATTATATCCTTAATTTTGGGTCCGGAGGAACTCCCGTAGCAGGCTTTATAGTGATTCAAAGATAACGATGAGAAAAATATGGACCATATATGTGTTGTTAAGCTTACCTTTTCTTGTTGTGGCACAACAAGAAGAACAGTTTACCCAATATATGTTCAATCGTCCTGGTTACAATCCCGGATATGCAGGAAGTGATGGTGGCTTATGTTTCACCTCCATTATCAGAAATCAATGGATTGGACTAGAAGGTGCCCCTCAATCCCAATTGATAACGGTCAATACCCTTTTGGGTAATACCCGTGTAGGTTTGGGTGGAACTGTGATGCGGCAAACCATAGGGCTTTCTGAAAAACTAACCCTTGAAGGCATGTATGCCTATCGAATACCTTTTGCAAGAGGTATTTTGGGAATAGGCATTCAGGGTTCTTTAAGACAGTTTAAAGTCAACTTCCAAAATGCAATAGCTACTACTTCTATCGACTTGGACGGAGCCATTCCAGGTGGAATTACTAGTAAAATAGCCCCAAACTTTGGAGCGGGAATTTACTATGATTCCAAATCATTTTATTTTGGAATTTCTAGTCCGCGTTTGCTTAATATCGATATTGATCCCGGATCGGATGACCTTATTATCTCTAGAGAAGTTCAACACTTTTACGGAATGGCGGGAATGTCGTTTCAGCCTTTGCCAGGTTTGAAAATCCAACCTCAAATTCTCCTCAAAATAGTTCAGAATAGCCCCATCGACGCCGATTTCAATATCCTTTTTGGATTTTTAGACCACCTGAGTGTTGGCGTTTCCATACGAACTGGAGGCTCCAACGTTTCGGGAATTGGAGAATCTCTTTCCCTTATGGGAGCCACTCGAATAACCAAAAATATTTTAATTGGAATTGCCTGGGATTCTACCCTCTCAGAGCTAAAAAATTATAGCGATGGCACCATTGAAGTTGCACTAAGACTAACTTTTGGAGGAGCCTCTTCAGGGAATACCTTGGAAAATGTAGAAAATGGAAGAATATTTAATGCATATTGATATAGGTTTATGACCCGATATACCACCTTTAAAATTTACCTGATTACCTTACTGGTTGGTAGCCTTGTAAGCTTCCAATCCCCATATTTATACGCTCAGAAAAAACTAAAAAACCCAACTGTTCAAAAAGAAGTAAGCATTCAAAATGCCAGTAGGTTAAACTCAGACGGATATGACTTTGCCCCTGTTAAATATAGAAATGGCCTAGTCTTTGTAACCTCCAGAAGAAAATCTGGTCCCCAGGATTCGCAAACTGGTGAAACCTTCTTTGAACTTTGGTTTAGCGAACTTGATCCCAATCAACAACCATTAGAACCCAACCTTTTTTCCATTCAATTAAAATCCCAATTTCACGAAAATGCAGTCGCCTTTTCACGCGATGAAAATAAAATTTACTACACCCGCAATAGTGCAGAAGTTAGCCAACAAACTGGTCGTAAAGTCTTGAATATTTTTGAAGCCACCAGAAATCGAGAGACCTGGACCAATCAACAACCCCTACCATTTAACGGTAAAGATTTTTCCTGTATGCACCCAAGCTTGACTCCCGATGGCAATAAAATGATTTTCGCATCCAATATGCCAGGTGGAATGGGAGGCCTTGACCTTTACTTGATTGAAAAAAAAGATGACCAATGGTCCATGCCCATTAATCTGGGACCAGAAGTAAACACCCCTGGCAACGAAGTATTTCCCTTTTTTCACGAAAGTGGTACCCTCTTTTTCTCCTCAGATGGACACAGAGGCCTAGGTGGCTTCGATCTTTTCATGATTGATTTATCCGGTCCTAAGTGGGGTGCAGTATCCAATCTTGGAATACCCTTTAACTCTGAACAAGATGACGTTACCTTTTATCTCAATAGCGAAAGTAGCGCTGGATTTTTTGCATCCAGTAGAACTGGTGGAAAGGGCAAAGATGATATTTATAGATTTGAAGCACCGCAAGGTATAAAAGGGATAGAAGTTCCAGAACTCCGCAGAATTATAGTAAGAGTCGCTGATGACGCCTTCGGCAAAAAGGCGGTCGGAGCCGCCATACGCGTTTTTGACCAAACGGATAAAGAGAGTAAAGACCTAGAAGATTTGTACCAAGCTGATTGGATTCCTGACCCTAAAATGCCCGGTGTATTAACCCTAAAACTTTCAACTAAAATTCCCAAAGATCTTCCACCTCCTGATTACCTAACCTCTAATAGTGGCCTAGTCACCTTAGACTTGGAAGCCAACAAAAAATTTTTATTGCACATCAGTAAACCCGGTTTTAAAACCAAAGAAATTACTGTTAATACGAATCAAGTCCAACCGGATCCTCTTTATGTTTTTTTGGAACCCACTCAATGTATCCCCTACAGCGGTAAAGCTATTTCAGAAAGCACAGGAAGGGGTATCCCTTTCGCTGAAATCAAGCTCCGAAATGAAAATAATGGAGCAACCACATTGCAATATTCTGATCAGTCTGGACTTTTCACCTATTGCCTGGAACCTAATGCTCAATACACTTTAATAGGAGAAAAAGTAGGTTATAATACCGGCCTATCTTCCATCTCTACTATAGAAGCCTCTAGCTTGAACGCCCTAGAAGGAACACTGCGGTTAGGAGCCAATACCAGCAATTTTTCCAATGCTCCAGGAATTCGACAAGGCAGTATTCTTATCCTAGAGGACATTTCATATGATTTTAATAAATCCCCTATTAGAGTTGGAGAAGGACGTGAATTCAAAGAGCTCGGATATCTTTTGCTTAAATTCCCTACTATGGAAGTCGAAATGAATTTTCATACCGATACTAGAGGTCAAGAAAATTACAATCTCCAATTGTCTGAAAACAGAGCACAATCGGCAAAGAGACAGTTAGAACAAATGGGCATACCATCTTATAGAATAAATACTGTTGCAAAAGGAGAAGAACAACCTAGAAACCACTGTAAAAATGGGATTAATTGTGACGAAAATGGGCATTTATATAACCAAAGAGTGGAAGTAGTCGTCAAAAAACTACAAGAAAGTATCCCTTATCAATATAGCTCCAAAGGTTTGGTGTTCCACAAATAAGTGCTGATTCAAAAATATTTTCTTGAGATATTACTTTTGTCATTTTTCGCCTTGGGTTAATTAACATCAACTTATTTGTTAATTCTGCGTTAAAAAGCTTATTTTTGAAAGCTTCGAATTCTCAGTAAAAACACGACTTAGACCATTTCAAATTACCACTTTCAGATAAGTGACAACTATTTTATTACACTGCACAAACAGAGAAAACAATGAGCCACAAAACCATAATTTCCGGAAGATTGGAATTTGGTAATCAGCGATCTTACGATAAGGTCATGGATATGTATGCCCATAGGGTAGAGAATTATTTTAAGGGGGATATCATTTTCAAATTAGAGGAAATTGTGGACGAAGAAAGCTTTTCTATTTCAATCCCTCGTTTCATAGGTCAAAGCGGGGATAAAACTTGGCTCAATACCGTCAATTTATTAGAGTACATTACCCAATTTGCTGTAGCTGGCGCTATGGATTTGTGGATGGTGGACCAGGGGAAAATTCTCAATCACAAACACATTGAACCTAAAGGGGATAAAATCGCAGTTCAATCATTTTTAAAAGGTAGAGAGTTGGCGTCCAAACCCGGAATGGAAGACGAAGCCAGAACTGCCTTTAATGCTGCTATTGACAAATATGCAAGACATGCACTTGCCTATGAAAGACGAGGATACGTCAATTACAAATTGGGGAATATTGAAGATGCCTTATATGATTTTAATAAGAGTATTACCCTTCATCCAGCCAATCCAGATCCTCATGTTGGAGCAGCCATCGTCAAATTAACTCAAAATAAGTTTGAAGAATCCTTGCCTTACTTAGATAATGCCATAAAAAATTCTATTCCGCATCAACCCGTTTATTGGCAAGCGCGAAGGTTAAAAGCGGAGGCCTATAATGCTTTGGAGCAATACGATTTGGCTGTGAAGGAACTCAAATTATTTACTTCTCGCAATTTCGAAAAAACCAACCCTAATTTTGAGTATGTCGCCAAAGCTTATTTCGATTTTGGTAAAGCTCTACTTAACCTAGGCAATTACCTGGAAGCCATTGCCATGTTTGATAAAGCCATTCTCTTTATCAAAAATAATAATCAGTCTCCCGTTCCCGAAATCCTTCCACTTAAAACAGAAGCCATGCAAAAGGCTGGTAAAAACCCTGCCTTAGAAGATTCTGTTGTTAAATAGAAAATGTTCCAAGGAATTAGGATTCACCTCATCATTTTGGGTATCTCATTTGGGATTCAGGCATTCTCTCAAATTTCCCCTGAAGTGGTAACCACCGCCACAGCAAAACCTAAATTGGCCAAACAATATATTCTTGCTAAAGATTTGGCTTACGAAGGAGAAAAAACTGAAGCACTTGAAATTCTTGACCGTCTACTTGCTCGAGAACCTAATTTCATTGAAGCTTTGTTTCTTAAAGCAGCTATTCATTACGACCAAGGAAATTTCTTTAAAGCAATAAATTACTACGAAAAAGGTCTCCAATTAGATCGCCATTTTGATGACTTTATTCTGTATCAACTGGGGCTTAGTTATAGTCAAGTCGATGATTATCAGAAGGCTATTTCATATTTGAATGAATTCACTGAGATCAAAAACCCATCTAGCGTTTGGGCAAAACGAGCTAAACAAAAGTTAGAGCTGTTTAAATTTCGATACGATTTAATTAATCATCCAATTCCTTTTTCCCCTGAACCTCTCAAAGGATCAATTAATACCGATCACTTATTTGAATATTTACCAACCCTCTCCGCTGATGGTCAACTTTTAATATACACCTGCCGAAATCAAGGACAAGAAGATTTATGGTACAGTACCTTTCAAGATGAAGGCTGGAGTGCTGGGCAACCCATCCCCAATATCAATACGCAGGAAAATGAAGGAGCACAATCAATTGCGCCAGATGGAAAAACTATTGTTTTCACAGCCTGCAATAGGCCAGACGGATTAGGTAGTTGCGACCTCTACATCACTTTTTTTAATGGGCGTAATTGGACCGTTCCGTCCAATATGGGGCCTAATATTAATAGCGGTGCATGGGAAAGCCAACCTTGCTTGGCAGATAATGGAAATATTTTATTTTTTGCAAGCACCAGATCTGGCGGAAGGGGAGGGTCCGATATCTGGTACAGCAAAAAAAACCAAGCTGGTCTTTGGACTGCACCCATGGTGTTAGATAGTACCATCAATACGCCTGAAGATGACCAGGCCCCATTTTTTCATCCCGATAACCAGACACTGTATTTCATGTCCAAAGGTCATCTTGGATTGGGTGGTTTCGATCTCTTTAAATCCCAAAAAGATCGATTCGGAAACTGGTCACCTCCCCAAAATTTAGGCTATCCCATTAATTCTAAGGCCAATGAAGGGGCTTTATTTGTGTCTCTTGATGGAAGTAGGGGTTACTACGATACAGATATCAGTGGAAAGGCTGATCTGTATACTTTTGAAATGCCCTCATCCACACGTCCCAATAAAGCAACCTACGTAAAGTGTACTGTTCTGGACGCTGAAACCCTAGTACCATTGGAAGCCCAAGTAATACTTACTAATCTATCCGATTTGGATTCCCTTACTTCATCATCCGATAGGACTCCTTCTTTCTTTTTCTCGGATCCCGTAGATGGCACTTTCCTAATCTGCCTGCCCTTCGATAATAATTACAGCTTACAAATAGAATTAGACGGTTATTTTTTTTATTCTGAATATTTCGCCCTAAAATCTGAATCGTTAAAAGACAGTGTTTTTGAAATTACTGCCCTACTGAAACCTATCAAAATTGCCGACTCTACTACTCAAAGTGAAATAGTCCTCAATAATATATTCTTTAATTCAGGCACTGCCCAATTAAGCCTTGAATCCGCTAATGAACTTCAAAGATTGGTCTTATTGCTTCGCAATAATCCAAACTTAAAAATTAGAATTAATGGACATACCGACGATGTCGGAACCGAAGAGGATAATCTAATCCTTTCGGAAAAAAGAGCCCATGCTGTTTATCAGTACCTTATCCAAAGTGATATAGATTCCTCCAGACTTGATTTCAAAGGATTTGGGGAAACACAACCCATCTTGCCTAACGATACAGAAGAAAATAAAGCTAAAAATAGGCGAACCTCCTTTCAAGTAATTAGTATAGACTAGATAGATCTTTTAGATAAATATTCCTGGCCCGCTTGAAGAACAGCAGCTTTAATATTCTTAGAGATGCTTTCAGACAATAGGATAGGTATAACAGGGAATAATCTTATTAATCTATCAAAAGCCGACGAATGAATTCCTGACATTTGGTCTTCATGAGAGCATAAAATTAACATCTTCTTTCTCCCAACTAAACTTTCAATTTTATGAAAATCTCCTTCATGATCTGTTGGGGACATTTGATATAAAGCTTCTAAAATTCGCTTTAACTGTTTCTTTCCTCCGCCCAAGACTACTTTAATCTCTGTGCGCTTTCCAACCACCAATAATCCACATCGATCCCCCTTTTGTAAAATGATATTAGCCAGCATTAAAGCAGTATTGATCGCATATTCAAAAATCATCATAGCATCTGCACCTTCCTGAATCATTGGCCTAGTTGCGTCTAAAACCAAGTAGACATCTCTTCTTTTATCAGGTTGATACCTATTGACCATAAGTTCTGTTTTCCTTCCACTTACTCGCCAATTTATTTTTCTGGGATCATCTCCTGCAGTAAACGGTAAAATCTGTTCTAACTCGTAACTAAACCCCTCCTGAATTCTTCTTAATGCAATACTTCTTCCCGCTTGCTTAATATTAGGAGAAAAAAGTAAGTTGAACTGCTTCATTTGAAGAATAGAAGGATATACTTTGAGGTCCCACCCAGCTCCTATTTTTAAATTTCTTCTTAATAAATGAGGGCGCACAAAATAGGAAACCTCTAATGGCTTAATGACTACCATCCCCCTAGTTCTCGGCCGATAAGAAATTGTAAAATTCCGCTCCTCCCCAGGTTTAAAAAATAAATTTTCCTCAAATAATACCTGTTGAAGTACCTTTTGCTTTCCATTAAAGGCCACTAGATAAACGGGCTCCACAAAAGCTCCTACCCATCCTGTGTTCTTAAAAGTAATATTAATCGCATTGGAATCCCCAAGAGTAAAAATTGGGGGTAGCTGAATATTTATTTCTAGTATAACTGGAGAATTTGCTAACCTATATGCGTTATAAATCATTGCTATCACCAGTACAAAAAAGGCTATAATTCCATAAGCATACAATACGGGCCAACCATAACTCAGACCAAAACAAAATATCAACCCACCCAAAAAATAGAATGAAATACGCCGCATAATATTTATCTCGGTATGGGAACGGAATCACTAATTTCTTCCATTATTCCTTCAATAGTTTGACCCGCAATTGCCCGCTCTGAATCAATAATTAAGCGGTGCATTAAAACCGGCTTTAGCACATCCAAAATATCTTCAGGAATTACATAATCTCTCCCGGAAAGACCCGCCATTGCCTTTGCCATTTTCATCACGGATAACGTGGCTCTTGGTGAAGCTCCCAAAATTAATCCTTCATGATTCCTCGTAGCCACAGTTAAATCCGCTATATAATTAATCAACTCATCTTTGATGAAAATGGACTGAACTAAAGCTTGAGCAGATAAAATATCTGCTTGTGTTGCTACAGGCTGTAAATCCCTCTCAGTAGTTCTGTCAAAATCTGTTTTAAACCGATGAAGAATTTCAATCTCTTCAGCTCTACTCGGAAATCCCATATCAATTTTTACCATAAACCTATCTAATTGGGCCTCTGGAAGAGGATATGTTCCTTCTAACTCTATTGGATTCTGAGTGGCAACCACCATAAAAGGAGCGGGCAATTCATAAGTGGTTCCATCGATGGTTACTTGCTGCTCTTCCATCACCTCGAATAAAGCTGATTGTGTTTTTGCAGGGGCTCTATTGATTTCATCTGCTAATAAAATGTTTGTAAATACCGGACCTTTTATAAACTCAAATTCGCCGATATTGGAACGGTACAAATTACTTCCCAATGCATCTCCTGGTAACAAATCCGGCGTGAATTGAATCCTTGAAAAATCGACAGCCACTGCCCCTGCTAACAGCCGTGCCATAAGTGTTTTGGCAATTCCCGGAACACCTTCTATCAAAAGATGTCCTCCCGCCAAAAAAGTGCCAATCATTAATTTGAGCGCATCCCGTTGCCCCACCATAACGGAAGCAATACTGTCCATTATTTTTTTAGAAACTTCTTCTATTTTTGATTCCATATACTTGTATTCAATATGATTTCTTGGTTAATCTTGATCCAAATATTAAATATAAAATTGCTGTGATTAGCCCAAGATAAAAGGCAGTTGCTAAACTCCTTTGCCTTAAAATGAACCTTAAAGGCTGATTCCCCACAATTGATTTTTCCTCTATTCTTTGTTCCTCCCCTGCAAGTCCCCCACTTTTGTTTTTTATATCCCACGTTAACGTCCCCGAACTTAAAAATTGGAAAATCCACTCCACATACTCAAAGACTTGCTCCTCTAAAATTTGAACATTGACAAAGGCCAATGGTACCGTGTGTATCCATACTTCACCCTTACCTAAGTTAAATTTCACGAATACAGGATCACCATCCTGATTTCGATCCAAAACATTCAAGACTTCTAATGGCCTAAAGGATACAAAACCTCGAGATTCTATTTGACGCTCTTCCCAATATTTGATTGGAATACTTTCGCCAATATATACAGTGGTATCCATCTGAATATCAAAATAAAACCTCAACTCCTCACTACTGCGCCCTAATAAGGTATCCATTAGCTGAGTCCCAACATATTCTGAAACAATCAACGCCTGGCCCCCATTTTGGATAAATTTAATTAACCTTTGAACGCTGGTGGAATCCGGCTGAAAATAACGGTTAATGTAAAGGTAAACATCCCCAAATGCTTCTTCTTCCGGAATACCATCCGATAAAATTACCTCGCTGTAACTATTTTTTAACTGCCTAAATAACAAATACATCCCATACGGCATCTTCCTTTCTACTTGATAAGTTTCTGCCCAATCCAAATCGCGGGTAGCCGCAGTTCTGTTAAATATCAATCCAATAACTAAAACTATTCCTATTAATACGAGCCCAAACCACCCAATAAGACTAGCCTTCATCCTCCTCACTATTTATTTGCTCATATCTCCTATAAAAGTCATCCCACTCCCTTTTGACCAGATTTGATGGTCTTCCATACCATCCCCTTTCGAATATTTTGTTGACTTCGGCAACCATATCTCTTTTCCATTCTTTCGAAAATTGATCCTTAAACGCTCTATTGGTTGTTGTTATCGAAACCCTATTTTTCTCTAGCAGTTTAGCGTGATAAGCCCTGATTAATGCCAACCAATTCTCTTCCTTTTGAAAATTTTCCAAATCTTGCCCTGTCCAGGTTTTCCGAACTTCTCGAGGCTTCAAACCACCATTATCTAAACCTTCCAATTGTTGCCTTTCTGCCGTTTCTACTGCGTAATACTGAAAAATAAGTCGCCCTATTCCATAAATGACCAATAATCCACTCAAAATATACAGCACCCAATCCCAAGGAATTCTCTCCAAAATTTCCTTTAATTCTTGTAAATAACCTGATTGCACAGGCTCCCCTTTTTCAAAAAAATTCATAACCTCCCTTTCTTTTTTCCAAAGGTCCTTGTCAAAAGTAATTGGGGAAACTATAGTCTGAGTCCAACTTTTTGAACTTCCCCAAAAAAGCAGTACGACAGGTAGCCACTGTTTGATTCTATTTTTTAAACCCCTTCCTGTCTTGATCTCCAAAAGGGTTCCAGTCATCCAACACATAGCAATCACCGTCAAACTGTATATTCCATAAATCAACAAAACAAAAGTAAACGTTAATATCCCCTTAGAAATACTAGTGGCAGCATTGATATAATCGGGTAAAAACCCAGTAAGGGTGTTTAAGGTAAATTGAACAAAATAGGTATCGAAAACTGCAATTAGAATGAGGGCTACCACAAATAGATTAAGTTGCAAACTTATTAAACGCAGCGTTTGTCCTCTAATTAATTGCAGCACCTCTCCTATACTCCAATCCTCTTTAAGCCACCAATAATTCGTAATTACCCAAACTACTGGTACTAAAAAAAGTAAAACAATTGGGCTTACAGGATGATTCAACGCCATCATTCCCACGATAAACCCTGAGGGAAAAATAAATATCCCAAAAAACTTGCGAAACCTTAACCCTTCCGATTTCTCTTCAAAAAACCTTAAGGTGATATAACCATGAATAAAACCCAAAATGAGCCCTTGTATAGGATTTTTAAAAAATTGACTTAAGTGACTTACAGTTCCTAAAATTTTATTGGGAAAAATCATCTCGCCTAGGCCTTGACTCCAAATAGTTATGATTAAAAAGACCAATGCACAGCCCACCAACATTAAAATCACCTTACCGTCCATCCACTTAAAACTCAACTTGAGGATTTCTTCAGCCGTATGAATTTGATAAAATGGAGTTTTTTCATCCTCAAAGCCTCGAACCACCTCAGGATCTACCCTTGATGCTTCCAGGTCCTGAATGCTTACCCACTGACTACTTACGGAAGGGAACCACACAAAATAAATCAAAATAAAAATCAGACACACCACTATAAAACCTATTCTTAAAATATCCGGTGCATTTGTAAATCTGGTTAGATAGCCTTCGGCAAAACCAGCAAAAATCAACATAGGTACTATTCCCATCAAGATTTTGAAACCATCCCTTGCCGATTTTCTGAATGTTGAGGCGTTGCCACTAATCACCCCTTTCCCTAAAGTTAAGCCCGCTCCACCTGATAATATAATAGCAGTGATCTCTGGTAATCCATGGGTCCAAATAGTTAAAAAACTCTCTCTGAAAAAACCCTCCGAAATAAATAAGTACTGAAAGCTCCCAACTAATACTCCATTACTAATTAAAAGTCCAATACTTCCCAGACCTCCAATTAAACCCAAAACGTAAACTAATAAAGAAATAAATAGGTTATTAGCCGTAATCCCAGTTGCCATACCCAATTGATTCTTCTGCTTGTAAATTCTCATGGGGTCTCCTGATTGGATATTATCAAAGGTCATTGCTACATAATCCTCTCCCAAAATAGCGGACATAAATGTTCCCTCTCCAATTGAAGAGACCATCCCAACGATCATTGCAACTAAAAAAATTATTAAGGATACCCTTAAGGGAATTCTATGTTCGTGCAACAATAATGGAAGTTCTTGTAACCAAAATGACTGGTTCTTTTGATTATTGCGATTAGACCGAATTTTCTTTAACCAAATAGAAACCACCAAATGATTCAAATACACACTGATTCTGCGGTTGGGATAAAATGTCCTGGCAAAAGATGCATGTTCAGAAACCTTCTTGGTAAGAGCATAGTTAGCCTCTTGCCATAATTTTTGCCAATCTGCTATATTTTGTTTAATGAATTGCTTCTCCCGCATGGCCTTATGTCTATCTTTGTAAAGGTACAACATAAGCAATATCGAAACATATCTTTTCCACTTAGACAATAAAGTACCCGTTTGGGTAAATCTAGCTCCCATAAAATTAAGGATAGGAGCCTTCCTGACAGATTTAGTTTTATTATGTGGAAGTGCTCTGGTTTTGCTTTGGGGCCTTCTAAACTTTACCAATAAATCTATTTCTCAAATGATTCCTTATAAAGGAGCTTTGATTTTTTTCTTAATGGTTCTATTTATCCTGTATTTTTCAACACCCAGAACTCCAGGTAAAAGGTTAGCTAAAATTGTTGTAATGGATAAAAGTGGACGTTTCCCCAGTTCTTTAGATATGGTCATTAGGGCAGTCTTCTATCTACCTGATGTTTTTCTCTCCCTCGGTGCTTTGGCTATGATTTCCATTTTTCGGGATCCCCTCCAAAGGCGGTTAGGAGATCTTATAGCGAATACCATGGTTGTCAAAATTCCTGCCGTTACCGCTCCTTATCAATCTAATTTTAATTTGGATTTCATTCCTTCTATTTCCTATCCCGAAGTCAAAAACCTACCTGAAGAATTATTACTACTGGTTAAAGAAGCACTCGTGACCTACAACCAGTATCCGAATCAAGCCCATTTAGAAATTTTAGACAATACCGCTCAAAAGATTGCCCATATTTTGCAACTAAATGATCCTCCTGAAAACAGTAAACTATTTTTACAAACTATTGTAAAAGATTATATTACGCTCACAAGATAAAACTCATATATGCGTATTGTTGAAAATTTAACCCTTACTGATATAGCCGAAAAAGGATTTTCAATAGGAAGGGATGACCAAGGTAGGGTTGTTTTTGTAGAACATGCCGTACCAGGTGATATTGTAGATGTCCGTGTTTTCAAAAAAAGGAAGGGTATTCAATACGCTAGCCCAATCAAATTTCACCAACACTCACCAGATAAAGTCCTTCCCTTTTGCCAGCATTTCGAATATTGTGGAGGATGCCAATGGCAACATTTAGATTATAAAGCTCAAATCGTTTTCAAGGAAAAAATTGTTCGCGATGCCCTGGAAAGAGTAGGAAAAATTGCCGTTCAAAATTTTGAACCGATATTAGGGGCATCCATATCTAAAGAGTACCGAAACAAACTGGAATTTACCTTTGCCAACAAACAGTGGTTAAGTAAAGAGGAAATGGACGCTGGAGTTGATCGCAATGTAAATGTTGCTGGTTTCTATCACCCCGGAGTTTATGATAAAGTACTCAATATTGAGCACTGTCATCTTCAAAAATCACCTTCTAATGAATTAAGGCTTGGGATTAAAGAATTAGCCGATAGTCTTGGAATTAGTTTTTATGATTTAGGAAGTCATTCTGGATGCTTGCGGAATATTGTAATCCGAATTACAACCACTGGTGAAATTCTACTCATAGTTTTCTTTGGTGATGAAGACGTTGAAAACCACCAACGACTACTCACCGCTATTAAACAAAAATTTCCTCAGATCACCTCTCTTCACTTTGCCACTAATACTAAGCTGAACAGTAGTTATTATGACTTACCCATTGAACTATTTGACGGTAAAGGTTTTATTGAAGAGACTTTAGGCCATGTCAACTATCGGATAGGACCGAAATCGTTTTTTCAAACCAATTCCTACCAGGCAGGCCATTTGTATGAATTGGTAGCTGAAATGGCACAACTTTCTGGAAAAGAAAATGTGTATGATTTATATACTGGAATTGGAAGCATTGGTCTTTTCTTGGCAAAAGATAGTCGTCAAATAGTGGGAATTGAGGAGGTTCCGGAAGCTATTGAAGATGCTAAAATCAATGCAGAAATCAATCAGATAAACAATGCTGTATTTTTTACAGG
This sequence comes from uncultured Saprospiraceae bacterium, assembly GCA_964410725.1. GTDB lineage: Bacteria > Bacteroidota > Bacteroidia > Chitinophagales > Saprospiraceae > CALAZP01. The sequence continues at coordinate 304,874 of CAYPID010000001.1, forward strand.
AGACGTAAAAAATATCCTTCAACCTTCTTTTGTTGAAGAATTTGGATCACCCGACGTACTGATTACTGATCCGCCTAGAGCTGGAATGCATCCCGATGTAGTTAAAATGCTACTGCAATTGAAAGTTCCAAGAATGGTCTATGTCAGTTGCAAACCTTCAACTCAAGCAAGAGATCTTCAAATACTTAGTGAAATATACACCGTATCCAAATCTCGTGCCGTTGATATGTTTCCACATACCCACCATGTTGAAAATGTAGTCCTTTTGGAATTAAAATAGACCTAATGGATCAAACATCATTAGAATTATTGAAAACTGAATTAGCCCCTAATCTAAGCCTTTTGGGACAAGCTCTGGATACTATTCGGAATGAGCAAATCAGTAATTATCCTCTCATTATATTAAGTGTACACCCCATAGAATTAGGCATATCTATTTTTGGCTCACAGAAAATTGGTTCCTACTTTTATTCAGCTTCAACCTTAGAAGAACTTGCAACCAAAAAAATAATTCAAATGGATAAAGTTGATGATTTCCTCAAAGTCTACAAAAATCACGAGGATGAATTGTGCTTATTTCTGATTCAAGCTACTGGAGGGCAATTTATTTTTTTACCAATTGCCCAGGAACCTTGATTTATGGAAGAAAGGCATAAAATAGGATTCGATGGCCTTAAAATTTCAAAGGCTGCTTTACCAATTTTAATAGGCCTTTCCGTTGTTGCATATCTATTTTGGAATCAATTTGATTGGAATGAATTCAAAGAAATTAATTGGAACTCCAGAACCTTTTTTTGGCTTTTATCAGCATCCATCTTTGGTGTTTTTCGACATTTGGGATATTCTTGGAGACTCCACCATTTGTCTTTAAAAAAATTTAGTTTAAAAAAATCAATAGAGTTAATTTTTATTTGGGAGTTTAGTTCCGCTGTTTCTCCTACTAGTTTGGGTGGGTCTGCCGTTGCCTTTTTTATTCTTTCCAAAGAAAAATTAAGTATTGCTCATACCGCAACTATTGTACTCTATACCATTGTATTAGACAGCTTCTTCCTCTTAGGAACACTCCCAATTTTTTACTTGATTTTCGGAACCTCTATTATGCGCCCGGATGAGCTAGGTAATTGGGGATTTTACTTTGGATTTGCCTATCTTTTGATGACTTTTTACAGCGCTATCTTTTTTTATGGTCTTTTTGTAAATCCCAATCAACTAAAGAGACTTCTTTTCTGGGTAACCCATTTTAAGCTCCTTAAAAAATGGAAAAATAATGCCAGCAAGTTGGGAGACGATATCATTTTGGCATCAAGAGAATTATCAAAAAAGTCATTTTCTTTTCACCTCATTTCTGGAATAAGTACCACCATTGCCTGGATGAGTCGCTTTTTATTGTTGAGTTGCATCATGATTGCATTTTTGCCTGATTTTTCTTTACATCCCTTTAACTTATTTGAACTGTACGCCAGGCTTCAAACTATGTTTTTTGTAATAGCTTTTAGCCCGACACCAGGAGGAGCAGGCCTTATTGAAATACTTTTTAATGGTTTCTTAACCGATTATATAGACACCAATACCTCTACTACTATTATATCAACCATTTGGCGAATGTTATCTTACTATATTTATTTAATAGCTGGTGCCATCATTATTCCTAGCTGGCTTCAGAGGATTTGGAAGAAAAAATCATCCTATAAGTAACTCATGTCTGAAAAACAAACCCGATGGAGGCTGCTTCTTGGAGCTCAAAGTGAAGAATCAATCGATTCGTCTGAATCTCATCAAATGCTTCAACCAGGTTCAGCAGAGTCAGAAATAGATGAAGTGCTTGAACAATTGTATGAAAATGGCAAAAGAACTGGAGGACTGGGAGACTCCAATCTTTCTGTTAATAAATGGTTGTCAAAAATTCGAATACATTTTTCCAAGTCCGCAGTAAGAGTAATTCAAAAAGATGCAATTGATATTCTCGGTGTAAAAGAAATGCTCCTTGAACCAGAGACACTTGAATCCTTGGAATCCGATGTCCACTTGGTGTCACAATTAATTGCACTAAAGGATATGATGCCAGAGAAAACGCTTCATGCAGCACGAGGAGTAGTCGAAAAGATTGTAAATGATATTCAAAAAAAATTAAGCTGGAAGCTTCAAAAATCTGTCACAGGAAGCTTGAATAAAAGTGTTCCAAAGACCCATCATCTAAAGTTGAACGATATTCATTGGCAAAAAACCATTCTAAAAAACTTAAAAAATTTTCAACCAGAATTAAATACCATCATTCCTGAAAAAATTTTCGGGTTTGGTAGAAAGGTTAGTAAAATGAATGAGTTGGTGCTGCTGGTAGATCAAAGTGGGTCAATGGGCAACTCCATGGTTTTTTCATCAATTACCGCGGCTGCCTTAGCCTCTGTACCAAGTTTAAAAACACATTTAATCGCCTTTGATGCTCATACAGTCGATCTCACTCCCTATATTAATGATCCCGTTAGTTTGCTATTTGCCGCTCAACTTTCTGGCGGTACTGATATAGGTAATGCGCTGGCTGTTGCCCTTACCAAGATTCAAAACCCTAGTAGGACAACTCTCATCCTAATCTCTGATCTTTTCGAAGGAGGAGAAGAAAAAGTCATGTACCAATATTTTGCCTTATTAAAACACCATCAGGTCAATGTGATTGTATTACCAGCTTTAGACGATGAAGGTATTCCCGCGTTTGACCAAACAGTTGCCAAAAATATAGCCGGAATGAATATCCCTGTTTTTTCCTGCACACCTGATTTTTTGCCTGATTTATTGGCAATTACGCTTACAAATAAAAATTTATTTGAAATTTCTGATTGGGGGGTTGGTATTCAAAGAAAAAATTAATTATTTTACAACCGTTCTCCCTTTGCTGTTCATCAGCAAATCCTTATGTATATGATAAATACTATCCACCAACATTTAGTTGAGTGCATTCTCAATATGACAGATGTCACTTGGGTGAACGGAATTATTGATAACTTATCAGGTGCCCACATAGAGGACGTAAAAGAGGCCTATCGAGATCGAATAGAAATATTTGAGGAAGCCTTTAGATTCCTTAAAAGTGAAGGTGCGATAATTAGTTTAACCTGTGATTGTTGTGGTGATGAATATTTATTTTTAACCGATAGAGAACTTTATGCCAGTTTCCATTTCAATGAAAGAAATCAATTCAATTTCAGTATGAATTAAATGCCTGCCGATATACAAACTTTCATTGGAAATCTAACCCAACTAAAAACCAATAATTCCCCTTTACCAGAAAAATTCGAGGAACTCATTCGAATTTTCTATCTAACCATTAATGAATTAACCGACGACGATTGGATCAGTTTCAAGAATTTCTATGCCCGGTTTAAATTCTTCCTCAATCGTTACTCACCCGATAGTGCTCAAAGAAAAGAATTAGATGCATTCCGGAAATTCATCCGATTTGAAGCAAGAAATTCATCAGATACCCAAGCCTTTCACAATGCTTGGGATATCTTGAATTGGATGGTTCGTTTAAAAGAAAATGAAGTCGAAAAGCTGGTAACTTCTTTTTTCTTTTCCTCCAAAATTAAACCTAAATCCACACAGGATGAGTTAACTGGATTGGTTGATCAAATTATTCCAGGAATTCAACCTATTATCTGTGTTAACAATATTGAAGAATTAACTACTACCATAAAAATCCCTATCCAGAACCCTGAATTAATCTATCTAGAGCAGATATTGAAAAAGGGCGATCTTATCAAATTTCTACACCTAGAATTAATAAAAAATAAGCTTGTTGCAACTGCCCAAACTTTAGTGGTAATTGAACCTGATTTTCTGTTAGATGCAACCGCAATCAGTGAATGTTTCCACCAAAAAAGAGTCGATAGTAATTTTTATTTTCTTAATAAATTAACAAAATCATTACCCAACGAACTCGCATTTAAAGGTATATTAATCGGGCAGATTCTTGACGAATTAGTTAGAAGTCCGAAAGAATTTGACTTGCCCTCTACCTTACGAGAAGAAATTATAAAAAACCCTATCGCCTCTATTAGAATTGGGAAGTCTGGTTTGCAACAAATTAAACAATCTATAGAAAAAGAACATTGGGAATATCTTCAAAAATTAGCAGTGGACCAACAGGGTAAAAAAGTATGGATAGAGCCTACTTACTTCTCATCTGTTTACGGCATCCAGGGTAGAATTGACTTACTTAATGAAACCAATGAAAAAGAAGGAAAAAATATAATTGAACTAAAAAGTGGAACTCCAACAAACCCCAATATATCGTCTATTGCTAAAGAGAACCATAAAATGCAAGCGGTCTGCTATGATATGATTCTAGAAAGTACTTACCCCAATAGTACTCAAAATACCGTAGCAGTTTACTACTCCAAAAAAACAGATTTTAATTTCACCCCCTATCGATTTATCGTCAGTGAATACAAAGAAAAATCCGCTGTACTTAAAATACGAAACGAAATTGTCAGTAAAATTTTGGCCTTATCTCAACAGGATTATTCGACTTTCAATGAGCTGTTACATCCAAATTTTGCCACTCATTTGCCTTGGTATTTGAGTTCTCCCCTTGAGGATCTCCAAAACTGCTTATCTCAAGAATCTATATCCAGAATTTATTATAGGGAATTACTATCCTTTGTTCTTCGAGAACTCATTATTGCTAAAATCGGAACAGGAAGAGGAGAGGAAGAAGGAAGAAGCGAGAACGGCTTTGCCGCACTTTGGTTAAATGACACCGCCTCCAAAAAGGAACATTTTCAAATTATTCCAGCCCTTCAAATCGTCCATATTGAACAATCTACAGGTACCATAACCGTTCACTTTACTGAAATTCCCCACTCTTTTCGAGTAGGAGATTTAATCATATTCTATCCCAAAACCAAATATGGCTACGATGCCCTCAAAAATCAAATCCTTAAAGGAAATATAAAGTCGCTTTCTAAAAATGAATTAGAAATCTCCCTGTACAACAAACAAATGGATTATTCCTTTTTGGAACTTTACGAAACTTGGGCTATTGAACCCGATATGTATGAAAATAACTATTGGAGTATTTGTTCTGGCCTTATGAATATCCTAAAATGTACTTCTGAAAAAAAAGAACTCCTTCTTGGACACAGAGCACCTCAATCGAATACCATCCAACCTTCCCCAATTATAGGATTAAATGAAAACCAAAATGAAGTACTTCATTTGGCATTATCCGCCCAAGATTATTTTTTGTTACAAGGCCCTCCCGGAACGGGTAAGACGAGTATGTTTCTGTTGAATTTTATTCGAAAAACATTAGCTCAACCCGAGCCTCCTAATATTTTCGTTTTGGCTTTTACAAATAAAGCTGTCGAAAAAATTGTAGAAACTTTTAACCATCCCCGATCTGGTGAACCCTTATCGTTTATAAGGTTTGGAAATAGAAACCTAAAAGACCCCAATAACTTTATTGAAAAAACTAAAAAAGAACCATTTGGGTCCTGGCGAGACCTTTTAACCAGGCACCAAATTTTTGTTTCTACTGTTTCTTCTTTTCACAACAATTGGATGGAATGGAAGTCATTTATTTCTTTCGATGTCCTGGTGGTTGATGAAGCTTCTCAGCTTACAGAAGCAGACCTTGCTGGAATATTGGTTCTCTTTAAAAAATTTATCCTCATTGGCGATCACAAGCAACTGCCGGCTGTAGTTACCCAGAATGAAAAATCAACGGTGGTTAATCATCCAATTCTCAATAAATTAGGTATTCAGGACTGGAGAACTAGCCTTTTTGAACGACTTTTTAATAATGCTGCCGCAAAAAACTGGAACCATGCATTTGGTCAATTAACTCATCATTTTAGAATGCATCAAGAAATTGCAACTCACCTTCAAAAACATTATCTCAGACCATTAATACCAGGTACCGAAGCTCAAAAGTTAAAAATTCCGTTAAAGCGCCTAGCTTGGATACCCACTTTTACCGAAGGTGACCTCAAAAAAAACATGGCTGAAGCTGAAGCGATTAACCGACTCACCAAAGAGCTTATTGAAATAGAGGGCTTCCTTCCTGCTGAAATTGGCATCATTTGCCCTTTTAAAGCTCAAATTACTGCAATAAAAGGCTTTTTAAACCAAGATTGGAAAGAACAAATCACTATTGATACAGTAGAACGTTACCAAGGTGATGAACGTAAAATCATTATCTTTTCAACGACCATCAGTAATCCCCTTCAAATAAATACCATTCAGAGCATCAACAAACGCGATCCTTTGCGAACGGATAGGAAATTATTAGTCAGTATCAGCAGGGCAGTAGAACGTTTTTATATTTTTGGGAACCCTAAGGCACTCCAAGCAGCGCCAGCTTATTCAGAGCTTTTGGAAGAACTCTCGTAAAAGACACTCCCCTAGTATTCTTTCAAAAGATTAAGCAAATAGGTTCCATACCCACTTGATATAAAGGGCTGGGCAATCCTTTCCAATTGATCCTCATTTATATATCCCTTTTTAAAGGCGATTTCCTCTATACATCCAATTTTTAAACCCTGTCGCTCTTCAATGACCTGAATAAATTGCCCCGCTTGCATCAACGATTGATGGGTTCCAGTATCTAACCAGGCAACTCCTCTATCCATAACCTGAACGGATAATTTTCCTTCCTTCAAATAATGCTTGTTTACGTCTGTAATTTCATATTCTCCTCTAGCACTGGGCTTCAAAGCCTTTGAAACCTCTACCACAGAATTGTCATAAAAATACAAGCCCGGTACGGCAAAATTAGACTTAGGATGGGCCGGCTTCTCTTCAATAGAAAGCGCCATGAAATTTTTATCAAATTCCACTACTCCATATCGTTCCGGGTCAATAACTTGATAGGCGAAAATAATCCCTCCATTGGGATGGGTACTATCCATTAACAATTGGTCAAGCCCTGTACCGTAAAATATATTATCGCCTAAAACCAACGCGACATCGTCATTACCAATGAAAGATGCACCCAAAACAAAAGCCTGGGCCAACCCATTAGCTTCCTTTTGTTCAACGTAGGAAAAGGAACAACCTATTCTTTGGCCATCGCCCAGTAATCGCTTAAAATGAGGCAAATCATGAGGCGTGCTGATGATTAAAATATCCCTAATGCCAGCTGACAGCAATGTGGATAAGGGATAATAAATCATCGGCTTATCATACACGGGCATCAACTGTTTACTTACCGCAAGGGTTAAAGGATACAATCTCGTACCTAAACCTCCTGCTAATATTATCCCTTTCATTTTGTATCTACGGTTTATCCCAATCAGTATTCAGGCCTGCAACCAAACTGGCCCTTAGTAATAATTCAGAAGGTTTGAATGGCTTGGTGATAAAGTCATTGGCTCCCAATTCTAATCCCTCAACAATACTTAACTCCGGCTCTGGTTGAGTCAGCAATAGAATCGGAGTAGAAAGTTTTTGCTTGTTTCTCACAAAATCTACCAATTTACTTCCGGTCCCATTAGATAAATCTAAATCAATCAACAACATTCCAGGGTTAATCACCTCTATGGCCTTTTCCGCTTTGTATCGATCCCTTGCGTTATGCACTACAAAACCCAATTTTTCAAGACGAAAAGTCATTGCAGTAATGAGGACCTCTTCTTCTTCGCATATTAATAATTTCATAAAGTCAATTTAACAAAAATATATGGTTATTGAACAAACGATTCTGCAATCTTAAAATCAATATCGGTTCCGCCAATATGCAAAAGTTGAAAAAACACCTTACCTGGTCGGCCATATAATTGATGCGCATCCCAGATGTGATCCAAATACCAAGTTGGTTCACCTCCCCATCTTTCATCCTGCAATTTCCTCAACATAAAAGTCTCCTTATCTATACTTAAATAAATCCCCCTGTCGTAAAGTTTATTCAATTCCTCCTCGGCAAAGGCGAACAATCCTTCAACTAGTATATATTCATATTGGTCTTTATTGGATTCGATCAAAGAAATAATTTTCTTGAAATCAATGCTTGATGGATGTTCCCAATCCAATTCTCCTTTTATTTTGGGCATCATCTCTGGCTTTACCACTAACTCGTCCTGATGTAGGACCAGGACTTTATGGCCCTTTTGTTTCAACCAAGTTCCCAAATGCTTAGCTAGGACAGTCTTTCCCGAGCGGCTTACGCCTCCTATTCCAATAATCATGATTCAGCATTTTCCTTGCAATGATAGGAAGCTTTTAATAATTATTAATCTAACCTTAACCTTTGATTGGTTATTTTTATCGAATTATGACAAACTTAAATTTGTGGTTAGAAATATTTGCAGTCCTTACTGGACTTTTGCACGTTTTTCTCCTAACTAGAGAAAAATTAATCGCATGGCCTTTAGGCATTTTAAGTGTAGCTACTTACACCTGGATTTTTTTTGATAATAAGCTTTACTCCGATGTCATCTTACACATCGGTTATATAGCATTGAACATTTATAGTTGGTGGAAATGGTCCACTAAAGCGAATACCTCTAATCACCTCCCCATTTCTTACCTTAATTTCACGTTCAGGATATGGATACCTGTTTTGATTATTTTGGGTAGCTCTGGATTGGGGTGGTTCATGCAACAGAATACAAATGCAGACTTTCCTTTTGGAGATGCTTTCACCACCGTAACGAGTTTGACGGCTCAAGTTCTTTTAGCTTTTAAAAAGAGAGAAAACTGGATTCTTTGGATGGTTGTTGATGTGGTAGCAATAAGTATTTATAGTGCAAAAGGATTGTACCTGACAGCTGGCCTATATTTGTTGTATTTGACAATCAGTTTTATGGGCTGGAGGTCCTGGAAAATCTCAGAAATTCAATCATGAAAATAATCTCTTATAACGTAAATGGAATCAGGGCTGCTGTTAAAAAAGGTTTTTTAGATTGGCTCAATCAAGAGGGTCCTGATATTATTGGGATTCAAGAAACAAAAGCTCAACCCGATCAAGTTCCAGAAATTATAGATCAACTTCAACAGTTAGGATACCACTCTTGTTGGCATAGTGCTGAAAAGAAAGGATATAGCGGTGTGGCCACCTTCTCAAAAAAGGTTCCTTCCTTAATTCTAGAGGGTTGTGATATGCCTGTTTATGATCTTGAAGGACGTATTCTCCGCACCGATTTCAATGATTTCATTCTTTTAAATTGCTATTTCCCTTCAGGAACAACAGGAGATATCCGGCAAGAATTCAAAATGGAATTCCTCCACGATTTCAATCGATGGATAAAATTAGTGCTAAAAGAAGGCAAACCAGTCATAGTTATGGGAGATTATAATATTGCCCATACCGAAATTGATATACACGATCCCGTCAGAAATAAAAAAACGAGTGGATTTTTGCCGGAAGAAAGAGAATGGCTGTCGAACTGGTTTGACCGAGGCTTTACAGATAGTTTCAGGTTTCTGCATCCAGAAAAAATTGAATACAGCTGGTGGACCTACAGAGCAGGGGCTAGGGCAAATAATAAGGGTTGGAGAATTGATTATATATCGGTAACGGAATCCCTTCGGGAAAAGTTAACCAACGCTGGACAGCTTCAGGATGCTTTCCATTCAGATCATTGTCCAGTGATGGTTGAATTTAATCTTTCCTAATTAGGCAATACTATTTAAGAAACTGGTCACGATAAACGGAAGTTATCCCTTCTTTTAAATTTATTTTGGCCCGCCATCCCATTTCTGTCAATCGGCTCACATCCATAATTTTTCTGGGCGTCCCATCGGGCTTGGAAAAATCATGGACAATTTGTCCATCAAATCCAGTGATTTCCTTAATCATTTGCGCCAATTCCAAAATAGATAAATCCTCTCCCACACCAATGTTGACAAATTCCTTCTGGTTGTAATTTTCCATTAAAAAATAACACGCATCGGCTAAATCGTCTACATGCATAAATTCTCTCTTGGGTTGACCGGTACCCCAAAGCACTACTTCTGAAGCACCTTTTTCTTTGGCTTCGTGAAATTTGCGCAATAAAGCGGGCAAAACATGACTGGTATTCAAATCGTAATTGTCGCCAGGCCCATATAGATTGGTTGGCATAACGCTAATGAAATCACACCCGTATTGATCCCGATAGGTCTCACAGAGTTTAATACCTGCAATCTTGGCGATTGCATAAGGTTCGTTGGTTTCTTCTAAGGGACCGGTCAAGAGATATTCTTCTTTTAAGGGTTGAGGAGCCATCTTGGGGTATATACAAGAAGAACCTAAATAGAGTAGTTTCTTAGTTCCATTGCGATAGGCTGCATGAATTACATTAGCCTCAATCATTAGATTGTCGTAAAGAAACTCCGCTCGGAAAGTATTGTTGGCTACAATTCCCCCAACTTTAGCTGCCGCCAATAAAACGTAATCTGGCCTTTCCTTTTCAAAAAAAGAGTTTACTGCTTCTTGATTCCTCAAATCAAGCTCTTTAGAAGACTTAAGTAGAAGGTGTTGGTGGCCTTGATTTGTCCATTTTCTCACTAAGGCACCCCCAACCATTCCTCTGTGCCCCGCGATGAAAACCTTGCCAGCTTTATTCATAATAGCGTTCGGTTCTATACCCAGCCTTTTGTAATAATTGGTCCTTGCGGAAAAATTCCAAATCAGATTCCACCATTTCTGCCACCAAGGCTTCTAAATCATATTTGGGATACCAACCTAATTGCTCATTGGCCTTGGTAGGATCCCCTATAAGTAAATCGACTTCTGTTGGTCTAAAATATCTTTTATCTATTCCGATAACTTGTTGACCCACTTCTACCTCCAAATCTGTATTGTGGACAGCAGATATATATCCCTTTTCCTCTATACCTGTTCCTTCAAATTTCAATTCAATTCCCAGTTGTTTGAAAGAAAGTTTAACAAAATCTCTAACAGAGGTAGTTTTTCCTGTGGCAATTACAAAATCGTCAGGCTGGTCTTGTTGAAGCATCAACCACATGGCTTCTACATAATCTTTAGCATGCCCCCAATCTCGTTTGGCATCCATATTGCCTAAATACACCACTTCCTGAAGTCCTAAGGCAATTCTTGCAGCAGCCCTTGTAATTTTTCGAGTTACAAAAGTCTCTCCGCGAAGGGGACTCTCATGGTTAAATAAAATGCCGTTTACGGCAAACATATCATAAGCTTCCCGATAATTTTTGACTATCCAAAAGGAATACATTTTCGCTACAGCATAAGGAGAACGAGGATAGAATGGAGTAGTCTCCTTTTGTGGCACCTCCTGAACCAAACCGTATAATTCAGAAGTAGAAGCTTGATAAATTCTAACTTTTTTCTCCCATCCCAATAATCTGACCGCCTCGAGAATTCTAAGCGTTCCCAATCCATCTACATTAGCGGTGTATTCTGGGGTATCAAAACTGACCCGAACATGAGACATAGCTCCTAAATTATATATCTCGTCTGGTTCAATTTCCTTAACCAACCTAATAATATTAGCTGAATCCGTCAAATCCCCATAATGCAAATGAAACTTAACCGATTTATCATGAGGATCTTGATAAAGATGATCAATCCTACTGGTATTGAATAAAGAAGCTCTTCTTTTCAGACCATGTACCTCATATCCCTTTTCAAGGAGTATTTCAGCTAAATAGGCACCATCCTGCCCTGTTATACCTGTTATTAATGCTCTTTTCATCTAACAAAAATAACCCTTTTTTTAATTAGGAATGCCCGAACTAAAAATAGAGGCCTACTCCGTGACTATCATTCTTTTCCATTGGATTTGATTCTCGAATTCAATACTATAAAAGTAAACCCCTGATCCCGGCAAATCTGATTGGTCTACTTTAATCTTGTTCCACCCAGCTTGTAAATTAATATTGGAAAATAGAATGGTCCTACCGTTTAAATCAGTTATTCTGAAATTAACAAAAGTTGATTGCGGAATTTTAAATCTAATTAGAGTCTCATCTTTAAATGGATTAGGAATATTCTGATCAACTACAAAATCTAAAAATTTGGTTTCGGCAGAATTAAAGGTCATTCCTAACTTAAGTAAATCACCATTTAAGTCATAGGCCTCTAAATCAATCTTTTCGTCAGACAAACTAATCACATCACTCAGCCAAGCAGACTTTTCTATTTGAATATTTATAGTAAACAGCAATTGCTTCCCTCCTTTTTCGGAATTCGCTACATAAGAAATTCCTAATAATTTATCATCACCTAGAATTTTTGTCATTTCATTTTTGCCAATAATTCCTTGACTAAAATTTAAAATAGAACCCTCTATCACTTGTATTCCTCCCTGAAGTCCAGCTAAATGATCCAGATTGGCATATACTGCAACATCATGCACAACCCCCGATTCTAACCACTTTTCATCTAGCTCAAGCAAAAAGATTTCATTACTTCTTGGCTGTACATCAATCAACGCAGAGTTGTTCACATCACCTACCTTGATCGCTACAAAGTCTCCATTAGCCCTTCCATTGAAGTCATTGATGTTCAATACCTCTGGGAATGCAGCAGCCCATGGGTTACTCG
>CAYPID010000002.1:0-118687 GCA_964410725.1 uncultured Saprospiraceae bacterium
TAAGTAGTTATTACACTCATGCACTTCACTAGAAAATTCGATACCAGGTAAGGCTACTTCTGAATAACTGCTTGGCTCTAGATCCATTGACCCAAGAATTGATTCTGTAATCCAGGCCTCCTTCTAATTTATTGTTTTTGGTCCATTGATAGCCTAATAATGGGACCCAACGCAATTCCAAATCATAAGATGCCTCTTTAAAATCTTGAATCATTTCATGGTTAACCTTCAAATAAAACTCGCGGTCATTTACCTGAAGTCCTGCTAGGGGTTTGACTACTGTCCACCTGTAGCGTGCCCTAAATCTTGGCATTACCTTCTGTCCAAATGTTCCATCAATCATCCAACGATGAGATACAATATAAGAGCCTTTATTGCGATTAACACTAATTTGATGAAAGGTCCGGTGTAATTGGATGTTGTCTCCGAAAATCCATAAGTACCCCGAACTGAAACTATAGCCATTGGATAATCTGTGGCTGGACGCCAAACTCAGTTCAGAGCGGATATAGTCTAACTGGTCCGTAAAATGAATCCTACTTTCAAATCCAGTTACCAAAGTGGTCTTTTCACTCCACTTCCAACCAAAGCGCGTTCCATTCAATGCCCCTATGGTATGACCGTTTTGGGCAGTTAGAAGCATTGGAAATCCTATCCAATAAAACAGTAAAAGATATAGATATCTAAAATTCAAGGTATAATCCTGTAGGTGGTACAATTTGGCGCTTCGATATTATATTCCCCTTTGAATCCATCAGTAATTCATAGAATTCACCATCTAACAGGACTTCTAATTCAAAAAAATAATTGACTTTTTCATGAGAAATTGGAGACCATACGCCTGGATGAAATAATTCATGATTAAGCGCTTTATATTGGATTTGAGATTTTTTAATATTGAAATTTTTGGCCACTCGGTCTAGTGTTTGTAGAATGGACTTTGGTAAATCGCGACGAGGATAAGAAATTTCGATATCTTCTAAATAGCCTGCCTGATCAAATTCGATGCTGTATTGTTTTCTGTGAAGTTTAAACTTACACTCATAGGATTGATGGGAACCGTCTTGTTCATAATACCATTTAATTTTGGAGGCACCAGAAAGATACCCATGAATGAGGTCTACCGCCCTTTGGGGCACCTCTCCGATATTTACCCTTTTTTCAACTTCCATTTTAGTTTGCCCTTGGGCTGACAGGAAACTAAATCCTATTAAAAGTCCAGCAATACCGATTTTCATAAATCTTAATTGATGAGTCCTCCGGTCAACTTCAATATTTCCGTTTCTATATTTTTAATGGTAAGGCTAGTGGCTAACTGCTGTTGGTTGGCCGCTAAATAAGCCAATTGAATTGCTCTGTAATCAAAGGAATTAATCAGTCCACTTTCCAAACGGTCCTGCGCAATATTCAGGTTTTCTTTGGCATTTTTTACCAATTCTTGTCCTATTGCTTGGAGTTGAAGTTGGTGGTGATAATTGTTGATTAAATTAGCTAATTGTAGTTTCAAATTCCTGCTGGCATCTGCCAAATTGTAGTCTGCTATGGTTTCCTGAATGATAGCTGCATCAATATTTTTTCTTCTTAGCCCCCCATCAAAAAGGGTAAAAGAAGCAGCCAAGTTAATAAATCCATTAGTTGTCTGTCCAGTTACCGCATCCAACGAAAGGGTTTCTCCGGATTGCAAGGTTCCTGTTCCCGAAGACAAATTAAAGTTATAGTTGAGGCCACTTCTCAGACTTAAGGAGGGCTTCAAACTGGTCTTTTGAAGCTGGGTATTGATAAGAGCTAGAGATTTATTGGCTTGCAACAGTTGAAAAGAAGTATTTCTCGCCAATAATTGCTGCTGTAGGTCCACCTCGTTTAATGGAAGGGCTTCTTCATTCAGTTGATCTGTCAAGAGGTATTCCTTTTCCAGATTCTCTTCTCCTAGTAAAGAATTGAGTGTTCTAAGGGCGGTAGTATAATTATTTTGTTGAATGAGAAATGCTGTCGAATCTACATACCAGGCATCTTTAGTTTGCAACTCTTCGAATGTTCCACTTTGGCCAAAACCTCTTTGAAGTTCCTGGAATGATAAACGGTCACCTGACAATGCGAGAACTTCCCGGTTAACTTCCAATTGGGTTTTTTGGACTACCACGTTGAAATAGGCGTTGATGAGGCCCTGTACTGCGTTTTCAATAGCCGTTTGGGTATTGATTTTACTTTGGTCCTCCAGAGATTCCAGTTGTGACTTTACGACTTCTATTCGTTTACCATTATAAAGCACCCAACTTAACTCAACACCTGGATTTATTCCTGTAGAAAAGGAGGAGAGTTCCCGTAAAAAAGAGGCTGGATTATTTATATTGTTGTATCCATTAGCATTTTGAAGTGTAGCATTGATGGTTGGATATTTGCCGGCCAAAACCCAACTATTATTATCTGTTGCCACCTTTTGGTTGGCCTCTGCAATTCGCACTTGAAAATTGGCGCTCAATCCTTTTTCTATGGCATTTTCTAAAGAAAGTGTTTCTTGGGCAGAAGACCTATTCAGGAATCCCAAAGTAAGAAACAGTACCATACAAAAAGCAAATTTACCTTTTACCGATAGGTTCATATAAAGAAAACTTTTTCTCAAAAACATAGCGCTTGAAATAAAAATTATAAATAAATACAATGGCAGTGGCAGTTAATTTAACCAAATATTGGCGGGAGTTAAACACCGTCCAGGTTGATAGGGTCACCACCAAAAAAGTAGAAATACCCATACCAACTAGGGAAACTAACATAGCCAGAGCAAAAGCTTTGGTGGCACTTCTCTCCAAATCGAAAACAAATTTTTTTTGCATCGCAAAATTGACCACCACCGAAGCAGTGTAAGAAGTGATATTGGCGTAAAGTGGACTCCATTGAATGTGGACTAAAAACAAGTACAAAAAATAGTCGATAGCAGTAGCTAAAGCTCCTGAAAGTGCAAATTTGAAGACCTTAACTATAAAATTATCTTTCATTTACATGGAGGATACCAATATCATTACAGCCACAAGACCGAATATGACATACCATAAAAATTCGTACCCATTGTCCTTTCTAAATACCGGTTCTACTGCCTCCAGAGAGGGTTTGGTTCCATTCCACAGATAAGATGCAAACACTTTAAATCTATTGGTAATAACCAGTAAAACGGGGAGCCATATTAAGTTGATAACGGTCACCGCCAGTAATCCATAGGAAAGAGAAATAGCCATTGGAATAAGGAATTGAGCTTGCAGACTTTTTTCAAAGAGCAGTGGAGCCAATCCAGCAAATGTGGTGAAAGTGGTCAAAATAATAGGTCGGAATCTGGTCAAACCGGCCTCGTAAATGGCGTCCATCTGTGAACGGCCTTGTTCTAAGAGTTTATTATAAGTGGTAACCAAAACTAAAGAATCGTTGACCAATACTCCTGCCAGTGCAATGATGCCCAGACCTGAAAATAGACTGATTGGGGTATTCATGATATAGTGTCCCCAGCCTACCCCTATAAAGCTGAAAGGGATGAGTGAAAATACCACAAGGGTCTGGCTTACCGATCGGAAAGTTAGGGCCACTACAAAAAACATTAGTGCAAGAACCACGGTTCCGACTATCTGAATGGAAGCAGCTGACTTTTCTTGTTCCCGATTTTGCCCTTCAAATAAGGCCGTTACTCCTGGAAAACCAGCGACCACTTCTGGGACGATGCTGGTTTTAAGCGAGTTGGTTAAATCGCTAACTGAAACTTGGTCGTTGGAAACATCCGCCTCTATTTTAATTTCCCGCTTGCCTTCAATATGATTGATTCGTACCACCCCTCTTTCAACTGAAAAATCAGCTATTTCTGAAAGGGGAAACTCTCTACCGTCTAGGAATCTTACCCGCATATCCTCTAACCTACTCAAATCGCTCCTATCTGATTCATCATACCGAACCCATACTCGAACCTCATCTCTTCCTCTCTGTAACCGTTGAACTTCACTACCAAAAAATCCTCTTCTAACTTGAGCGACCACTTCTTGTAGATTCAAACCAAGGAATTCAGCCTTTTTATTTAGCCTTATATTGATTTCCTTTAAACCCTCCTGATTATTATCTACCACATCCGTCAATTCAGTAAGTTGTTGCATTCTAGCTTTTACCGCTTCGGTTGCCGCTTTCAAGGAAGGGTAATCCTCACCGACTAGCGAAACACTGATGGGCTTACCAAAAATACTAGCCGATCCAAAAGTCAACAATTCTGCCTCACTGATAATGCCAGTTTCCCTCCTTACGACATTAGTTACTTCCCGCAGGCGCAAGCTGTCTCGGTTTTCTCCATCTAATAATGCAATATTGATGGTCCCCTGATAAGAAGTAGGGCCTAAATTTTTATCGACTCTTAAAATCGCTTGCTTTTCCCCTTTAAAAAACCTTTCACTTAATTGGTCATTGGCCCGCCATGCGGCGTCCTCAATATGATTCAACCACTTTTCAGTGATGTGTTCCCTGGTTCCAGCTGGCATTTGAAGGGTAATAGAAATATCGTCTCTTTCAATTACTGGGAAGAATGTGGTCTTGACCAGTCCTCCGCCCAAAGCACCGATTGTTATGACCAATAATCCCAGCATCACTGCAAAAGTCAAGAATTTGTTGTGCAAGGCGAATTTCAATACCGGAGCAAAAGTTTTATTGCGCAAGAAGTTGAAAAATCGATCCAAGGCATCTTGAATTTTATTGGGCTTTCGGTCGTGGCTTAAAGCTTTGGAATGCGCTACGTGCGTAGGTAAAATCAAAACGCCTTCTACCAAAGAGAAAACCAAAGAAAAAATCACCACTATTGCCATTTCGCTGAAAAAATCCCCCAATTGACCTTCTATAAACAGGAAGGAAGAGAAGGCAATCACAGTGGTCAAAATAGCAGAAAAAACAGCAGGGATAACTTTTACAGTTCCTTCGTTTGCCGCTTTAATATTAGGAACCCCATTCTCATATTCTTGATAAATGCTTTCACCAATAACAATACCATCATCAACTAAAATCCCAATAACCAGTATCATTCCAAATAAAGAGATGACGTTAATGGTGATTCCAAGTAAACTGGCAACGAGAAACATACCAGCGAATGAAATAGGAATAGATAATGCCACCCAAAAAGCCAATCTCCAATGAAGAAACATGGCCAATAACAACACCACAATCAAGAACCCAATCACCCCATTTTCTACCAACAAATCCTGACGTTGCAACAATGTTTCCGAACTATCTCTGATAACTGTTGCAGTCACTAAATTGTTAGTTTGGTTAAATTGATCCACATAATCTCTAACCATAGCCGTAATAGACAATAAATCCTCTTCTTGAGTATTATTGACCGTAACTACCACAGATGGGTTACCATTCAAGTAACTTCTATTGGGGTTATCAGACCATTTATCTCTGATATTGGCAATTTGATACAATCGCACAACGGATCCATCAGAACTGGTTTTGATCACAATATCTTCTAAACCCTTGGCGAAATACTCTTTATTTCGGGCCCGAATCAACAATTCCTCTTCAGAACCCTTAATGGTGCCTCCTGTCAGATCCAAATTAGCCGCTTGGACAGCTAAAGTGGCTTGTTGGAAAGTAATATTGTAGGCCCTTAAATCATTTTCCCTAAAAGAAATTTCAATTTCTTCGTCGGGGAAGCCCGACAAATTGACCTTACTGATGCCTTCCATAGCCAGTAAATCCTCTTCGGCTTGCCTTCCAAATCTCTTAAGGGTTTTTAAGTCCACTTCTCCTGATATGGCAAAATTGATTCCAAAACCAATCTGCTCTTGTTTGTAAACCACTGGAGGTTCTAACCCTACGGGAAAAGAACTGATTTGATCCACTGCGTTTTTCACATCTTGTAATATCAAATCCGTATTATAACCGGAAGCGACCTCAACTGTAACAGTTCCTGCATTTTCAGACGAGGTGGAAGTTACCCGCTCCACTCCGGTCACGCCCTTGAGGTTTTCCTCAATTTTGGATACTACCCCTTCTTCCATTTCCTCAGGCGATGCTCCTGGATAGACCAGTTGAATAGAGATGATTTTAGACGGAGTCTCTGGGAAAAATGTAGATTTCATGTTTTTGTAGCCCACCAAACCCATGGCGAATAAGGCAAACATCAACATATTGGCTGCAATAGGATTTTTTATAAAATATCTTACCACTGATTTCATAGCACTCTTTTTATTGTTTAACCGGTGAAACCCTCATGCCTTCGAAAGCACCTGGCAAACTATTAATTAGAATCATTTGGCCAGGGGCGACTCCTTTGATTACCGCTTTATCTTCATGATAATCAACCACCTCGACTGGCATTAATTGTAAAGCACTATCTACTACGTTGAAAATATGGTTTCCATCCACCAACAAGTTTCTAGGTATTTCAATGGCATCTTCTACTGGAATGGTTTCGATATTCCCTTTCAAATACATACCTTCTTTTAAGTCCTTTCCATCTACTCTTATGAAAACCATAATGGTCTGAGTGGTGGCATTGACTTGATCACTGATTCTAACAACCGTTCCCTCAAAAGACTGGTTTAGGTCTTCACTCATTAACTTGACATCATCCCCCTTCTTCACATATTTTAGATCTCCAAGAGGAATGCTAGCTTCCAATTCAAAAGTATTGGTGTTCATCAAATCACCTAATTTTTGACCTGCCCTCACCAAAGCTCCCGAATTAATTGAGGTTTGGGTAATCACCCCTGAAAATGGCGCATATAAGGTGTATTTCTCCAACCTTTCCTCAGCACTTTTTATAGTAAAATATTGGGAAAAAATATTTCTCGAAGCTAGAAAATACTTTTCCTGCTGATTCAATGGAGTAGGTAAACCGGCAAGCGGAGCTTCGATTTCAAATTGATCCAAGTAAGTTTTCCACTGACCATAACTTTCCGGATAATCAATTTTTAGCTCCGGCATCATTTGAGCCAAAGCATTTAGAAGATTACTTTTTTGAGAAAATAGAGAAAGTTGGGCTTCGGTATCATCTATTTGAATGATGGTACTGCCCGAGGGAAAGTAGGTACCCACCTTAAAAGGTCGTTGAGTGGGTTGCAGAGTACCAGTAACTTCAGTGTAAATCTCAATTTTATTAAACGCTACCAACTGCCCTTGAACAGGAACATTGATGGCTATAGATTGTGGATTCGACATTTGTACAGCAGCTTTGGCAACTGCTTGAAAAGTGGGCATTTCTGGAGGGGGTTGTTTGAGTTTCCTCATATAACTGCTGATGCCAAATGCTCCTATAAGGACGGCAAATCCAGCGATTACACCTACCCTTCTCATAGTTAAGTTCATTTTTTCTGAGTTTCAAATTAACGAGTCAAAAATTCGTGATGGATTGATAACAAGAACACCTCCCTAAAGTTGAATAAGATTATTTATCACATAAAAATATTCCCTTATATTTGTACTAAGTAAAAAAATACCATTATGAAACAGGTAACCGCGCTTGTTTTCTTTCTAAGCTTGTCCTTAGGCATAGCTTCAGCTCAATCAACATCCATATATAAAGCCTCATTGGGTATTTATCCTGAAGTCACTAGAAATGATTTCATTCCCTTGCGAACATTGGGTTTTGTCCACGCAATTCCTTTGGAGGATAATAATTTAGAAGTATTCGTGATGTTAGGATTGGATGAAAATACGGCTCAATCCTCCCTTAATCGAATTCGACAAACAGGATTTCCCAGCGCTCAATTAAAAGCTCAATCGCTAATTGGCGCTCCGGAAAAGGCTACCATTCAAATTTCAGGTTTTCATTATACCAACGAACCAACTTGGACCATATATGATGGAATCGATCAATTGATTGCTTACCAGGAAGGCGATTTACTCAAAATTGGTGCAGGAGTTTTCGAAAACGTAGAAGCGGCCAGAATGGATTTGGAAAGGATCAAAAGACTAGGATTTCCCGATGCCTATGTTAGAAAAGTTAAAGAGCCTGCAATTATTCATTTAAATTCCTTTGAAACTGGAATTAAAAAGCCATTGATTCCGCTTAACCTCAGTGAACAACCCATCGTTTTTCAAGTGGAATCTCCACAAAAAGAGGAACCTACTTATTTAGCAGCTAGATCAGTTTACGCCCCACCAACAATTGATGAAACCTTAAAAAGTACCTCTGTAAGCAAACTGCAAAAAACTTTGTTTGAAATGGGATTTTTCAGCGGATTACCGGATGGTTTCTATGGTGAGAAAACTTCAGAAGGGTACATTAAAGCGATTGAGGAAAATAGAGAATTGAGAAAATATGTATTGCTTTCCAGAGTTACACAACCTTTAGAGGTAGTAAATGAACCCAACGGGTTACAATTAGCACTTTATAGAATACCCTCCAGTGATAACCCACAAGCTTCACTGACTAAATTTAATCATCCCCTTTCAAAAGCTTATATGGCTTATGAATCTTTCTCCTCTAATGGCCCTTCTAATGAAGTCAACAATTGGATGAATCAAGCTATTGCCGAAGCTTTCAATGAAAAAACTAATCCATGGGGATTCGACCATACGGCCACATATGCTTACCAAAGTTTTAGCCAATTAATTCTACATCTATATTACCTTCATATTATGAGTGCCCCAACCTACAAGGTTCCTTGTTGGTTGGTCAATAATCATCCTAAAGAAACTCACCAAGCCTATCAAACCCTTTTGAAAACGGGGTCTTCTAACTTATTTTTTGAAGATTGTGCTCCTTTCGTAAAATGGGATGAAGTCAGGTTATTGCAGACCATCGCCGCGGACCTTAGTGCTATTGACCAATTTGAAGCCAGTAGACTGAATCAAGATGCTTCTTTCAGATCTCAACTATTTCTAAACTTGATCATTATTCCACAAAAGGACCGGGAACAATATAGAATTTGGGATGAAAATCTATGGAAAAAACTTGAGGGTTGGGCTGCTTCTGATCCCACTCACAAGGAAGCAGTAGCTGCGCTTAAAGTTGCCTATCTGCAATCTCAAGTTAGGCTGGAGACCCACTATATTAAAATGGGAATGGATCAGGGCAATGCAAAGGCATTAGCCATTGCCACCTTACAATCTTTGGTTGGATATCCACTTTCCAGATTTGTATAATTCCTTCATTGGGTGGCTTCGAAAGCCATATCCAATTTGCTTTCTACATAATAAGGAGAGGTTGTCTCTAAAAAGAATACCACTTCCAATTTGAAAAATTCGTTGGAGATTAAAGATTTAACATTTCTAAGTGTGGGTAAAAGCTGTATTCTGTCATTCGCAATGCGTTGAATTCTATCTATGTAAAAAACCTCATCTGCAGGAGTACAAGGTTTACTTCCTATAGGGCATATTCGAACAGAAACCTCCCTCAAGAAATCGTATCTCAATCCGGGGTCCAAAGAGGTAATGGTGGCTGACAATGGGCTTACGACCTGAACCATTTCATCTGCAAATCCACTGCTATTCAAGAAGACTGAATAATTAGATCTAACTGCTGGAACTTCAAATACTCTGGGGAGTACATAACTCATTCCAGCGGGTAAATCAAAAAATGTATTGGGATAGGCAATCTCAAAAAGTCTAACTCTATTATCTTTTCTACAAGAAAATAGGAGTAAAGAGCAACTTGCCAGTAAAATTGTCAATTTTTTCATGCTGTAATAACGATGGAATCCCCTAATATTGTTTTAAATCCAATTGATTCGTTGAAATATGGGTATTTTCCTTTCCATAGCAGATAGAAGTAACCTCCCCTTAATAGAGAGCTTGAAAACACTTTTAGGTGATGATGTACCCATTTGGGATGTTGACCAGATTCCCGAATACGACAAGGTTACTATGGTCGTTGCCTGGAAACATCCCTACGGCAGTATCTCAAAAAACCAATTTCCAAATTTAAAAATTATCTCTTCTCTGGGGGCTGGCGTAGAACACCTTCTCGAGGACAAAACCATTGAAAAGGATGTTTTTTTATCTAGAATTGTAGAACCTTCCTTACAATCTGGAATGCAGCAATACGCAGCTTGGGCTTGTTTCCACATCCTCAAAAACATTTCCATTTACCACCTTCAACAATCACAACAAAAATGGCAAGTTCTCAATGAAACCATTCAGCCTTACATCGGCATTATAGGATTTGGACAACTCGGTAAGGCCATTGCCCAAGGACTTCATTCTTTGGGTTATAAAGTCGCTGCCTACAAAAACAATCCTATCAAGCTAAAATATCCTTTTCCTGTCTTCGCTTCAACAGACCTGTTATTGGAAAAATTCGTTATCGACAAACAAATCATACTTAACGTCTTACCCGCAACAAAGAACACCAAAAATATTTTTAGCAAAGACATCTTTGACGCCATGCCCTCCAATAGTGGATTCATCAATATAGGAAGGGGAAACCAAGTAGATGAAAAAGAATTGTTGGCTGCACTAGACCGAGGACCTATAAAACATGCCATCTTGGATGTGTTTCAAACAGAACCACTTCCAGTCGAACATCCCTTTTGGAGCCACCCTAAAGTGACTGTAACTCCTCATGTGGCTAGTATTACACGACCCGAAAAGGCTGCTGAAGTAATAGCAACAAATTATCAAAGAATGATGAATAACCTTCCTCCCCAATTTATGGTCAATAGGGAGAAAGGTTATTAATTTTACATTTTAATTTAAAGCGCCCAGGTTTTTCCTCCGGTAGCTTCTTCTAATGAAACGCATCCTTTATAAGGACCTGGTACAGGGTTAAAAACAAGGACTTCCTTAGCTACGGTCTCTGTAGCATAATAAGCCCCTATTACCATTTCTTTCATCATTAAAAAAGTAGAAGAATAAGTTGGATCCTCATTACTTTTTGCAATTTCTGAAAGGTTAAGTTGACTAAAGTATTCCAACCTGGCCTCAGAAGTCATAGACGTCACCTGAGCCCCTGTTTCATTTTCAACTTGCTGTCTAAAGGCATCTAGCTGACCGCTTAAATTTTCCGCTGATGATTTGGACATCACTTCTGCTACAACAGTATCTACGAATTTATCTACACCTAAAGCGACCGCACCGGGGGAATCCGGTGTATCTGGAACGATAGTATCAAATACAGCAGTGATAAAATCCATTTGTTCTTTGGAAAAAAAAGCAGGTTTCCATCCCCCCGAATCAGCTGTAGCACAACTTTGAACAATACTTTGGAGAGATGCTGCGCTTATGGTATAGCCAGCGAATAATAACGAATTTTTTATTACGTCTCTACGATTCATAATTTTTCATTTTATAGATTTCCCTTCTTCATTTCCTCAACAGCATAGTTAGCTGCTCTGGCGGTAAATGCCATATATGTTAAAGAGGGGTTTTGACATCCTGCTGAAGTCATAAAAGAACCATCTGTAACAAAAACATTGTCTACATCATGCATCTGATTCCATTTGTTGAGAACTGATGTTTTAGGATCTCGTCCCATTCTAGCAGTACCCATTTCATGAATTCCCAAACCTGGCCAGCAATTCATATCATAAGTTTCAACGTCTTTCATACCAGCAGATTCTAACATCTCCGCAGCTGAAGTCATCATATCCTTGCGCATTTGCATTTCGTTCTCTTTCCATTCGGCATCCATTCGCAAAGTTGGCAAGCCATAAATATCTCTTGTTCCCTCATCTAATGTTACCTTGTTTTCGTAATATGGCAGACATTCTCCAAATGCCATAATACCCATACTCCAAGGACCCGGCTCTACAAGCTTTGCCTTCATTTCCGCACCAATTCCAATCTCTGCTTCTTTGATGGCCCGCATCCAATTATCCCTACTGGCACTTCCTTGATATCCGTAACCTCTGAGGAAATCCTTATGTTCAGTCTGTTTATCTAAATTCCTAAACCTAGGAATATAAACCCCATTAGGTCTTCTTCCCACGTAGTATTCGTCGTTGAAACCTTCGTGCTTACCTCGAGCCCCACATCTAAAGTGGTGGTCCATGAGATTGTGACCTAATTGACCACTAGAATTTCCAAGGCCATCGGGAAACTGATCAGTTTTGGTATTCATTAAGATGTGGGTAGATCCTAAGGTAGAAGCACATAAGAACACTATTCTGCTGTAGAATTCATGAGTTTCCTTAGTTTCCGCATCTATAATTCTTACCCCCTTAGCCCTTTTGGTTTCCTTATCATAGATGATAGAATGAACCACTGAATTAGGTCTTAAGGTCATATTACCTGTTGCTTCCGCAAAAGGTAACGTAGAAGAATTACTGGAAAAATAAGCGCCGAAAGGACATCCCCTAATACATCGGTTACGAGATAAACAATTGCTCCTGTTCCCGTGTATTTTGGGATCTGCAGCGGTTAAATGAGCCACCCTTCCTATGATGAGATTGCGTTCACCAAATGTCTTTTCAATTGATTTTTTGACATGCTTTTCCAAACAATTCAAATCCATGCCTGGAAGAAAATGACTATCGGGAAGTTGTTTGAGATTTTCCTTCGTTCCGCTGATTCCAGCAGTTTTTTCTACATATTCATACCAAGGTGCGATATCGTCGTAGCGCACTGGCCAATCTACTGCTATACCCTCCTTAGCATTCGCTTCGAAATCCATCGGACTCAGACGATAAGATTGTCTGCCCCACAACAAAGAACGCCCCCCTACGTGGTATCCCCTCATCCAATCAAAGCGCTTGTCTTCCTGATAGGGATGCTCGTCATCCTTTACAAAAAAATGCTTTGAATATTGTGAAATGGTATAACCTGTCCGGGATTGCTTTTGATAATGTTTTTGAATTTCCTCATCCGGAACACGGCCATTGTAAGGGACTTCCCATGCTTCCAAATTCGCAGTGGGATAATCCTCTATGTGCCTCACCATTCTACCCTTTTCCAAAACCAGGGTCTTGAGGCCTTTTTCGCAGAGTTCTTTGGCAGCCCAGCCACCACTGATTCCAGTTCCTACTACAATTGCATCGTAGGTAACCTCATCTGCACCTTTGGAATTAAATAACATAATTTTAAAATTTTGTTTCGAACTTTCAAGATATTAAAAAACATGACTATCGTCAAAAATTTTATTCGTTAAACTTGATTTGCAAACTTATTTTGCATTGGTGCCTTTTATAATTGTAAATTTGACCCGTTTTTGAGATTTTAAAAATTATTGCAACTATGGCCTTTGATATTGATTTAATTAAAAACCATTACAACACCTTGCCAGGGAAACTTGAAAAAGTGAGAAATGCCTTGGGAAAACCACTTACATTAACTGAGAAAATTCTTTATGCCCACCTCCATGAGGATTCTCCTTTGCAGCCCTTCAATCGCGGAATGGACTATGTCTTTTTTGCCCCTGATAGAGTAGCGATGCAAGATGCTACCGCACAGATGGCGCTGCTTCAATTTATGATGGCCGGAAGAGATCAGGTTGCCGTTCCCTCCACGGTGCATTGTGACCATCTTATCTTAGCTGAAGATGGGGCTGATAAAGACTTGCCAAAGGCGTTAGATGCAAATCAAGAAGTTTTTGATTTTCTTTCTTCTATTTCCAATAAATATGGAATTGGTTTTTGGAAACCTGGTGCGGGTATCATTCACCAAATCGTTTTAGAAAATTACGCTTTTCCAGGGGGAATGATGATCGGTACCGATTCTCATACTCCTAATGCTGGAGGCCTTGGTATGGTGGCCATTGGAGTCGGAGGAGCAGATGCTGTAGATGTAATGGCCGGAATGGCTTGGGAATTAAAAATGCCCAAGGTAATTGGCGTAAAATTAACCGGTAAATTATCCGGTTGGACCTCACCAAAAGACGTAATTCTAAAAGTTGCAGGTATCCTTACGGTAAAAGGTGGAACTGGTGCAATCGTAGAATATTTTGGCGATGGCGCACAATCCTTATCTTGTACAGGTAAGGGAACTATTTGTAATATGGGTGCTGAAATTGGTGCTACCACCTCTACATTCGGCTACGACGAATCCATGAGTCGTTACCTTAAAGCAACCGGTAGAGCTGATGTAGCTGAACTGGCAGATCAGGTTGCCGCCCACCTAACTGGTGATGAAGAATGTTATGCCCATCCTGAAAAATATTTCGACCAAGTAATTGAAATTGATTTATCCACTTTGGAACCACATATCAACGGTCCTTATACTCCTGACTTAGCATGGCCCATTTCTAAGTTTAAAGAAGCCGTTAAAGAAAATAACTATCCACAGAAATTAGAAGTTGGTTTAATTGGGTCTTGTACCAACTCCTCCTATGAAGACTTGGATAGAGCAGCTTCAATAGCTCGACAAGCCAGTGAAAAAAAGTTAAAAACAAAAGCTGAGTTTACCATCACCCCAGGTTCTGAACAAATCAGATACACGGTAGAAAGAGATGGTCTTTTAGATTCTTTCGAATCAATTGGAGGAGTTGTGTTAGCGAATGCATGTGGCCCTTGTATTGGCCAGTGGGCCAGACATACAGATGATCCCAATAGGGCTAATTCTATTATTACCTCATTCAATAGAAACTTTTCTAAAAGGAATGACGGTAATCCACAGACCAGATCATTTGTGGCATCTCCTGAAATAGTAACTGCTATGGCTATAGCTGGTGATTTAACTTTCAATCCGCTAGAAGATACCTTAGTTAACGAGGAGGGACAAGCAGTTAAATTGGATCCTCCAAGCGGTGTTGAATTACCTCCTAAAGGTTTTGATGTAGAAGATGCTGGATTCATAGCACCTGCAGAAGATGGCAGCCAAGTAGTTGTTTCGGTAAGTCCTGAGTCCGATAGACTTCAACTATTGGAACCATTTTTGCCCATCCAGCAAAAAGAATTAACGGATATGCGAGTCCTTCTTAAAGCCAAAGGTAAATGTACAACTGATCATATCTCTATGGCAGGTCCTTGGTTGGTATATAGAGGACACCTGGAAAATATCTCCAATAATATGTTTATCGGAGCAATCAATTATTTTAACGAAGAAGCTAACAATGTCGCTAACTTCGCGGCAGATAGTACTCAAGCTAATTTTATGACTGTTCCAGATTCTGCCAGAACCTACAAAAATGCCGGAATAGGTTCAGTAGTTTTTGGAGAAGAAAATTACGGAGAAGGTTCTTCAAGAGAGCACGCTGCCATGGAGCCCAGATTTATGGGTGTTAAAGCAGTTATTGTTAAATCTTTCGCAAGAATCCATGAAACCAACCTCAAAAAGCAAGGGATGTTGGCTTTAACCTTCACCAACGCGAGCGATTACGATAAAATTCGACAGGATGACCTAGTAACTATCCAAGGTTTCGAATCTATGCAACCTGGCAAAAACTTAACTATTCAGTTGAATCACTCAGACGGAACCACCGAGACTTTTGAGGTTACTCATACATACAATCAAGCACAAATTGATTGGGTTAAGGCTGGCTCTGCATTAAATAAAATAAGAAAGGATTTGGGTGCAGCTTAAAATGCTGCCCTAATCCCCAAATTAAAAGCTCTTGGCATAGCAGGCCTCCAGCCTGCTGGCCTACGAGCTACTCCTACCACTTGGTTAAATATATTTGTGACCTGGCCAAAAACCTTTACCTCTTTCCTCAATTGCCAACTGGTAGTCAAGTCAACCATCCAATAATCTTCTATTGACTCGCCATTAAATCCATTACCTTTTCCGGGCTCCAATCTCATTGGACTCTGATATCGAATATTGTTAAGTAAACTAAATGGTCCCCAAATAACTTCGGCTACTAATCCAAGTTGGCTTTTTGCCAAATAAGGATACTCATCTCCCGCTTCAACCCATCCCCATTCTTCAAAATCACTCTCAAATGAATTTTTAAATCTTGCATCCGTAAAAGTATAATTTAACCCCAATGGAAGATTTATTTTTCCATCGCCAATGGTCCATCCCGAATATTGAAATACCAATTCCAAACCTTGGGTCTTCACCGCTCCAGCGTTGTATAATTGCCCACTTCCCAATCCTCCTACCGCCGCTAAATCACTTCCTAAAAGATTTCTATAATCATTATAAAATCCAACCACCTGCCAACTATAAGCCCCTTTGTTGTAACGCCATCCCAATTCGTAGTTAACACTTACTTCTGGATTGGTTTCCGCTGCAATTCCCGACGGAGAAAAACCTTTATGGATTCCCAAGAAGGTCTTAGAAAATGAATTCCACTCATATTGAATACCGATTCCAGGAAGTCCAATTTTATTACTGTTTTGACTTTCCCTAGTCAGTAAACCAGTCCGGCCTGGATCCTCCTTTCCATAATCTATTTGTCGCCATTCAATTTGCTCCCACCTAAATCCCGGAATAATAACCCAAGGACCGCGTTTAAAAGTATACTGAACATGTCCTGCAAATGCATTAGCCGACAATATTCGATTGCTCTCCGTACCTGGCTCACCCTTTACTTGTAAAGTCATAATCCCTTGATCCATATCATATCGATCTTCCCATTGGAATCTATCCACTCCATCTTTATGCCAGCGCAAACCAATTTCTAAATGGTGCTCTAATTGATTATTTGATAAATCAAGAAATACTTGGGTTTGTAATCCCTGAGAATAATAGCTTCGATTGTTGGCTTTGACAATATAGGGAGCTTGATTAGTCTGAATATTTCCCTCTAACCAATTTTCCCCGTAAGGATCCTCTAAAAGGGCGTTTAATGATTGTCTGTCGCCATTTTCTGAAATTACCTTATCCAACTTATACCAGTTCCTATTAAAAGTCGTCCTGTAAGCCATGGACTTAAACTGTAATCTTCGATTCCATTGTAAAAAATGAGTTGCACTCATCTGAACCTGATCTGTTTGAATCTGGTCCATTTGAGAAGCGGCATATCTTCTGAAAGGCTCTTTCTGAAATGCATCTTGACTCAAACCCAAATAAGTTTCATTAGATTGTTCTTCAGAATGCCCAATTTTGAAAAGAATGGACTGTTGCCTTAAGGCAGATGGCTTACTATTGTATTTTACTTTTGCTAAATAGTCTGCCTTCCTATATCCAGTCTCCCTTGGCACTGATAAATATTTGAAACCATTAGAATGGGAAGAAAAATGCTCTAATAAATAAGAAACCTGCTCTTGGCTGTCCCCAATATGTGCATGTAAATTAGCGGTCCCGAAATTGCCCCCCCAAATAGCCAACTTACCTGAAAAATCTTTGGGAATGGGGGTGGAAATTAAATTAATTGCTCCTCCCGTAGTATAGGGTCCATATTTAATTTGACTGGACCCAGTTACCACTTCTACGCCATTCATTCTTCCAATAGTGGGGAAATAGTAAGCAGCCGGAGCAGCATATGGCGCTGGAGCCATCAAGATGCCGTCTTCCATAACAGTAATCTTTGAACTTCTCTCCACGCCTGTACCTCGTAATCCAATGTTAGGCCGTAAACCAAATCCATCCTCCTCTTGAATGTTAACTCCTGGTAATAATTTCAACAAACGATTGGGGTCCACATAACTATGTGCCTCTATTATTTTCGGAGATAGGTAATGAACAGCACCTGGAATATTTCTCATACCAGATACACCCCCAGAAATTACAGTAACTTCTTTTAGATTGGCTATAGTCTCTACTAAATTTACCTTTACCTCAATAACCTCATTCGAATCCAAGTCTATCCCAATTTCCTGGGTTTCATATCCAATGGAACTCACATACAAAACTATATGACCTGGCTGAACTTCACTTATTTCAAAAGCACCTTTACCATCCGAAAAAGTACCCTTCGCCTGCCCCTCAAGATAAATAGCAGCACCATCCAAATAACTCGTTTCCTCTAGGTGGTAAATTACTCCCCGAATAGTTCCATTCTGACTCAATGTACAAGAAAGTCCCACAAAAAATGCTATTATAGAACATAACAATCTCATAATAAAAGCTTTGTTTGAAACCCAAAATTACTATTTGGATTTTATCTAAACAAGCTTTATTTGGATTTAGTCTAAAAAAGAATAACTAATCAGTTTGGACCATTGTTATAAATTCATCTTCTGATAAAATAGTGACACTTCCTAATTCAATCGCCTTTTTGAGCTTTGAACCAGCCTTCTCTCCGGCCACGAGATAATCCAAGTTTTTACTCACCGCACTGATATTTTTTGCACCTGCCACCTCTGCTTTAATTTGGGCTTCCTTTCTACTCATTTTAGATAAGGAACCTGTGAACAGGATGGTTTTACCTAAGAAAGGTCCCGAAAGAATAGTTTGCCTTGGGCGATCCTCCTTGGTCTGAAGCATATTTACCCCTAAGGCCTCCATTTCCTCGATTATCTTTAGATTTTCCTCCTTTTGAAAAAAGGACATCACATTTTGGGCAACAATAGGACCTACGTCCTTGATGGCAGTAAATTTTTCTTCGTTCCAGTTTTTCAAATCCATAACATGATCAATTTCCGCTGCAATTAAGATAGCTGCCTTTTGTCCAAGATGATGGATACTTAAACTGTGCAATAGTCTGTGTATGGGATTGCTTTTGGCTTTTTCAATAGCCATTTTCAAATTGGATGCCGATTTTTCCCCAAATCCTTCCAAACTGGCTATTGCTTCGTAATTTAATCGATAGACATCCGCAATATTTCTAATCCAACCCAATTCGTAGAACCGTTCCACTATAGATTTACCCATACCATCAATATCCATGGCCGTTTTGGAGACATGAAAAATAATTTTCTGTAAATCTTGAGCCCCACACACACAATCAGGACACCTCCAGGCAGCCTCCCCCTCCTCCCTAATCAATTCAACCAACTGTTCTGAGTCATTAACTGGACAGTATTTCGGAAATTTAATCTTTTGTTCCGTACCCGCTCTTGAATCTTCCATAGCTTTCACTACATGAGGAATCACATCTCCCGCTCTTTCTATTAATATCAAATCTCCAATTCTCAAATCTTTTTCGACGATAAAATCCTCATTGTGCAAAGAAATTGAAGAAATAGTAGCCCCTGCCAAATTTACCGGTTCTACTTTTGCTACTGGAGTAATAGATCCAATTTTTCCAACCTGATAGGTTACAGATAATAATCGAGTGGTAGCTTGCTTGGCTTTGAATTTAAAAGCAATAGCCCATCTAGGATGGTGGGCGGTAAACCCCGCTCTATCTTGCAAATTTTTATCATTGACCTTAACAACCATTCCATCTATCTCAAAAGGATAAGC
Organism: uncultured Saprospiraceae bacterium; assembly: GCA_964410725.1. Taxonomy (GTDB): domain Bacteria; phylum Bacteroidota; class Bacteroidia; order Chitinophagales; family Saprospiraceae; genus CALAZP01. Next base: position 19,129 of record CAYPID010000002.1, read on the forward strand.
CTCTCGCCCTTTTTCCCACTTCTTACAAAAGCCAATAACTGCCTCAATATTTGGCCCCACCAAGGCTTCTTCCTGAGGAACTTTAAACCCTAATCGCTTGAGTAAAGCTAAAGAATCACTGTGCGTTTTTACCAAAGGTATTTCTACCCCCTCTCTATTTTCTGCATAGCCTATAGAATACATGAATGCCACCAAACTTCTTTTATCCACCTCTTTGGGGTCCTTCATTCGCAAGCCACCGGTAGCCGTATTGCGGGGATTAGCAAATAAGCTCAACCCCTCTTCCTGGCGCTCTTTGTTAATTCTCGCAAAATCACTCTTTGCAATCAAAACCTCTCCTCTGACTTCTACCCTATAAGCTCCCACTTCCGAAAAAGCAGCTTTTAGCGGGATAGACTTGATGACCCTCGCATTGAGCGTAATTTCCTCTCCTTCTTTTCCGTTCCCTCTGGTTGCAGCTCTTGTCAAGTAATCATTCTCGTACACCAACACAATGGTACCCCCATCAAATTTAGGTTCGACGGCGTATTCTACCGGAACATTTTCCTCAATTTGCAACAATCTCTTTACTTGCGCATCAAAGTCTATTAAATCTTCCCTATCATAGGAATTTGCTAAAGATAACATTGGACTCCAGTGCGCCACCGTTGGAAAATCATTAACTAAATCGCTGGAAACTCGTTGCGTTGGGGAGTCTGTGGTCACCAGTTCTGGGTACTCTTCTTCCAAAGCAACCAATGCCTTATATAAGGTGTCAAATTCAAAATCACTTATAAGCGGGTCATTCAGCTGGTAATACCTATACTCGTGAAAAATCAACACCTCTCTTAGCGCATCAGCTTTGTCTCGCGGTAGTAGCCTCTCCAAGTGGTCAGACTTCATTTGCAACAGTTCTTCTGTTTTTTTCACCAAAAACTGTTGCTTTTCTTTATTGTACATTATACTTGAAATTAAACGGTCAGGTTAAACATGGCATTTTTTCCTTGTACCCCCTTAAAGTATCCGTGGATATACTTAAAATCCGCCTCTTGATCATCCGTTGGCCAGAATACCTCTCCAAAATCTACCACCTTATTTTCATAATCGAATTTGGTCAGCAAAATGGGAATTCCAGCGCCTTTTGCAATGTAATAAAACCCCGTTTTCAATCGCTGAACCGTTTTCCGAGTCCCTTCAGGGGCAATGGCTATCCTTAATTCTTTACTCCGCTTAAAAATCTCCACCACCGCATCGACAAAATTATTGCTCTTACTTCTGTCCACAGGAATCCCCCCTAATGCTCTAAAAAGAATCCCTACGGGAAAAACAAACAAACTTGATTTTCCAATGTAACTGATTCTTTCCTTTATGGCAGCACGCACCAACAACCCTAAAGGGAAGTCCCAATTAGACGTATGGGGAATAACGGCAATAACCATCTGTTGAATACTCGGGGGAATTTCGCCCTCAATCTTCCACCCAATAATTTTCAAAATCCATTGGCTTAACTTAGCTATCATAACCTTATTCGATTTTTAAAACTACAGAATCCTGTCCCGGCACCACTAAATGGAAGTATTGATCGGCATATTCTGCATCAATCACAGCCGCTCCCAACTTATTCTTTTGCAGAAAAACTCCTTGATCAAAAGCCCTCTCAGAAGTGGATACATACACCTCCACAAAAAAAGTATCCGGTACCAAAATCCAATTTAACTCCACTTGCTGAGTTTCCGGGTTTCGAATCGCTTCGTAATCGATAAACTTAGCAATAGGTTTGGTTGGCTTTTCCTGCGAATTACAAGAAACAACCAGGAACATTAAGGTCCACAAACAACCTTTGAAAATCGTATTCATACTGAAAATTTTAAGAAAAATTACCCTTTAACCGCTTGGCCAACAAGGAGTGGAAATGGTGAACACATTTTTCCATAGATGGACTGAACCTCCCTCTGGAATACAACCGCGATTGAACCCCTAATTGCACACTTTCTACTACATGCTCATCCTCTATCTCCGTTTGCTCCAAACTATTGGCTGAACGATCATACTTGCTGCCTTCAAAATAATAACTTCTAAATCGAACTTTGGTGGTACTAACTGAAGTGGGTTCCACAATGTTCAAAGAAAGTCCCCATGGATAAAAGTTAAACATCAAGTTGGGAAACAACCAAAAATAATAACCATATACCTTTTTTCCATAATCAACGTGGTTTTCGGGAAGCTCAAAATAAGGTTCATCCTCGTTCGCAATACCTATTTGAAGATTACAATAAGGAAAACATATATTTTCGTAAGCGCCAAACTCAATAGCGCCATTCAAAGCAGGGTGAACAAAAGGAATATGCAACCCTTCCAAATAATTGTCACAATACAAAGCCCAATTGGCTTTAACCTCAAAATCTAAAGATTCTGACTCTTTAAAAACCAATTGGTCTAAAGGCAACCAACCCACCCTTTCCATTATAGGCCTAACCATATCGATAAAGTCAACCTCTGGTGCTAAACTTCCAAAAAGAAGACCCAACCAATTTTCATATTTGACTTTAGGCAAATCATCTTTAGGACCAGGAAAATTAACAGCTCCGTTAAATGCTGGCATTCTTTTGAAAGTTCCATCTATATCAAAACATCTACCATGATACCCACAAGTTATAGAGGATTGAACGCCAGATTGTTCTACCAAAATTTTTCCTCTGTGAGTACAAACATTTGAAAGGCAGTGAATTTGACCTTCTCGATCCACCGTTAAAACCAAGGGCTCGTTCAAAAACCCAGGTAATAAAGTGATGGGATGTTGGCAAAAAGGGGTATTTAATTCAGAATGATCGGCTAAATAATGCCAACTCTTTCCAAAAATTTCTTCCTTAATTAAGTCAAAAACGTTGGGGTCTTTATAAAGAGACGAGGGGACTGTAAAGGCTTTTTCAATCTTTTCATCTATGTGCCAATCTTCCATCTATTCAATATTTTCTTCTGAAATTAAAAAAGTTTTTTTGATCATTAAACCAATTAGAAATTATTGCATCTAAAATATAAAAGCACATTGAAGGATTCTGATGAACACATTATTGAATTACTGCAATCCAAAAGTTCCCAGAATAAAGGAATGACTTTACTAATGAATAAATACAGTAAAATATTATACCCTGTAGTGAATGGAATTACTAGAAACCCAACAGATACTTTTGATGTCCTTCAGGAAACTTACATAAAGGTGTTTTCAAAAATTAATCACTATTCTGGAGAGGCTTCACTTTTTACCTGGATTTATAAAATAGCTGTTAATGAAGCATTACAACACCTTCGGAAAAATAAGAAAAAGAAAGATATACAACCCATAGAGGTGGAACTCCATCAGACAGCTTTTGAACCATGCGATTCAGGAGAAATGATTATCGATAAACTTAATCAGGCTGTTCAACAACTTCCGGAAAAGCAACAATTGGTTTTTACACTCAGATACTTTAAAGAAATGGATTACAAAACCATGAGTGAATTACTCCATACCAGCGAGGGAAGCCTCAAAGCTTCTTACCACCATGCCTTAAAAAAAATTGAAAAATCTTTAATCCACCATTAATATGGAACATCGCGATGAATTGAAAGAAATAAGTCCCCTTTTGCACCAATTACACCAAAAAGGATTGCCAAATCAACAACTACCTTCCGATGGGTGGTTTGACGAACTCCACCAGCTGGCATTAAATAAGATGGATTCCTCAAAAAAAAGAATGAATATCCAGTATGCCTTTCGAATTGCAGCATTACTAGTAGGTGCCGTCCTGACTACCTTTTATTGGAGTCAAAGAGGATTGAGCAATGAAAATTGGGAAGAAAAGTTAATTGCAATAGAAACAGAAGACCTGGCAGCCTATATAGAAAATGACCTATCGTTATCTACCATGGATTGGGAAGAAACCTTTTTGGATCAAGACTTACAAACTGAATTATTCAAGACCCTTTCCGAGGAAGAAATGGAGCCATTTTTATCCTATTCCTTGATACAAATGAATGAAATAGAATTATATAACACACTAAATTCAAATTTATGAGACTCCATTCCATCTTAGCACTTTTGCTCTTATTTACAATGACTACCATACAAGGTTTTGCACAGAGAGGACCTATGGGACCTAGAGAAAGAATAAAAACTTTGAAAGTTGGTTATTTTACCGATCAGCTCGAATTAGATGAATCCACTGCTGCAAAGTTCTGGCCCATCTACAATCAATTCGAAGAAAAAAGAATGTCTCTTCAAAAAGAATTAGCTGATATGAGGCCTGAAGACACAGTAACTGACGAAGAAGCTACAGTGATAATTAACAAAGGTTTTGAAATTGAAGAACAGCTCTTATCGGCAAAAAAAGATTTGTCCATATCCCTATCAAAGGTACTCACTCCTTCTAAATTACTAACCTTTCATCAGGCAGATCGAGATTTTAACATGAGAATGGTTCGAGAGTTTCGGGATAGAAATAGAGGGGGAATGCAACCTCCCTCCAAGCCCAAGAAGAAATAACAATAAAAAAAATGTATTTTTTTTTGCCGTCGTATTATACCCTATAATATGACGGCTTTTTTTATATCATTTACATTTTAATAAATCAAGTGCTTGATTTTAAGCAACTACACAAGTGGTTAATTTTTAATGTTTTATATTTATATATACCACTCCTATCCATTTTACCACCGTTCACTACTTTGTTGGATGAGGGTCTCTTAAATGATACTTTTTTTGAGTCAAAATTATTTATCTTGCTTTCGATTTAGCTCGAAAAAAAGTGCTGACAATTTATGAACGACCAAAATTACCACACGATTTTCCATTTGGTTTCTGACTATGAAGCCAAATCGAAAGAAGGATCAGCCAATTTTTTGGGAGAAAAAGCTTTTATTCAACTAATTGAATTTTACAGTCAAGAGGGTCAGTATCACAAGGCGTTGGATGTAATTGAACACGCCATTAACCTCCATAATTTTTCTTCTGACCTTTATGTGAAAAAAGCTGAATTGCTCCTAGAAATTGGACAAGAACAAGAAGCGTTAACCACTCTTGAAAAAGCAGCTGTTTACGCTCCCTATGAAATAGAAATTACTTTGCTAAAAATAGAAGCATTAGTTTTTCTTCATGTTTTCCTAGAGGCTGAAATGCTTATCGATTCACTAAAATCTCATCCAGACCAACATGTTCTAGGTAGGGTTTATTTCTTGGAAGGACTCCTATTTGAACAATCGGGTCAAAATGAGAGAATGTATTATGCCCTTCTTGAGTCCATAAGATGTAATCCTGAAAACCTAGACGCTATAGAACATTTATGGCTTTGCATAGAATTGGAGAAGAAATACCGAGAAAGTCTTGTTTTTTTTGAGGAACTTCTTACCAAAAATGCCTATTCAAGTCAAATTTGGTATTACTTAGGGCACTCTCATTCCTACCTAGGCAACTATGAAGCAGCTATAGAAGCTTATGAGTATAGTTTCATCATAGACCCTGAGTTTGAAGAAGCTTACAGAGATTGCGGAGAATTGTGCTTTGAAATAAAAAACTACGAAAAGGCCTTTTCCATTTTCAAACAGTTGGATGAAATCATCGATACCGATGCTGATATTTTGCTTAGAATGGGCCAATGCCTTCAGGGCTTAGGTAAAATAAAAGAAGCCAAATCTCTATTTTCAAAGACGGTCATTTTAGATCCACATTGTGATGAAGCCTTTTTTCATTTAGGTGAAGTCAATGCACAATCTGAAAATTGGGAATCTGCAATCAGATATTTTAGAAGAGCTATATATCTGGAAGATAGTAGAGAAGAATATTATTCAGCTTTGGGACAGGCTTATGCCCAAACAGGAAAAATAGAAAAGGCTACTTGGGCGTTTGAAAGAGCTACCCATTTAGCGCCTGAGGAATTACAATATTGGTTATTATACATCACTTTTTTAATCGATAATAATTTTCTTCAGGAAGCCGTAGAAGTAATTGATATGGCTGAAGAAGAAAGTGTAGGAGTAGAGTTACTATACGGAAAAGTAGTTTGCTTGCTGCTCTCCGGAAAAAGAAAAGAAGCGCTTTATTGGTTGGGTGAAGCACTCATCGAGGATTACGAAGTACACCCATTCCTCTTCCATCTTAATCCAAAACTTCTTGAAGACAGTGAATTGATGAATGTAATAGAAACCTATAAAGAATTGTAGAAAGCGCTATTAATGTAATCCTTTTACTGAAAGTGCAGCACCAATAGTGCCAGCGGCATTCTGCATTTCGGCGGGGACCACTTCTACTCCGTCTACCTGTAGGAACTTTTTGAATATTTCATACTCCTTACTTACCCCTCCACCCAAGATAATTAGGTCTGGAGAGAAAATTCGGTTAATGTGATTGAGATAAAGAGAAAACCGCTTTCCCCATTGTTTCCAAGAAAGGTCGAATTTCTTTCTCGCCAAATTGGAGGCGTATTTTTCCGCCTCTTTATCTTTCAAGTAGATATGGCCGAGTTCAGAATTTGGAATTAATACACCGTTATAAAACATAGCTGATCCCAATCCAGAGCCAATGGTGATAAGAATAACTAGTCCCATTTTACCCTTTCCTGCGCCAAATTTCATTTCAGCATACCCTGCAGCATCTGCATCGTTGACCAAAGTAACTTGACATCCAGATTTTTCTTCTAAAAGTTCTTTGAAATTAACTCCTATATTGCTTTCATCAATATTAGCAGCAGAAAGTAAAACTCCATTTTTAACAATGGATGGAAAACCACACCCGATAGGACCCTTCCAATTAGATTGATTTAATAATTCTACACATGTTTCAGCTATAGCACCGGGTACTGCTGGTTTGGGAGTAAGCAATTTATTTCTTTCGGTAACTAATTCACCCGTTGTTACATTAACAATAGCTCCCTTAATTCCGGTTCCTCCTATATCAATTCCAAAAACATTTTCCTCATTCATGTTTTTTCTACTTAATTAATTTGATAGACATTACTATATCTTCCTCTGGACGGTTTCTTGAATCCGTCCTAACCGAGGCAATTTCATCAATTACATTCCATCCGCGAATGACCTGTCCAAATACAGTGTATTCAAAATCTAAAAAAGGAGTTCCTCCGTTCTCAAGATAGGATTTTCTTTGCTCACTACTGTATCTAATTTCTTTTCTTGATTCAATTTTATCTATTTCTCCTTCCGTAAGAGGTTGCCCTTGAACAATATAAAATTGGGAACCCGAGGATTCTTTGTTAGGATTGGCTGCATCTCCCATTCTCGCTGCAGCTAGCGCGCCCTTTTGGTGTACAAATTGTGGGTTGAACTCTGCTTTTATAGTATATCCTGGCCCCCCCATCCCCAAAGGTTCTCCTGGTGAGGAATCTTTGGAATCAGGATCGCCACCTTGAATCATAAAACCACTAATTACTCGGTGGAATAATAATTGATTGTAAAATCCGCTCTCCACTAGTTTGGTAAAATTATCCCTATGTAAAGGAGTCTCATCATATAATTTTACAATCATAGTACCTTTATTGGTTTCGATAGCGACCAAGCAAGATTCCGGAGGCAACACCCAAATAGTTTGCCGATTAACCTGTGTTCGCTTCCCTCTTTTTACCGTAAGGTTGACCTCATATCTTCCAGAGTTGGTATATATGTGCTTCCCGGTCTGACCATTGAAAACTGTTCCATCTCCGAAATCCCATCGGAAAGAATCACCTTCGTTATATTGGGCGGAAAACAATAAAACATCGCCCGCGACTGGTTGAGATACATCCATTTGAATAGTTCCCCAAGGCCTCCCGCAACCCCATATCATAGAGGTTATTACCAAAACAAAAATTAATAATCGCATTGGTTAGTGGATGACTTTTACTTTCATTTCTATATTTTCTAAAGGCCTGTCTCGACCATCCCTTGGAAGAGCTACCAGTTGATCTACTACCTCTAATCCTTTAATAACCTGCCCAAAAACTGTATACTCATTATCCAAGAATGGAGCACCGCCAACTTCTAAATATTTTTGTTTTTGCTCCTCGGTGTAGGTGATTCCATTTTTTTGTTCAATCTGCTGGAGCAACCGCTCAACTACAGGTTGTCCTTGAACTATATAGAATTGAGAACCATTAGATTGTTTTTGAGGATTTACTGCATCGTTTTTCCTTGCCGCTGCTAGTGCACCTTTATAATGTAAGGCCCCAATTTCCGCATCCAATTGATATCCAGGTCCTCCTTGTCCAAGAGGGTTGCCTGGAGGGCTATTTTTCGAATCTGGGTCTCCTCCCTGGGCCATAAAGCCCGGAATGACTCGATGAAATAATAACCCATCATAAAATCCTTCCTCAGCTAGCTTGATAAAATTATCGCGATGAGAAGGAGTGGAATCGTAAAGCTCAATTTCGATATTCCCCAAACTGGTTTCAATGACTACCATTCTGTTGTTTTGAGAGGTACAAGACCAAAGGCCTAAAATTATTAACAGTAATAAATTATTGAATGACTTCATTTTCACGCTCTTTAAAATAATGAATGACACCTTCTATTAAAATTTGCTCCTGCTCCCCCAGTGACAATTTTTCAATAGCACGAATGCGCTCGAAATGTGGCCACCCATCCTCGTCTCTTCCGACAAAGGAGTAATATCCTTTAGGAATTAAAACCGTACAAACTGCCACATGCATGAGATCTTGTTTTTCCTCTTTAGTAAAACTTTCCCGCCATCTTCCTAACTCTTGAATCCCAATTAAAAATAGCACCGCATTTAAATCCGGTAGTTGCTCGCGTTTTAAATCATCCTTAATATGATGTCTGATCTTGAGCCACTCGAAATCTCTTTCCCACGCCTCCATTGAAAAATTTTTACAAATATAGAAAACCCATCTTTATTCTTCTCTTATCAAGGTAGTGACCTTTCCTGCTTTTATAGCTGGCAATAAAGAAGCCGTTAGTCCAATCAATGAAACCGTTGCGGCTACTACTACGAAATCGGCAAACTTCAAAGTGCTTGGGTAGGCATCAATCACAAAATTTCCAGGAATACTCACAATTCCAAATAGTTTTTGAATCCCATATACCAATAAAGCAATGACAAAACCCGATGCTATGCCTAACACACTCAATAACATCCCCTCTATTAAAAATATACTCCTAATCTGACGACTCGTGGCGCCCATAGAATAGAGAATGGCAATATCTTTTTTCTTCTCCAAAACCACCATCCACAAAGCGCCAGTTAAATTAAAAGCAATTAAAAGCAACATGAATCCAGCGATAGCGAATGCCAGCCACTTTTCAATTTTCATCAACTTGATAAATGCGGCTTGTTGCTCCTCTCTGGTTTGAATCACCAAACCCCGATCCTTTAAGATATCTTCAAGCTGCTCTTTTAAATCACGAGAATTAGACTGTGGTTCTATTCCAATTTCTATAGCACTTACCTCCTTCGCCAACCGCAATAAATCACGAACAACAGAAATATCTGCGAGGATGTATTTGTTATCAAATTCCTGTTGGACAATAAAAGTCCCACTTGGGTATAGTAATCGAGAACGAAATGGGGTTTCCAATGGCCGAATAGTTCCACTTTTGGGAATAAAGACTCCCAAGGTGGAAAAATCGTCATCAATAGAAATTCCTAGCTTATTGCGCATTCCCAAACCAACTACTGCCGTGTACTTTGGACCGCTTCTAAGGATATATTCTCCTTCCCTAACCATACTATCCATTCCATTTATTTTGTGGAAATTGGAATCTACTCCTTTTATCACACCAATATTTTGCTTTTCCCCGTAATTAAAAAAAGCTACCTCCTCTAAGGTCTTAGAGACATACCGTATGCCTGAGATTTCATCGATCTTTGCTAAAGTTTGCTCATCAACATCAAAAGTTTTACCCTTTAGAGGTAAAACTTTTAAATCTGGGTCAAAATGACTGTACATCCCGCTGATTAACTCCTCAAACCCATTAAAAACCGATAAAACCAAAATCAGCGCAGCTGATCCAATCGTTAACCCAAAAACCGAAATACCAGTAATAATATTGATGGCATTCATTTTCTTTTTAGAAAACAAATACCTCTTGGCTAATCGAAATGAAAAATTCATAGCCTTTAATTCAATCTCGCCCAAAACCGCATGTCCCTATCCTCCATTGCGTTATAAATAATATTCATAATCCTATCCCTAATGGCATATCGATTGATCGCTGTATTTCTCATATTCGGATAAGTCCTATTGGATAAGAAAACAACCAATAATTCCTCTTGTGGGTCAGCCCAAACCATGGTGCCTGTAAATCCTAAGTGTCCAAATGTGTCTAAGTCTCTAATATCAAAACCAATCGCTCTTCCATTATCTACCAATTGCCTTTTGGTAAATTTATTTACAGTTTGAGGCTTCAAATATCGCCTCCCACCGTATATCCCTCCTTGCAATATCATCTGCATAACCACCGCTAAATCTTTAGCAGAAGCAAATAAACCAGCATGCCCACTGACTCCACCAAACATAGCTGCAGCCATATCGTGAACATATCCTTTTATCGTTTGGTTTCTGAAATACCGATCCTCCTCCGTCGGAACCACTTCAGATAATTTCGCCCACCCTATAGGATTAAAACCTATATGTTCTAATTCTAAAGGTCGATAAAATATACTAGCCACATAATCTTCTAAGTTCATTCCAGTTATATTTTGGACCAAATCCGCAATCATGATGAACCCCAAATCACTATAGACATAATCTTTATCTGACCTTAAACTAGAGCAGTAAATGATGTTTTTTATAGAATCTATATAATCTTTCCTCATGTAAAGATCTGATGAAACCTGAACAGAGAAAGCCTCTGAAGAAGTTCTTTGATAGTATTGAGGAGAAGGTTGAGTTCTTTTCCTCTTGCGCTCAACCGTCTCCGCATAAAAGGGTATCCAAGAACGTAGCCCTGCAGTATGTGTCATAATCTCCCTCAAAGTCAACTGCTCCTTATCGGTCAAAAACAAATCGGGTAAATACAACCCAATCGGCGCATCTAAATCAATTTTCCCCTCTTCCTCTAATTTCATCACTGCTAAAGTAGAAGCCGCTACTTTTGTTATTGAGGCCAAATCAAAAATGGATTCCTTTCTAATAGGTGTCCTCTTACTGTAGGTCTGATGTCCAAAGGCTTCATGGTAAATAATTTGCCCCTTCTTGGCTACCAATACTACGGCTCCCGGAAACGCCCTTTTTTGGATACCCTCCTGAACGACTTCCTCTATCCTACGGAGGGTATCAGCGTTCATTTTAACTTCGTTGGGAGATCGATAACCAAATTTCATTAATTTTTGGGTATATAGCCCCTGATTAAATTGGGCTTTCGGTGAAGCAGTTACAGGTAGCCTTCCCATAAATGGAATGGCACCGAATAAAGCTTGGGCTGTCAGATCCTGAATTAAAGAATCCTCCTCATAGCTCATAACCACATTGTTGAAATCATCAAAAAGCTCTAAACTGTAGGGCGTGCCAAAAATAGTAATGATAACTTTAGTGACCTTCGATAAACGCTTCAAAAACTCCACCCCATTTTGATCGATATTAAAATGAGTTGAAGAAGTGCCTTTGATATTGTGGATTCCAACCACCACCAAGTTTTTGTCGCTTAACTGCGTCAATAATTTCTCAGCATTATCTTTCCAATAATAATGGGTCAGTTCCGCATAATCCTCCAACCTTTGCTGAAAAGCAGTTGCTCCTGAGTTTCCGATGTTTAGAGTAGCAATTTTTATTTCCGCTGTTTTTTTTATGGGAATAATGGTGTCTTGATTACGTACCAACGTCAATGCCTCGGCTATCAAATTCTCCTTTAGTTGAAGGGCTTCCGGACGATTCAAAAAACCTCTTAAGCCAACAGTATCCAAAGGTTGAAAATCTGTAATCCCATATTTATACTTAGCTCTCAAAATTCTTTTGACGCTAGTCGCTATCTGAATCGAATCAATCGTTCCAGCTGACAAATATTTATTAATGTATTGAAATGCAGCTTCTAGATCCTCTGGCAAAACCAACATATCATTTCCCGCTAATAAAGCCTCAGCTTCTACTTCTCCAGGTTCAAAATGCTTAGTAACCCCCTTCATCTCTAAGGCATCTGTAAAAACCACTCCATCAAAAGCCATTTCTGACCGCAGTAAACCTTTAATCGTATGACTAGATAGAGTGGTAGGTCTATTGGCTCTATCATCTAATGCAGGTACAGATAAGTGCGCAACCATTACACCTCCAATTCCCTTTTTGATTAATTCCTTGAAAGGATACAATTCAAGACTATCCAATCGCTCTTTAGTTTGGTCAATAATCGGGAGATCGTGGTGGGAATCCACATCGGTATCCCCATGGCCGGGAAAATGCTTAGCTGATGCCATTACCCCTTTTTCTTGCAATCCTTTCATGTACATGTACGACTTAACCGCAACGTTATATTTATCTTCCCCAAATGAACGGGTGTGGATAACAGGATTGTCAGGATTGTTATTGATATCCGCTACTGGAGCAAAATTCACATGAGTGCCTACCCGTTTTAATTGAGCTGCAACCTCCTCTCCCATTCGCAAAATCAGCGAATTATCCTGGATGGCCCCCAGCATGAGTTGTCTTGGAAAACTATATACCGAGGATTTCATGCGCATCCCCAATCCCCACTCAGCATCCATCGCAATCATCAGCGGAACTTTAGCAACTAATTGTTGATAAGAATTGACCAGCATGGCTTGCCGCTCCGGAGTTCCCTGAAAAAAGCACAACCCGCCTACCTGATATTTTTCAATTAAATCTCCCACCATCTTTTCATAAGACGGCCCTTTGTCTGAATGCGCTCTAATCATAAAAAGCTGACCTATCCGCTCTTGGGCATTCATAGATTCATAAACAGAATCAACCCACCTATCAACAGAAGGAATCGAATCCTGACCCATCAAAAAGCCATTCCACACTAAAAAAACTAAACCAGTTAACCTTACTTTTATCCCATTCATGAATATTTGGCATTAGAGGTTTTCTACAACTATTATGTATAACAATAATACCTTTTTAATCGAAAAAAAGCCTCTTTCTTCCAAAATAGTTTGTAAATATTTTTCTTCTTCAAACTGAAAAAAATGCTGCTGTTGCAACCCTAATATACCAAGTGGTTCTTGTGAAAACTATAAAGATGAATCAAGTTGTTTGGCTCTTTCCATACTAGAGTCCCCTTGTTCTAGCGCTCCCAAATTATAATAAGCAATAGCTAAATTATACCAAGCACTCCCATTGTTTGGTTCTATTTCAACCGCCTTCAAAAACCATTGGAGTGCCTCCGCATTATTCCCTTGAGAACCATAGGCGACCCCCAACAATCGATAGACCTCATAATCATTCGTCCTCATCTGAGCAGATAACTGAAGCCACTGAATGGCCTTTTCCAAATTGCCCTCCCGTTCACCAAAATACCTTCCACCATCCCGATAGGCTATAGACAAATTAGTAAGCGCCTCCTGATAAGCAGGATCAATGGCTAAAGCATTTCGGTAATCCTGAACAGCCTTTTCAAATGATCCCATATATAGGTTGGCATTCCCCTTTAATAAATGAGCATTTTTGTAGTTAGGGTGGATGGATACTGCTTTTTCTAAAAAACCAAGGGCCTTTTGTAAATACTCCTCATTGATAGATTCTTGCTCAAGACTTTTTTCAATCAATACCCCTCCCAATGCATTATTCAGTTTGGCACTATTTGGAACCACCTGAATGTCTTTTGAAAAAAGGGTGTAATTATTTTTCCAAGCCATATTCCGCGCAAAAGTAAGCGTGGAAAAGACTGCCAAAATAATCCCCAAAATAATCTTGTGGAATGGTTTAGGTATCCAAAGATTCAGCAAACTGGTTACGGCAATTATCCAACCTAGAGAAGGCATAAACATAAATCTTTCGGATAAATGGGTCCCTATCGGGAAAATCACATTAGACACCACAGAAAAGGTCAACCAAAAGAACAGCATCCCAAAAGTAAAATCTTTTCTCTTAGCCCTGAATAATATAATAAGCACCAACAAAATCAGATGAAATAGAAGGGATAGTATAATAGTGGGATGCTTCATGCTCACTACTGGCAATGCCAAAGGGTAATAGTCGTGGGAAAGAGGAAAGGGGAAAATCAATAGCTGCTGATATTTCATCCAGGATTGCAGAATTAAAGCAGTACGCTCCCAACCATTCATCAAGACATATAAATTGTCTTGTATTTTGAGAAATGGATTATTCATCCATTCCATGCTCGCTGTGAAGTCTATCTGACCAATCACCATACTTCGAATCCAAAGAAAAATACCCATTACAACCACAGCAGGTAAGACCCCAACGACCACTTTCTTCCATTCCTTTTCACGCAAATACCAAGCAGCTAAAGGGAAAATTGCGATAAACGTTAAACTATTTTCCTTGGAAAGTAAACCCAAAAAATAAAATAAGCCGATCCCAGCCAAAAAAATAGGCGAGGGCCTTTTCAATTGCTTTAGAAAAAAATAAAGGGCCATCAAGGCAAATAAAAAAGAAAAAATTTCATCTCTCCCCTTAATATTAGCTACTACTTCTGTATGCAAAGGATGAGTTAGAAAAAGAAAAGTGATGGCTATTGACAATCCCCTCTCCATACGAAGTAAAAGAAGACACTTGAATATTACTATTCCAAGAATACCGTATAAAATAGCATTAATAACATGCCCACTAACAGGTTGAAGACCGAAAAGAGAAACCTCCAGTGCAAAAGTAGCCAAACTAAAAGGTCGATAGCGACCACCTGCAACTAATTGTTCCTTACCTTCCTGTTGAAAAAACCCATAAAAGGTATCCTTGGAAAAGATACCGTTCCAACCCTTTATGCCCGATTTGGTAAAACTATTTTCTGAAAATACAATCGCATCATCAAGGACAAATTCATGCTGAAAAGTATTGGCGTAAAGCAAAAAACCTACTAAAAAAATAACCAATTCCGTTTTCTGAAAAACACTTTTCATGGCGCATTAAATACCATTCTAATTATACCAGCTCGAGAGGTTCATCCTTTTTAATGGCCTGATATCTTCCTTTTCCAAATTTTGTCCCATTAAAAGTGATAGATTTCTTAAGTTGCTCTCTGGTTTCTTCTTCCAATTGGTTGAAATCTTTACATTTATTGGAACAACAAGAATCATATTTTTCGGCGCATTCCTCACACTGGATAAAAAGAATATGGCAAGCATCATTCGCACAATTAATATGCGTATCTGCTGGCTGGCCGCACTGATGACACCTGGCAATCACCTCTTCCGAAATTCGTTCTCCCATGCGTTCGTCAAAAACAAAATTCTTTCCAACAAATTTATTGGGCAAACCCTTCTCTGAACATTGTCTCGTGTACTCAATAATACCTCCATCAATCATACATACATCCTTGAAACCCTTATGAAGGTAGTATGCACTAGCCTTTTCACAACGTATTCCTCCGGTGCAATACATGATAATGGTTTTGTCCTTATCTGACTCTAACATTTCTTCAACTAAAGGTAAGGCATCTCGAAAAGTTTCTACATCAGGACATATCGCACCCTCAAAATGACCTACCTCGCTTTCATAATGGTTTCGCATATCAACCACTATAGTATCGTCCTTCTCCAATAAATTATTCACCTCAGGTGCAGATAGATGTCTGCCTCTTTTCGTAACATCAAAAGTAGCATCATTCAATCCGTCCGCTACAATCTTTTTCCGGACCTTTATTTTTAATTTGTAAAAAGATTTGCCGTCGTCCTCAATGGCATAATTAAGCCTTATCCCCTTCAACCAACCAGTTTCTTCCAAGAGCGCTTCGAATAAGCCAAAATTATCTTTTGGAACAGATATCTGACCATTTACCCCCTCCTGGGAAACATAAATTCTGCCAAAAACCCCAAGATTATCTAATGCCACAAAAAATGAATCTCTAAAAGCTTGGGGATCCTCCAATTGGTAATACTTGTAAAAGGATAAAGTCACTCTCTCTTCATTGGACTTCTTGAGTAGATCCTTAAGTTCCTCGTTATTTATTCTATTCCAAAGTTTCATAATAACCATTTGTTAAAACAAAAATACAGTTTTAAAGGCTCAAATCTCCTTATCATTAGGCGGTTTGCCTAATTTATATTAATTTTAAGATAATTAGCGACCGCTTGTTAATCCAATGTAACGATTCACGTTTTTCTTTTTTTGAATAGTGCGCTATGGATTTAACCACAAAAGTATATACTTCTTTTTCCGGTATCGATGCATTCGATAAAATCAAGGTGTTGGGTTTTTTTGAAAAAAATGACTCCAGACTCAATAATGAGCATATAGACGCCTCAATGAATGCAGCACTTAAAATAGTTCCATCCTTTGGAGGAATGGTGATTACCCTATCCCACTCGGAAGATATCATTGCTGCAGCTATCATAAATTTTACTGGAATGAAGCCCTATTTCCCTTCTTCCTTTATCACCCATGCTGCCATTTTGAAAAATCAAGAAGATCAACAAGCCCTAACTGATAAACTAATTGAAAGTATTAGAAGGCAAATCAATGAAAACCTTGGCGTATTGTTAAAGACTACGCATCCTTTGTATAAGTTCTTTAGGTCTTCGTCTTTTAAAGAGAAAGGAAGATTCCTAGGTACAGAATAACTGATTTTCTATTCAACAGTGGAAGAATGTTCCAAAAATTGCATTTCGTATAGTTTTCTGTAGTGCCCTTCTGGTTGTTTCAATAATTCTTCATGCGACCCCAGCTCTATTATTTCACCTTTTTGAAGCACCATAATATTGTTGGCATGTCGAATGGTAGATAGCCGATGGGCAATAATAATCGAGGTTCGCTTATCAATTAATTTTTCAATGGCAAACTGGATAATTGATTCCGTTTCGGGATCGACAGAAGAAGTAGCTTCGTCTAGTATCAGAATATCTGGCTTAAATACTAATGCTCTAACAAATGAAATAAGCTGCCGTTGACCCATGGATAGGGTTGCTCCCCGCTCCATTACTTTGTAATCATAACCGCCTGGTAAGCGATTAATGAACTCATGAGCTCCAATCATTTTGGCAGCCTCAATGACTTGTTCTTTAGTAATGCTGGAGTCCCGTAAAGTGATGTTTTCATAAACGGTTCCCGAAAAAAGAAATACATCTTGCAAAACCATCGCAATCCGCCTTCGAAGGGCAAAAATTTCATAAGATTCGATAGGTTCGTTATCGATTAATATTCGTCCAGCATTGATTTCATAAAACCTATTCAAAATATTAGTAATGGTCGTTTTTCCAGATCCTGTACTTCCCACTATAGCTAAAGTTTCTCCTGGCTTTACCTCGAATGTCAAATTTTTCAACACCATCTCTCCCGGATTGTAGGCGAAAGAAACTTGATCAAATTTTAAATGACCCTGTATTTTGGTAGGCATCAAAGTACCCTTATTAGGAATGGTTTCCTTCTTATCCAATAAATTAAAAACCCGCTCTGCGGCCACCAAACCCATTTGTAAGGTGTTGAACTTATCTGCTAACATCCTGATGGGCCTAAACAACATTTCTAAATAAATTGGAAATGCAACTAAAGCACCTAAAGTCACCTCATTGCTAATAACTCCTCTCGCTCCCCACCAAACCATCAATCCCAATGAAGCTGCCGAAATAATTTCTACCACCGGGAAAAAGATGGCATAATACAAAATCGATTTTAGGTTGGCTCCGGTGTACCTTCTGTTAATTACCCTGAATTTTTCTTTCTCTTGTTCCTCAGCATTAAAAATTTGAACGATTCGCATACCACTTATTCTCTCCTGAAGAAAAGCGTTCATTTTGGAAATCTCTGCCCTAACTTTTTGGAAGGAAACTTTTACCTTTTCTTTGAAGATGTAACTAGCCACCATTAAAAATGGCAAGGTAGTTAGACAAACCAGCGTTAACTTCCAACTTGTTACCAACATGATTCCCAAAACAGCTATCAATGTGAGTAAATCTGCTATGATGGTAATTAACCCTTGAGTAAAAATATCATTAATGGTCTGAATATCATTGATTGTTCTGGTTGTTGAAGTTCCAATTGGAGTTTTATCAAAATAAGTTAATCTCAAATTGGTTACATGGTTAAACACTCGTACCCTCAAATCCCGTACTACCGACTCTCCCAGCCAACTGGTGCCATAGGTAAAAAAATATCTTAAAACAGCCTCCAAAAAAAGAACTCCCACTAAAATCAACGTTAATTGGACCAATCCTTCCAAATCGTTCAAAAAAATATGCTCATCTACCATTTGTTGAATGAGCTTAGGACGCATGATGGCCAAAGGTGCCAAAATTACAGCTAATATACCCGAGGCTATAAATATCAATCTATACGGACCAGTTAATTTGATCAAACGACCCAATAAGAAAAAGTCAATCTTATTTTTTTCCAAAATTCCAATATTGTGTGCAGCTTAAAAACATTCGTTATTTCGTTTAGTTGTTCTTTCTGTCCAGTTCAAATCCAAAAATAAACCTTACTTCATACGAATAACAAAAACTTCTAGTTTTTTTACAATAATAAAGTGGTGCACCTAAATCTTTCATAAGGGCCATATACGCGTATACTGTACTTTTTGATATTCCAAGTTTGCCTGCCAATTCCCGAGAAGTACCGGTAGCTTTCATTCTAATCAATTGGTCCATACGTTCTACTAATTCTAAACTTTTAAGCCATTTCATCACCTCAATCTATTAATCCATTATCCTTGAAACTGTAGTATTGTCTATCCCCAATTATCAAGTGATCAATGATCTTGAGATCTAAGCCCTGAGCTCCAGAACAAACCTTCCTGGTCAAATCGATATCAGCCTGGCTAGGTTTTAAATTACCTGATGGATGGTTGTGATAAAGAATAAGACCGCTTGCGGAAATTTCAAGTGCTTTGCGAAATATAATCTTAGCATCTACATAAGTTCCAGCCACACCTCCAATACTAATACGCTCCTTTCGCATTACCTTATTCGCTCGATTCAACAATAAAACCCAAAATTCCTCATGCTCCAGATCTGTTAGATGGGCAACTAATTCCCTATAGGCAGAAGCACTATCTACGATTTGTTTTGGTGCAGTAGCGGGCACACTCATTCGCCTTTTACCCAGTTCCAATGCAGCTATTAATGTAATGGCTTTGACATTGCCCACCCCCTTGAAAGCCTTGAATTGAGCCACATTCAACTTGGCAAGTTGGCCTAAATCTCCATCCACCTGTTTTAGAATTCTTTTGGCTAAATCCACTGCAGATTCATTTCTGCTTCCAGAGCCCAACAAAATGGCTAGTAATTCCGAATCTGATAAATTGTGCTTGCCCTTTAAGAGCAATTTTTCTCGAGGACGATCTTCTTCAGCCCAATTTTTTATCCCAAGAACGATGGGTTCTTCGTATTGCTTCATTTGGATTGCATTTTTTAATTTAATGCAACCGGAATAATTGTAGCCTTGCTTTGACCAAAATAATCTATTTTGGCTTTAGAAGCAATTTTTTGATCCGTATACATGAATTATCCCAGCCAGAGGTTGCCCAAAAGAGCTCGACTAAAAAGCACTAAAAGCATATCCAACTTGTTTGCCAAAGGCAAAAGTGTGGCTAAATTTCCTTTAAGAATGGTCTGGGTTATTCAATCTGATGGATCCCCCATTCCGGAAAAAAGCAAGATGGCCGTATCGGTACCGAAAAAAAAAATTAAAAAGGCCGTTCATCGTAATTTACTAAAAAGGCGGATACGCGAAGCGTGGCGTATGAATAGAAATCCTATAATAATACCCGAAAAAAACTATACTATAGAGGTCTTGTTCATCTATTACGGACCTACCGTCATCGATTTTAAAGCCATCCAACGCTCAATGATATTTCTAATTGAACAGCTACAAGGAAACCTAAATCAACATAGTTTATGACCCCTAGCCAAAAATATATTTACTTGATAATTTCAATCTCCTTTATAGGTCATTTCGGATTCGCTCAAAGGGTTTTACAAATTGAAAAATTTGGAAGCCCCAAAACAAAAAAATTATTCCCAGGAGAAGAAATTGTATACCAAATTAGAGATACAGAAGGCTGGTCTCGAGGGGTTATCGACCAACTGGTAGTCGATCAAAATTTGATAGGTCTGCAAAACAGGTATGTAAAATTGGATGACATTACTGCCTTTAGATACCACAGAGATTGGCCCAAACCTTTTGCCAAACAACTTTTCTGGTTTGGAGCAGCTTGGTCTTTTTACGGCTTTATTGGCCCCCTGACAGATGATGTTCCAGATAATGGATATAGAAAAGCAGATGCTATAGTTACTGGAAGCAGTTGGGTGATTGCCTTGGCACTTCCAAAAATCCTTAATTACAGAATAGTCCGGTTTGGAAAAAGAAAAAGATTGAGAATGCTAGACCTCAATTTCTCTTCTATACCCTATGATTTGAGATGATAATCCATTAAATACTCAATAGCCAGCTGATACCCCGCTAATCCCATCCCTACTATGCTCCCCACACAATTGGGGGCCGTATATGAATGATGTCTAAAGGCCTCCCTTGAGGCGACATTCGAAATGTGTACCTCGATAACAGGAGTAGAAATCGCTGCTATGGCATCTGCCAATGCTATAGATGTATGGGTATAGGCAGCTGGATTAAAAACAATTCCATCATATTCAAATCCCACTTCATGCAATTTGTCAACTAGTAAACCCTCTTGATTACTCTGGAAGTATTCTAAATGAATATCCGACCACTTCAACTGGAGTCCTTTAAAAAAATCTTCGAAACTACTATTACCGTAAATAGTGGGCTCTCTTTTACCCAAAAGATTCAAATTAGGCCCATTTAGAATTATAATTCGCTTCATCAGTTGATTAATTCGCCATTTCGGACATGAATTTTATCCGTATCAGTTTGATTTCTTCTAAAGTAATATCGTCCTCCTTTAACTTTTCAAAAGCCACTTCCTCCAGATCGGTTTCAGATTCTAAAAAGTAATCATAAATTTCCTCCCTTACATATTCATCAATACAATCCTCCAAATAGTAATCAATATTCAATCGAGTTCCTGAAGTAACTATGGCATATAATTCTTGTAATAATTCATCCATGGTAATATTATTGGCATCAGCCAAATCTTCTAAAGGAACTTTACGGTCAATACCTTGAATCAAATTGACCTTAATTCTGGACTTTTGAGCTACTTGCTTAATTACAAAATCAGTTGGCCTTTCTATTCCGTGCTCCTCTACATATCCGAGAATCAATTCTATAAACGGCTGTCCATATCGCTCAGCTTTTCCCTTACTTACTCCTGTAATTTGAGACATGTCCTCCATAGTAATAGGATACTGAGTGGCCATGTCCTCCAGTGAAGGGTCTTGAAAAATAACATAAGGAGGAACTTCCCTCTTTTGTGCTTCTTTTCTCCTCAAGTCCTTCAACATTTTAATCAGCAATTCATCTAATACTCCAGTTCGACCTATTTCATCTTCCGAATCCGTTTCCGCTCTGTAGTTATTATTTAAAGGAATCTTAACCGCAACCGGATGCTCCAAAAATTTGCGACCCTCAGGTCTCATTTTAAGCAACCCGTAAGTTTCTATATCCTTATACAAGAAATTCTGCAATAAGGCATGACGGTAGATGGAATACCAAAAATTTTCATCCTGGGAATTGTCCTTCTCAGCAAGCAACAAATCTACCAAAGATTTAATCCCCAAATTTTCTTCGACCTCCAATACCTTTTTGAGTCCCTTAACCATTTCTGGACCCACTTCAACCTGCTCTTTTGGAGATTTGCAGTTATCGCACATTTTACCACATTTCACTTCATCAAATTGCTCCCCAAAATAATGCAATAAGAATTTTCTCCTACAAGAAGCCGTCTCCGAATAAGCCATAATCTCCTGCATCAATTGATTGCTCAACTCTCGCTCAGCAACTGGCTTATCCCGAAGAAATTTTTCTAACTTTAATATGTCCTTATAGGCAAAAAAAGCAATACATCGCCCCCCCAGACCATCTCTCCCAGCCCTTCCAGTCTCTTGGTAATAATTCTCAATACTCTTAGGAATATCATAGTGGATGACAAACCGAACGTCGGGTTTGTCTATTCCCATCCCAAATGCAATAGTGGCTACTATCACGTCCGTCCGTTCCATCAAAAAATCGTCTTGCGTCTTAGACCTCAATTTTGCCTCAAGTCCAGCGTGATAAGGGGCTGCTTTAATGTCATTGACTTGAAGCGTTTGGGCTATGGTCTCCGCAGATTTCCTACTTTGCACATAAATAATTCCAGATTTTCCTGGCATCTGATGGATGATCTGCACTATCTTTTTAAGCGTAACTTCAGGTTTCCCCTTTGGAAGCACCTCGTAAAACAAATTAGGCCTATTGAAAGAGGATACAAAAGTACTCTCCCGTTTCATATTCAAATTCTTAAGAATATCCATTTGAACTTTTGGCGTAGCCGTCGCCGTCAAAGCAATAATTGGAATATTCCCCCCTATACCCTCTAACATGGACTTGATTCGGCGGTATTCAGGCCTGAAATCATGCCCCCATTCAGAAATACAATGCGCTTCGTCCACCGCCACAAAACTGATATTGGCCTGCTTGAAGAATTCAATATTCTCCTCTTTAGTTAACGTTTCAGGTGCGACAAACAATAATTTGGTTTTGCCATCTACAATATCTTGCTTAACCTGCTTCATCTGCCCCTTGGTTAAGGATGAATTCAAAAAATGAGCCACCTCATCTCTTTGACTATGACTCCTGATGGAGTCTACCTGATTCTTCATTAAAGCAATCAATGGAGAAATAACCAAAGCTGTTCCCTCCATAATGAGCGCTGGTAATTGATAACACAAAGACTTTCCACCACCAGTCGGCATAATTACAAAGGTGTCTTTCCCATCTAATACACTTTTTACTATTTTCTCCTGTTGAGATTTGAATTCGTCAAACCCAAAATAATCTTTTAAAGCCTTATGCAAACTGTTCGTACTCACTGTCATTTTCTTCATTCATTTCTGATGTACCTCACCCATTCCTTTAGGTATCAACCTATCAATTCATGGTTAATATAAAACCTTTAATTAAAGTGTTTTTTTAGAAAAATAATAATTCGCGTTTTCAGACAAATTTAAATTATAAGGAAACTGATTTTTCTTTTGCTTAATTCTTGGCTATCATTACCTTACAAATTGTCAAAAAGATTGCAAAACTACAAAACCATTCCGTGAATATTAACGACTTAATTGTTAAAACCGCTCAAAACACCATTGAAATTGAGACCAATACGCTTCAAAACTTATTAAATACCATTGATGATTCCTTTGTCCAAACCGTCCGCTCTATACTGGAAAGTCGAGGTCGGCTCATCGTTACTGGTGTAGGAAAAAGTGCCCTTATAGGCCAAAAAATTGTCTCCACCTTAAATTCAACCGGAACACCAGCAATTTTCATGCATGCAGGAGATGCCATTCACGGTGATTTAGGCATGATTATGTCAGAAGATATGGTCTTGTGTATCTCCAAAAGCGGCCTTACCCCCGAAATAAAAATCCTAATTCCTCTACTCAAAAGTCGCAATACCACCATTATCGCAATGGTGGCGGATCAAAATTCTTTACTGGCCAAAGCCGCTCATTTCGTGCTCCATACCCCAGTTGAAAAAGAAGCTGATCCCAATAACCTGGCACCAACCGCAAGCACTACCGCCCAAGTTGCAATGGGTGATGCTCTGGCTACAGCCTTAATAGCCGCTCGAGGCTTTTCAGCGGAGGATTTTGCTCGTCACCACCCCGGAGGAACGCTAGGCAAACAAATGTACCTTACCGTTGAGACGCTGTATAAAAATAATGAAAGACCCGCCGTCTCCCCTGCCGATAACCTTTCAGCCGTTATCCTTGAAATCACCTCCAAAAGACTGGGTGCAGCGGTGGTCGAAAATGAACAAAAAAAGGCTCTTGGAATCATCACTGATGGAGACCTGAGAAGAATGTTAAATCAAGATTCAGCTAACCTCCCCCAAATAACCGCCTCCCAAATAATGAATCCTCAACCCAAAATTATCCATCCCAAGCTTCTAGCCGTTAACGCCTTGGAAATCATGAGGAAAAATAGTATAACCCAATTGATTGTATGCGAAAAGAATAATACCTACCTCGGCATTGTACACCTTCATGATCTACTCAGAGAAGGAATAATTTAATCACATCCTACCTTTTTTCCTTATTTTTAAAACTGTAAAAAGCCCTATATCATGAGCAAAAAAAAATCGAAAAGACTCCATATCACCTTGTGGGTAGTCCAGTTTGTGCTCGGCCTCACCTTTTCTATGGCCGGAATTATGAAATTAATCACCCCCGTTTCAACCCTTAAAAGTACCCTCAGCTGGGTAAATGAAATGCCTGAATGGGTGATTTTTATTGGAGCAACAGAACTTCTTGGTGGAATTGGACTCCTGCTCCCCTCCTTATTAAATATTTACCCGCGTCTTTCCGCTTTCGCTGCCATAGGGTTACTCATTATTATGGTTTTAGCAGCAGGCTATCACCTTATCCATGAAGAATACAGTTCCATCCCTATTAATATTCTATTTGGTTCATTATCATATTTCATCGCCTGGGGAAGAATCAAAGCTGTACCCCTACCCTATAACCACTAAAAATCTATTCGCATGCGCTTTATTCTATTCGTCCTTTGCTTATTCTTTTATCTCCCAGGATTTAATCAGTCAATTATACCTTCGGTAAAAAACCTTACCCTCCAAACCCCCTCGGAAAATCAAGGAATTCCAACTAATCAAATTGTCTATGCCTATTCCCCCGGTCATTTGGAACTTCCCATCAGGTTGGGACAAAGTGCAGTATTAAAAAGGACCAATCAGCAAGATCAAGCTCATATTCTATATGATATTAACCCTCAGCTAAATACCCCTGCCGAAGGATACCAAATCAGTATAAAGGACGGAAAAATTAGCCTCCATGGTAAAGACCAGGCAGGACTTTTCTACGCATTCATTACGCTTAGCGCTCTGTTAGAAGAATACTCCATCTTGCCCAATATGGAACTAGTCGACTACCCCTCTATTGGTTTTAGACCAATTCATGTTGACGTCAAACATCATCTAGAGAAAAAAGAATACTACTACGACTTAATAGATTTTTTGGCGCAGCTTAAAATCAATGGGATTATCCTAGAGTTAGAAGACAAAATAAAATACACCAGTAGGCCTGAAATAGCCTCAAAAGATGCCTTCTCCATCGAGGAATGGAAGGACCTCAGCGACTATGCCATTCAAAGAAATATATCCATCAGTCCCTTAGTACAAGGGTTGGGTCACGCTTCGTATATCTTAAAACACTCGAAATATCAAGATTTGAGAGATGACCCTGAAAGCGATTGGGCCTTCAATCCCCTCGACCCTCTAACGTACGAACTACAATTTGATTTGTATCGCCAAGCCATGGAAGCTACCCCCCACGGAAAATATCTACACGTGGGCGGAGACGAAGTGCATACCACCGGAAGAGAGAGCGGTCAATCCGCACTTGAACTCAACCTTATTTGGTTAAACAAAGTATCTGAATTCGCCGCCCAAAATGGAAGAATTCCCATTTTTTGGGATGATATGCCCCTCAAACAAGCAGAATTGTATTACCCGATGTTTGATCCTAATCTGCCAAATGAAAAAGTCGATTCGCTATGGAAGACCAATAAAGGTAATCTAGAACAATTTTTAGACCGGTTCCCTAAAAACTGTATTTACATGAGATGGAACTATTCCCATGCAGAAACTTATGGCAACGATAAAGCCATGCAGTGGTTTACCGACAACGGTCTCAAAGTAATGGGCGCTACCGCTGGGCAAACCAGATGGACCTTAATGCCTAGATCTGAAAGCAACCTGGAACAAATTCAAATATTTGCCCAAAAGACCCTAACCTATGAATTAGAAGGTCTGCTTCTAACGTTATGGGACGACGATTCTCCACATTTTGAATTGTATAAAAGAGGAATCACTGGATTTGGAATCCAAACTTGGGAAGGCGGAACAGCAGATAAAGAAACCATCAAGTCACAATTTAGAAAATTGTTTTTTGGTCCTCATCTGACTGGGAACGAATGGGCTTTTATCGATGATCTAGAGGAAGTCGTAGATGCTTGGATTCCCCTATTTCTTAAAAAGGGATTTGCCAGGCACAGCTTATTGAGGGACAACAATAAAATAGAGGCCATTATTAATTTGCCAGATCCTAATACCAAAGGGGCTTGGTCCACACAATACGCCGAAAAACTTGAAATCGCTCATCGCAAAATATCCCAATTACAAAAAATTGAATCGACCATTGATCTACTTAAAAAAGAGTCACTCAATCAACCTTATACCCTGGCTGTCTACGAACAGGTCGTTCAATTGACAAAATTTTCCTTCAATAGCCTTTTGCTATTAGAGGCCTATGACCAAGCGAAAACTGAAGAAGAATCGCTGGTTTTACTCGAAAAAATACAACAACTTCCCGCCACTTTTAGAACCATGAGGCGTGAGTTTGAAAGGGTATATGGTCATACTAGAGTACTAGAAAAACCAAAAGGATATCAACTAGATCAAGATCATCACAACCACCCGGCTAATCAATCTGTCAATTTTGATTGGCAATTTTTCGGTGAATTGTTCTTTTTGGAGCAACTCCAGAGCAGTCCACTTATGGCTGAGGCCAAAACCTTACCTAAAATTGCCATTGCTGGATTGGCAATCGAATCCAGTACTTTCTCTCCAGCGAGAACAGCAGCTGAGGCCTTCCATGCTAAAAGAGGAAATGAAATATTTAATCTTTACCCCTTCATGGAAGCGACTAGTACTCAAAGAAATGTAGCCGAATGGATCCCAATTCTTAAAGGTCATGCTTTACCTGGAGGAATGGTTACCAGAGCTGCCTATGAAAGCCTGCTCTCTGAAATACTCGATGGTTTGGGTAATAACCTTCCTCTAGATGGACTATTTTTTGACATTCACGGCGCAATGAGCGTAGAGGGTTTAGATGATCCGGAAGGGGACATGATTGAGCGAATCAGAGCAGTGATTGGTGATGAAACATTAATTTCTACCAGTATGGATTTGCATGGGAATGTAAGTGAAAAATTAGCCGGCCTTTCTGATTTAATCACCTGTTACCGCATGGCTCCGCATGAAGATGCGATGGAAAGCAAACAAAGAGCCGTAGATAATTTACTCGAAAGAATAGCATCAGGTAAAGGTCGTCCCCTTTACAAAGCGAGAGTCAAAGTTCCAATTTTGTTGCCTGGGGAGAAAACTTCAACGAGGGTAGAACCAGGTAAATCACTTTATGCTCTGGTAGATCCGCTGACCAAAAACCCAGGAATAGTAGATGCCGCTATATGGATGGGATACCCTTGGGCTGATGAACCCAGAAATCACGGAGTAGTTATGGTTGTAGGAGATGATCAACAAGCGGTAGAAAATGGTGCTGAGCAATTGGCAAAAGCCTTTTGGGAAGTAAGAAATGAATTTGAATTTGTTGCACCCACCACTACCTTGAATGATGCACTTAATACCGCTTTTGAACATCAAAATCCCCCATTTTTTATCAGCGATATGGGCGATAATCCCACAGCAGGTGGAGCAGGGGATGTTACCTGGACCTTGCATCAAATTTTGCAACATCCTGTATTGGGGAAATCTAACGGACCATCTTTAATATATGCCTCCATTCCCGGTCCCGATATCACTAACAAAGCTCTAAAAGCTGGCATTGGAGCAGAAATTGAAGGAATGGCTGGAGCAGCGGTGGACAATAGATATGCTCCGCCCATCACCTTAAAAGGAAAGGTTCATGCCATCAAAAAAGGAGACCGCAACGCTGTGGTAGAGGTAGTCCTTAAAATCAATAACAACTATATTATTGTCACCGAAAAAAGAAAACCCTATCACTATTTAAAAGATTTTACGGATTTAAACCTGAACCCCCAAAATACAGCAATAGTAATGGTTAAAATCGGATACCTGGTCCCTGAATTATATCAAATCCAAAAAGGTTGGCTGATGGCATTAACCCCAGGTGGAGTAGATCAGGATTTAGTAAGATTACCCTATAAGCGGTTGGAACGACCAATATTCCCTCTAGACCAAGATATGGAAACGCCTAATTTAAAAGCCGTTCTAATACCTAGCGCTACAGAGTACTCAAAGGAAAAATAGTTTTTAACGGCTCTTTCGCACTCGGTAATAAAAATATATTAAAGTTAGCCCGATAACTACTAGAAGAAGATTGCCCCAGACATACCCCTTGCCATAAGGAGATAAGACGCTGTAGTCCAACAAATACCTGGCAAGCGAACCAGCTCCTACTAGAATCAATAAAACGCCAATAATCAACAAGAGCAAACCACCTTGATTTAGCATATTGAGATGAATCAAAAATTCGGGTATTTCATTGGAAATACCCGAATAAAACGACTAAATTATTTAGTAACAGTAGTAGTAGTTGGCGTATAAATACCAAAAGTAATGGCATTGATCAATCCATCAATAAAGCTGTGCTCAATCTTAACGGTATAATCAGAAGCTCCTCCAGCTAATTCATTCGGGTCAGATACTTTGAGTGGAACCAATCCATAAATTAAATAGTGATTCATACTGGTAACTTGAACACCTGACTGAGCACCATTACCTACATTGAAGGTATTGGTCCAGCAAGAGGTAGTCAAAAATGCCATAGTTAAAACGATGGCCAAACTTTTAAATACATTTTTCATAAGGCTGATTTTTGGTTTTATATTTTAATGAAAACAACTACAATTTAAAAATTAATTGCCTGAATAACAATTGATTTTAAAACCTCATCGATATAAAAAAACACTGCCTTGCTGATTGCTTACCGTACCATCCTTCATAATTAATTCCACTGCATAAATATAAACTCCCGGCAAAGCTAAACTACCATTCGTGGTTCCATCCCATTTATTCTGTTCAGAGCTGTAAACCACTCTTCCCCATCGATCAACTATTTTCAAATGCCTCACTTCTGTTGCCCAATTATAATCGGGAAAAACTTCAAAAACATCGTTGATTCCGTCCCCATTAGGTGAAAAAGCATTAGGAATAAAAGCAAATTCAGTCCTGATTCCCTTGATTTCCAACTGGGCAGTAGCTTCATAATTACATCCGTTGATATCAGTAACCACAAGCTTCAACCAACCTGATTGATCTCCAAATACCATTGGAGCCATACAATCAAAACAACTTAAGTCCAAATTAGAAACCCAAGAAATACTCGCTGGATCAAAGGTGATTAAAGGATCTATAGTAATTGTACCCCCTTGCTCCACCGTTAAAAGAGGTGAAAGCGTCACTGCTCCTTGACGTTCAGTATATGCAATTTCAATATAAATAATAGAATCGCAATTGACATCCCCTCCTGCAATAAATTGCTCCACTCCGCTGGTATGGTTCTGGTCATATACGTTCCCATTGATTACAAGGGTTTCATTATCACAAAGAATAGTATCTAAATAATATATCGTATTGAAATCAAATGTCAAGTCTACATAGATTACACTATCACAACCGTATTTATTGGTCAAATATTCCACTCCTTTGGGATTCTGTGCATCATATATAACCCCGTTTATGTTGAATTGACTTCCCTCGCAATAGGTTCCCTTAATGGTGTCGTACTGTGGCCTATGGAAATCAAAAGAAATCTCAACCAAAGTATCACAATTCAAATTTCCTCCTGAAATCCAAAAATATCCTTCGGTATGGTTTTTATCATATTGGACGCCATTAATAATTTCAAAATCATCAATACACAAATCTCTATGAATTCTCCTTACAGGATTGTCTATAATATCAACTTCAATGATGACTAAACTATCACAGCCGTTCTGGGCACCATTAGGCAAAAGAATAGTATCCCGCTCTCTACCTTCAAAAAAAAGTTCTGATCCGAATATAAAAGTATCCGACCTACAAATGGAAGGGTTCATGTATGAAATTGAAGCTTCCAGAAAGTCTAAGTCGATTTCTACAATCGTATCACACCCACCGTCATTTCCACCCCTTATAATAGTTTGACGCGCATTATTTGCATTGTATATTATACCCCCAATCTCAATTTCAGTACCATAACACAGAGGACCATAAGATGGCCCGATTCTAATGGTATCTAAATCTTTCTGCTGGACAAAGACTGAGTCCAATACTTTACTACAATAATCTTTAGTAGCCATAAAAGAATACCAACCAGAACTTAAGACCTCCTGTATCATCAAGCCATTTTGTTTAAATCCCGGAAAACCCATCCAAAAGAAATCAAATTGTGCAATAATAGCAGAGTCTATTACAGCTGCTAATATGATGGAATCTCCACTACAAATATTTGAATCTACCTGCAGATTTACCGAAGGATAGGCAATCAAAGAAACAGGAGGGGCAAACTCTGATGTATTTCCTAAGGCATCTAAAGCAATTGCAGACACTTGTTGAACTGTTGAATCGACCACTTCGAATTCCCACCATCCCCTCTGTTCAGACTGGGTCTCACCTATATAAGACCAAGAGTATCTATCCCCCTCTCCACAAGTGTCCTCCTTCAAACTATACACCTCCACTCGAGAAAACGGAGGGGAAAAACCTGAAATTTGACCATCATAACATATTTGATCAGGATTGGAAAGAGCTTGATTGTTATTTTTCCTAACGATAGGCTGAGCTGTACAGGTAAACTGATTTTGAGTGTAGCGATTCCCCCTTCCATTATCTTGCTGCATAATTCCTATTGGATGGTTGATCAACAAGTTTTCTTGTACAGTAATATTATTGGATTGATCCAACAAAATTCCTTGCTGAATATGCCCTTTTATTTCGTTATAAAAAATCCTCACGCCTTCTGATCGTATCAAAGCAATTCCCTCTTGACTTCCTCCTTCAATGATATTATTACCCAAATAACTTCCAATGGTGAGTTGGATTCCCAATATTCCAGTGGGATTGTGCGCCAGCTCATTTCCCACAACCGCAATCAGCGAAGAACCATTAGTATAATCCAGGGATATACCTGCTTTTTTATTCCCAATAAACCGGTTAGGTAAATCAATCTGGCCAATATTTATATTCTTGGCACCTTTCGCGTAAAGACCCGCCACACCATTGTAATTAAACTGATTGCTGTGTAGAAAAACCAACTCAGCTAAGGAATCTAATTGTATTCCAAATTGCTTAAATCCAGTGAAAATGAGACCGCTTATGATAACTTGAGTTGCACTAATTTTTATGCCGTAATCTACTTCAACCTTGGTGGAAATAACCATACCTTGGTCCCTATCACCTTGTATCGAAGAATTTGGAGCTGTCAAATCCGGGAGCGGTGCATTCAGCCACAAAGTATCAGAAAGGCTTTTATCAAATTGAATTTTGGTGGCCCTTCCTTCATTAACCAATAATACGGCCTCCCTCAAACTACAATGTTCGGCATTACAAATCCCATCAGTTTGATCATCTAAAGTATTAACGGTAACGGTTTGAGTATTACCTTGAGTAGTAATACCCATCAAAAGCAACCAACTTAGGAACTGTATTTTCATACAGCTATACCAACAAAAAATGTACCTAAATTTTTATTTAAGGGCCAATTCACAGAAAGCTATACATTTTTGAACCTCCTTTACTGGATCACTGCCTTCTGGTATTTGATATTCTAATTCAACAGTTCCTGGAAAAGGGTATTTATTGCGTTGCATTAATTTAAGAATCTCCGGAATCGGAGTATCCCCTGAACCCCATTCTACATTACCCTTCCCATTTTCAGGGGTCTGGCGATCTTTGAGGTGCATACTCATAATTCTGCGATGATGCTTCTCCAACAAAGGGAATAAATCATGATTTCCAGCTGCTATATAATGTCCGGCATCTAAATTTAATGCATTATGAGCACTCTGCTCCAAAGCGGTATCCCAAAACCCAAAAGTTTGCTGCTCATGGCCATGATATGCCACCTTCACTCCATTCGATGCTGCCATACTACCTAGTTTTAGAGTATGTGCATCATCTGAAGGATGTTCCAGCGTGACATGGGAAGCCCCCAATGCCTTAGCAGCCCTCATACCATAATTAATTTCAACATCTAAATTATTTTTGCCGAAGGCGGCAGGCTTAAAGGCATAAATCATTACACCTTCATCGTGGTACATTTTTTTTAATTGTTCAAATGGCTTCATATCTGCTTGGCCTCTCCAATGTTGAACCCTCAATTGATAATCTTCCATCTCCCTTTTCATCTCTTCTAGTTCCATTTTTTCATCAGCAGTCAACTCCTCCCCAGATCTTTCTTTGCGCCCCAACATCCACATTCTCATTCTATTTATATCACTTTGGGGCATTCCTGCAAAAGACTCAGCTGGATCTCCCATTAATTCGATCGCATTAATGCCACACTCTTTAACATATTGGAGCGTAGCCTCTGCACTTTGGTCCTCTAAAGATCTGAAGGAATAGGTAATGCAACCCAGTTGTACCCCATTAATTTGCTTAAAGGTTCTTAATTTGGAGGAATGAAGAGCAGGCATACCAATTAACTGGCTGCTGCCCATTGCTAACCCTAAAGCTCCTGCACCTGATTTTTTCAAAAATTTTCTTCTGTTGATTCCGTTTTTCATAACTTATTTATTAGTTCCAACTTGTTAATCCTAATAATTTTTTGCCCAACTCATTCAATTCAGCAGTGGAATAACGAGTTTGTTCCCAATTTCTCGGATCCCCTGGAAAAGCATATCCCTCCGGTGCTTTTCTTTCTTTCCATGATTGAATTCGCCAGTCTTTTAATGCTTTATTATTCTCCTCCGCAGGCATCATAGAAATATATTGGGCAATTCTCACCTTATTGCTCCGATTGGCCCGTATTCCATGAGGCTGCAAACTATTAAAAATTAATAAATCACCGGCTTCCATCTTTACTTTGGTTGGTTCGAATCCGCTGGTATCTGGGAGGAATCTATTTCTAT
This sequence comes from uncultured Saprospiraceae bacterium, assembly GCA_964410725.1. Taxonomy (GTDB): domain Bacteria; phylum Bacteroidota; class Bacteroidia; order Chitinophagales; family Saprospiraceae; genus CALAZP01. The sequence goes on from CAYPID010000002.1 coordinate 52,161, forward strand.
CTAATGGTTGAGTAAGCTTCCACTCGTCATAATTTCTAAACAATTCTGGAATACACTGAAAGCCTCCCATATCCTCATCCATTTGATCTTCCAGCGCCAGCACTCCTTGCACATTTACAGGCTTTTCCTCCGGATCGTAATCCCAATGAATAAAACCATTATATTCGAAACCGGGCTTTATGGGGAAGTTTAAATTCGCTCGATCTATGGTAACCCACAATTTTTCTGTTCCCCAAATGTCTACAAAGGCATCATAAACCCTTTGAGTCATTCTATTATTCCATAAAAGTTGATGATTATACACTTCCACCATACCAGTATTGGCCAATTCTTTCATCTTCATCTCCGCCCTTGGTGCGCGATACCAGGTTTGAGGATCACGAGGATCTTTTTCTTCAAATTCCCACAAAAACGAAGCCGTTGCTGCGGCCTGCTCTTTTGAAACTGCCTGTTTGATTACGATAAATCCATTGTGCCTCCAAAAATTCCAATCCTCCTCAGTCAGTACCCGTAAGGGCTGTCCATTTGACCGATCGTTTAATTTGAACTGACTGGTTTTTCCCATGGTGGGATTACCTGGTATATCCTGGTGTTCATTTTTATAATCATCTCTCATAATAAAATATGGATTTCTTTTCTAATATAGTATCTTATGATTAAAATAACCTTCTTTTTTAGAATTATATTTTTTAATGAGCTTCCAAAGTACAACAACGCATAAAACCAAGAGGATTCGAAAGTCTTTTATTTTATATTTGAAATAAAAAATGAAAAAAATAGCCTATTTCTGCATGGAATACGGCCTACATAATGATTTTAAAATTTATGCAGGTGGCTTGGGTATTCTAGCAGGAGATTATTTAAAAGGAGCGCACGACCATAACTATCCAATCATCGGAATAGGGTTAAAGTGGAAGCAAGGATATACGGACCAGATGTTAGATGATGAGGGACATCCTTATGATACTTATCACAACTACAACTATGAAAAATATCTCGAGTTCACTGGAGTAACCGTTCCTGTTGAAATCAGAAATAGAACTATCCTTTGCAAAGTTTGGAAGGTAACGGCATTCGGCAATGCACCATTATACTTATTAGATACCGACCTTCCTGAAAATGCAGATGCTTGGATTACTGGACAGTTATACGGCTGGTTTGGGGAAGAAAGAGTTGCCCAGGAAATGGTTCTGGGAATTGGTGGTATTCGCGCCCTAAGAGCTTTGAATCTACCAGTAGATGTATATCATTTCAATGAAGGGCATGCCCTTTTTGCTGGATTCGAACTGTTGAGAGAGGAAATGAGTACAGGTACTAAATTCAAAAAAGCGGTAAGTCTAGTAAAAGAGCAGATAGTTTTCACCACACACACTCCAGTTATTCAGGGCAATGAATCTCATCCGATCGAATTACTGACCTATATGGGTGCGAATCTAAACTTAAAGGAAAAACAGCTGAAAAAATTAGGCGGTAGTCCTTTCAATATGACTGTTGGAGCATTGAACTTATCGAGAAAGGCGAATGCTGTAGCTGAACTTCATGGTCAAACATCGAATAAAATGTGGGCTCACGTTCAAAAAGCACATGATATAATACCCATAACTAACGCCATACACCAGCCCACTTGGGTGGATGGCGTACTTCAGGAGCTGCTGGACCAACCTGACCAACTATGGGAAAGGCACCAGGATAATAAGCGTGATTTGATTCAATTCCTAAAAGAGAGAACCGGGGCTGAATTCAAATCCGATGTACTCTTATTGGGTTTTTCCCGAAGGGCTGTCCCCTATAAAAGGGCAGATTTGATTTTTGATGACCCGGCTATTATTGAACCCTTGCTTAAAGAGGGTCAGATTCAGTTGGTCTTTTCGGGTAAAGCACATCCCTTAGACGATACGGGCAAAGGGATTGTATTTCAATTGCTGCAATGGTGTAAAAAATACCCCCATGCCGTAGCCTTTTTGGAAAATTACGATATGACTATAGGAGCGCACTTGGTTAGGGGTTCAGATGTGTGGCTCAACAACCCGAGACGGCCCATGGAAGCTAGTGGCACCTCAGGAATGAAAGCTGCCATGAATGGGGTTCTCAATTTTAGTACCTTGGACGGTTGGTGGCCGGAGGCTTGTGAACATGGTATCACTGGATGGCAAATGGGTGATGGCTTTGAATCAGAAGACTCGGAAGCCCAAAGAACCCATGACAGAGCGGCCCTTTACCAAGTCTTATTGAACGAAATTATTCCGACTTATTACAACCACCCCGATAAGTGGAAGAAAATGATGGTTGCTTCTATTAAAGCCACCTCTGTGGAATTTGACATCAAAAGAATGTTGGACGATTATTATGAAAAACTCTATTAATATGAAAAATTTATGGTTATTGATTCTTGCTTTTTCCTTAACTAACCTCTTTAGTCAAAGTGAAAGTCAGCTGGTCCTTGAAAAACAATTGGATGCGCAACTCAACAAATCGAACATCCAAACTTGGATCAAAAAAATGTCTGAAAAGGTACACTATGTCGGAACGCCTTTTGGTCGAGAGAATGCCGAATTCATGGTGGAACAATTTCAATCCTGGGGGTATGACGCCCAGATCGAGACCTTTTACGTCTATTTCCCCAAACCCAAAATTCGGCATTTGTCTATTGTTGGTGACGATTCCTACCAACCTACCTTGGATGAAAAGCCTATTCCAGAGGACCCCTCCACCCTACAATCGGATTTGTTACCCGCCTACAATGCCTTCTCTGCCGATGGAGATGTAACGGCTGAAGTTGTCTTTGTCAACTACGGGATACCTGCCGATTATGAGGAATTGAAAAGAAGGGGAATAGACGTTAGGGGAAAAATTGTAATCGCCAAATACGGCGGTTCCTGGAGGGGAATCAAACCCAAAGTAGCAGCTGAAAATGGGGCCATTGGATGTTTGATCTATTCAGATCCCGAAGATGATGGTTATGGCAGAGGAGATGTTTACCCAGATGGCCCATTCAAAAATGAAACCGGGGTGCAACGAGGCTCTGTTCTAGATATGCCCCTTTATCCGGGAGATCCACTCACTCCTTTCTATGGGGCTACCCAAGATGCTGAAAGACTGGATCCCTCAGAAGCCCCCACCATTATGAAAATCCCAGTTTTACCAATATCCTACGGTGATGCGCTCCCTATTTTAAAAGCTTTACGTGGGCCCGTTGCCCCTAACCAATGGTCTGGTGGACTTCCTATTACTTATCACCTGGGACCCGGCCCTATAAAAGTCCACCTTCAGTTGGAATTCGATTGGCAAATTACCCCCGCACATAATGTGATTGCCAAATTAGAAGGAAGCACTTATCCCGACGAATGGGTAATTCGAGGCAATCACCACGATGCCTGGGTGCACGGCGCCAGTGACCCTGTATCCGGTATGGCAGCGTTGATGGAAGAAGCTCGAGTAGTTGGTCAATTGGCTCGACAGGGAAACCCCCCATTGAGAACCATCATTTATTGTGGCTGGGATGCCGAAGAGCCTGGTCTCTTGGGATCTACGGAATGGGCTGAATATCACGCCGATGAACTTAAAGAAAAAGCAGTAGCTTATATTAACTCTGACGGGAATGGCAGAGGCTTTCTACGTGCAGGCGGCTCACATACTTTGGAACATTTTTTTGACCAAGTAGCCCGGTCTGTGGAGGATCCTCAAACAGGTGTTTCTGTCTGGGAAAGAAGTCAAGCGAGAAGTATATCCCTTACGGGAAAAGCGCCTTCGGCTTTGAAGCTTTCCGCCTTGGGGTCAGGCTCCGATTATACTCCTTTTATACAGCATCTAGGAATTGCATCTCTCAATATAGGTTTTGGTGGGGAAAATGCAGGAGGCGAATACCACACCACTTATGATACCTATCGCCACTACTCCTTATATAAAGACCCCAATTTCGATTATGGATTGGCCCTCGCTAAAGTGGGTGGCAGAACCACCCTTAGATTGGCTAACGCGGTAATACTCCCTTTTGAATTCTCTCGGTTTTACCAAACAGTCAATGGCTATACCCAAGACCTGATTCGAATGACTGATCAAATGAGAACAGACCATGCCGAACATAATCAGGCTTTAGCAGATGGTAGCTTTGAAAACGCACGGGACCCCCTGGCCTCGATAAGATTACCCGAACCTCTTCCTGAAGTTCCTTATCTGGATTTTTCACCCCTCCAGAACGCATTAGTAGCCTTGGAACAGGCAGCGATGAATTACCATAAAGCTCCCAAAAAGAATGGTAACCAACCACTCAATGAACTGTTGGCCAGTATGGAACAAAAATTAACCAGAGAACACGGTCTACCGGGCAGACCTTGGTTCAGACACCACATCTACGCACCTGGTTTCTATACTGGATACGGCGTTAAAACTTTGCCAGGTGTTCGGGAAGCCATTGAACAATATGACTGGAGTTTAGCAAGCAATCAAATATCTATCTTGGCTGATGTTCTCCATGAATTCTCCGCTTCAATCAATGAAGCTGCTGACATGGCTAAATAATCATACCCGCAGCTACCGTTTCATTGGTAGCCTCATCAACCAAAATGAGGCTACCAGTGATTCGATTCTGTCGATAGCTATCAAAAAATACAGGTTGTGTAGTTCTTATCACCACCCGACAAATATCGTTCATGTTAATCTGATTCTCCTCTTCATTGCGGTGCAAGGTATTAATGTCTAATTTGTATCTGACTTCCTTAACCATACATCGAATAGACTTAGTGGTGTGCATTAAAGTGTATTTCCCCCGGATTAATAGGGGTTTTTCGTTAAACCAACACAGCATAACTTCCAAGTCCTGTCCTATTTTAGGGAGGTTATTTTTCCGAACAATCATGTCTCCTCTACTCAAATCGTAATCATCAGCCAATCTAAGGGTAACAGATTGAGGTGGCCAAGCTTCCTCTACTTCATTCTTATAAACATCTATGCCTGCGATTTTTGTGGTAAAACCAGAGGGCAAAAGCATAATTTCATCTCCCTTTTTGAAAACTCCTCCCGCTATTCTCCCAGCATAGCCTCTGTAATCGTGATATTCATCTTGATAAGGTCGAATAACATATTGAACCGGAAATCTACAATCAATTAAATTATGATCCGACCCAATATGTATATTCTCCAAATGATATAATAGAGTACTTCCCTGGTACCAAGGCATTTGGTCTGATTCCTCTACTACATTATCTCCCTTTAATGCCGAAATGGGAATAAATCGAACATCATTGACATCCAACTTATGTGAAAATTCTGAAAAATCATTTTTAATCTGATCATAAACCGACTCTTGATAATCCACTAAATCCATTTTATTGATACAAACCAATAAATGTGGAATTTGTAATAAAGAAGCCAAAAAGGCATGTCGGCGAGTTTGCTCCACCACTCCTTTTCTGGCGTCAATTAATATTAGGGCAGCATTAGCTGTAGATGCACCAGTAACCATATTTCTGGTATATTGAATATGACCAGGGGTATCTGCAATGATAAATTTCCTTTTTGGGGTAGCAAAATATCGATAAGCCACATCAATGGTAATGCCCTGCTCTCTCTCCGCCTTAAGTCCATCGGTTAAAAGGGCCAAGTTGAGGGAACCATCTCCCATCTTTTCAGAGGTGGACTTTATCGCCTCATATTGATCTTCAAATATGGATTTGGAATCGTAAAGTAACCGACCTATCAAAGTGCTTTTACCATCGTCAACACTCCCCGCTGTTGTAAATCTCAATAATTCTGTATGCTTTTCCATTCCAATCTTTTAAAAATAACCTTGTTTTTTTCTATCCTCCATAGCAGTCTCAGATCGCTTGTCGTCCGCTCGAGTTCCTCGCTCTGTTACTCTAGTAGCTGCCACCTCTGCAATGATTCCATCCAAATTATCAGCAGCAGAAGAAACCGCACCCGTGCATGTCATATCACCTATGGTCCTGAAACGTATCAACATCTTTTCAACCTTCTCCTCAGGTTTCTTCATTATGAATTCATTGTCTGCATAAATTACCCCATCCCGAATAAAACAATCTCTTTCATGGGCAAAATATAAGGATGGCAACGGCACTTGTTCCATCTTTAAGTATTGCCAAACATCCAATTCCGTCCAATTACTGATAGGAAATACCCTGAAATGTTCCCCGAAATTCTTCTTGCCATTAAATAAATTCCATAATTCAGGCCTTTGATTCTTGGGGTCCCATTGTCCAAATTCATCTCGATGAGAGAAGAACCGCTCCTTGGCTCGGGCTTTTTCCTCATCTCGTCTGCCTCCTCCCAATGCCGCATCAAATTTTCCATTTTCAAGAGCCTCAAGCAATGTAGTAGTTTGTAAAGCATTCCTACTTGAATTATAGCCCTTTTCCTCCACCACCAGTCCCTTATCAATGGATTCTTGTACAGATCCAACAATTAATTTGACTCCTAATTTATTAACCATTTCATCCCGATAAGCCAGAGTTTCGGGAAAATTGTGCCCAGTATCTACGTGAAGCAAGGGAAAAGGAATTCTCGCTGGCCAAAATGCTTTAACAGCCAAGTGAGTCATAAGGATACTGTCTTTGCCCCCCGAAAACAATAAAACGGGGTTTTCAAACTGTGCAGCCACCTCCCTCATTACATAAATTGATTCGGCTTCCAGCTCTCTAAGGTGATTTAATTGGTATTTCACTTTAGCTTTATATTTGGTAATAAATATTCAAAAATAAGTTCTGTGGCTTGGAATATATCCATTTTATCCGTGCAAACTTCCAATGCAGGTTGAATTGGCGGTTCATAAGGGGCATCGATACCAGTAAAACCCTTAATCATTCCTTTTCTCGCTTTTGCGTACAGCCCTTTCACATCTCGCTTTTCACAAACTTCAATGGGCGCATTGACGTATATCTCGATAAAAGAATCCGGACCAATAATTTCAGCAGCTATTTTCCTGATGGCTACCGTTGGACTTATAAAAGAATTAATGGTAATGATTCCACTATTGAGGTATAGTTTGGCCACTTCCGCAATTCGCCTGATATTTTCACTCCTATCTTCTTCAGAAAAACCTAAGTTTTGATTGATGCCATCCCTGATGTTATCTCCATCCAAAACCTGGGCAAAAAAACCTTCACTAAACAGTCGCTGCTCTAAATATTGGGCAATGGTACTTTTACCCGAACCGGACAATCCAGTTAACCAAACTACCTTACTCTGTTGACCCAACCGCTCACATCTGGTTTTTCTATCAATCAACCGCTCGTAAATGGGATGGATGTGTTCTGCCATTTCAACGTATATTTATGCTGCAAAGGTAATTTTTTGATCCAATAATTTTAAAGCACCCTACAATTGTGGAAAAAATAAAGCAATCGTTATTTGAAGCAACTCAAAATAGAATTTTAGTGCTGGATGGAGCCATGGGAACCATGATTCAACAATACGATTTATCTGAAAAAGACTATCGAGGAACCCACTTCAAAGACCATCATAAAGATTTAAAAGGCAATAACGATCTGTTGTCTATAACCAGACCTGACGTCATAAAAGCCATTCATAAAGCATACTTGGCTGCTGGGGCTGATATTATTGAAACCAATACTTTCAGCGGCACTTCTATTGCCCAGGCGGATTATGACTTATCCGAACAAGCCTATGCCATCAACTTTGAATCTGCCAAAATAGCTAAAGAGGCCGTAAAGGAATCCATTGCAGAACACCCTAACAATACCAAGTGGGTAGCTGGAGCTTTAGGTCCGACTAATAGAACTGCTTCTATCTCCCCCGATGTTAATGACCCTGGTTACAGGGCCGTAACCTTTGACCAACTAAAAGAGGCCTATTACGAGCAAGCTAAGGGACTCTTAGATGGAGGTGTGGATATTTTCTTAGTAGAGACCATATTTGATACCCTTAATGCGAAAGCCGCCCTTTTTGCCATTGATGATTTAATGGAAGAAAAAGGTATCAGGCTGCCCATTATGGTTTCAGGTACCATTACAGATAATAGCGGAAGGACTCTTTCTGGTCAAACCGTAGAAGCCTTTTGGATTTCAATAAGCCACATCCCTTTATTTAGTGTAGGGTTAAACTGTGCTTTGGGAGCCAAAGAAATGCGCCCTCATTTAGAAGCGCTATCCAACATAGCCGATGTGTTCATCAGTGCCTACCCCAACGCAGGTTTACCTAATGAATTTGGAGAGTACGATCAAAATCCCGATGAGATGCAGGAATTTATTAGAGATTTTGCTTCTAGTGGATTGGTCAATATTATTGGAGGATGCTGTGGAACAACACCAGATCATATTGCCCACATGGCCAAAGCAGTAGTTGGGATTCCCCCAAGACAAAGACCTAAAAAATCCGAGTTTGCTATGTTTTGTGGATTAGAACCTCTTGTGGTCCGCCCAGAAACTAATTTTATCAATATAGGAGAAAGAACCAATGTAACCGGTTCTAAAAAATTTGCTCGGTTAATTAAATCCGGTAATTACCCCGAAGCCCTGAGTGTTGCAAGACAGCAAGTAGAAGCTGGTGCCCAAATTATTGACATTAATATGGATGAGGGATTGTTGGATGCTGAAAAAGCCATGACCACTTTTTTGAATTTAATCATGGCAGAACCAGATATTGCAAGGGTTCCCATCATGATTGATTCTTCTAAATTTAACGTTATTGAAGCTGGCCTAAAGTGTGTGCAATCCAAGTGTATTGTCAACTCTATTAGTTTAAAGGAAGGGGAGGAGATGTTCCTTCAACAAGCCAAACTCTTAAAAAAATATGGTGCTGCTACGGTAATTATGGCATTTGATGAACAAGGCCAGGCAGATACTATTGAACGCAAAGTAGAAATTTGCGTCAGAGCATACCAGATACTAACTGAACGCCTAGACTTCAATCCAAGAGACATCATTTTTGATCCCAATATTTTCGCAGTGGCTACAGGTATTGAAGAGCATAACGAGTACGCCATCAATTTCATTGAAGCGACTCGTCAAATAAAAGAAAAATGTCCTGGCGCTATGATTAGCGGTGGGGTTAGTAATATTTCTTTTTCATTCAGAGGTAATGACGTCGTTCGGGAAGCTATGCACGCAGCTTTTTTATACCATGCCGTTCAAGCGGGAATGGACATGGGAATTGTCAATGCTGGCATGATAGAGGTATATGAAGAAATTGAGCCAGAATTATTGACCGACGTAGAAGACGTTTTATTCAATCGAAGACCTGATGCTACCGAACGGCTTACCGATAAAGCAGAAACGCTTAAAGGAGGTCCAGGTAAGGTTTTGAAAAAAGATGACTCTTGGAGAAAAAAACCGGTAACAGAAAGACTTCAGCATGCTTTGATAAAAGGGATTGTAGAGTTTATAGAAAGTGATACTGAAGAAGCTAGACAGCATTTTGATAGTCCTTTAGAGGTAATCGAAGGCCCACTTATGGACGGCATGAATATCGTCGGAGACTTGTTTGGCGCTGGCAAAATGTTTCTTCCGCAAGTAGTCAAAAGTGCTCGGGTAATGAAACAAGCTGTTGCTTATTTGACTCCTTTTATCGAGGCTGAAAAATCCGGAGATGTAAGATCAAATGGCAAAATCTTAATGGCAACAGTAAAAGGTGATGTCCACGATATTGGAAAAAATATAGTTGGAGTAGTCCTTTCTTGTAACAACTATGAAATTATCGATTTAGGGGTTATGGTACCTGCTGATAAAATATTACAGGTTGCGGAAACGGAAAAGGTCGATGTAATTGGCTTAAGCGGTTTGATAACACCATCCTTGGACGAAATGGTGCACGTAGCCAAAGAAATGGAAAGGAGAAAGATGAATATCCCGTTATTAATTGGAGGGGCCACCACATCTAAAACCCACACCGCTGTTAAAATTGCCCCACAATACAGTGGATCCGTAATCCATGTCTTAGATGCCTCAAAAAGTGTTGGAGTCGTTGGCCAGTTAATTGGAGGAACTCAAGATAAGCGAAAAGAATATGCGGACATCGTCAAACAAGAATACGAAAGGCTGCGAATTCAAAGAGGCAATCGACAATCCAACAAAAAATACTTATCCCTGAAGAAGGCTAGGGAAAATAAAATTCAAATCAATTGGACGGATTTTAACCCTCCAACCCCCAATCAGCAAGGAATCCAATATTTTCAAGATTTTCCACTAGAGGACATTATTCCGTTTATAGATTGGACGCCTTTCTTTGCCAGTTGGCAATTGGCAGGAAAATTCCCTGAACTATTCTCCGACCCCATTAAGGGAAAAGAAGCTAAAAAATTATACGCAGATGCGCTTGAGATGTTAAAAACCATCCAAAAGGAAAAATGGATAACCGCCAAAGCTGTCGTAGGAATATTTCCAGCAGCCTCTGAAGGAGATGACATTCATCTCTACCACAGTCATGTATCTGAAGATAAAATAATGACTGTCCACCACCTTAGACAGCAAAATCAAAAAGCTCCTGGTCAAGAAAATTATTGTCTATCAGATTTTATAGCCCCTCTTTCTTCTAAAAAAACGGATTGGATAGGTGCGTTTGCCGTTACTGCAGGCTTGGGAATGGAAGGTCCATTAGCGACATTTGAAAAAAATAACGACGACTATAACGCTATACTTTTAAAGGCTCTAGCAGATAGAATGGCAGAAGCTTTAGCAGAAAAAATGCACCACTTAGTAAGAACATCTATTTGGGGTTATGCTGAACAAGAATCCCTTACCAATGACGATTTGATTAGAGAGCAATATGTAGGCATACGCCCCGCACCAGGATATCCAGCTTGCCCAGATCATACAGAAAAAGAATTACTGTGGCAATTATTGAAAGTTGAAGAAAATATAGGAATCTCCCTTACGGAAAGCTTTGCCATGTGGCCAGCCTCTTCAGTAAGTGGTTGGTATTTTAGCCACCCGCAATCTAAATATTTTGGATTGGGGCAAATCTCCAAAGATCAGGTAGAAGATTACGCCAAAAGAAAAAATAAAACAGTGCAAGAAATGGAAAAATGGTTGGCCCCAATATTAAATTATGATGTATAGACTTGATTTTTTTACGTAAATGTATTACCTTTAAAATGTTTATACGCAAACTCCTTTACTGAAAACCAAAATCACATACTTATGAAAAAAGGAGTATTAATAACTTTATTGATTATTAGCAATCATTTGATTGCGCAGTATTCTCAAGATTTTGAAAGTTGGGGATATCAAAGTCAGGGGGATTGGACCATTACGGATGCAACGGGAACTTATACCACCGGTGGCACCTATTTGAATTTTGGGTTTTCAGTAAGTGGTTATTTGAAACTTGGTTTTAACAATACAGGGGATTATATGGAATTTCCCTCCATTCCCAACCCAGCTGAAATAAGTTTTATGGCAAGACTTTCCTCTCCTGGAAGTGCAACCTTTTTAGTCCAGATTTTGGAGAATGGAAACTGGACAACTACCCATGAAATTCCAATCGTTGAAGCCACTTTTCTTCAATATAAGGCAGTTGTAAATTCAACCGAAAATGTATCTACTCTTCCTTTTAGACTGGTTTTGAAAGAATATTTAGGTCAATCTATTTTTTTCGACGACTTTACCGCAGATCGATCTATTTTACTTCCGGTAGCCTTGAACGACTTTTCGAGTGCAGCTACTTCTAATGGGGTATATATCAACTGGACCACGGTTCAAGAAACTAATAATGATTACTTTACCCTTCAAAGAAGTGATCATCATCAGGCCAATTTTTTAGACCTTGCCTTTATTGAAGGTCGAAAACATTCCGAAAGCATGGTGGATTATCAGTATTTAGATGAAAATCCAATGCCCGGCAAAAATTATTATCGGTTGAAACAAGTAGATGTTGGTGGTGCGGTACAATATTCCAACGTTATCGAAACGCATTTTTATCCCAATCGCGAGAATTTCTTAGTTTACCCTACCATCGCTCGAGATAACGTAACGGTGCTGACCGACAATCGTGGAAACAATTCTTCTCAAATTTTCGTCATAGATCAAGCAGGCCGTAGATGGGTAACCCAAACCCTAGGGCCGGGAAACCAGAGGACTACCCTCAATATAGATCATCTACCTAAAGGACGATATTTAATTCAATGGAAAAATTCTTCCAACAGCGAGGTTAAAACTTTTTTCAAATCTTAAGCTCATCGCTGTAATATTGCTTTTATAGCATTAATTTTGCACCCATCAACAAAAATGCAATAATGGGAGATATCCAAATGGTAGATGTAAAATCTCAATATTTAAAAATAAAGGACGAGATTCAGGCAGGTATAGAAGAAGTAATTAATTCCACTGCTTTTATTAATGGTCCCAAAGTAAAAGACTTTACTGCCCACTTAAGTTCTTTTTTGAATCAAGCTCAAGTCGTTCCCTGTGCTAATGGAACGGATGCTCTTCAAATAGCAATGATGGCATTAGACCTAAAACCGGGTGATGAAGTTATCGTTCCAGCCTTCACTTATGTGGCTACAGCTGAAGTAATTGGGCTATTAGGATTAACTCCCGTTATGGTGGATGTAGATCCAAATACCTTTAATTGTACCGCTGAATTAATTGAAAAGGCTATTACCCCTAAAACTAAAGCCATCGTTCCTGTCCACCTCTTCGGTCAAAGTGCTGATATGGATCCTATTGTCCAATTGGCTCGAAAAAATGGAATCTATGTCATAGAGGACAATGCACAAGCTTTAGGAGCTGTTTACCATGGAGAAAATGGCCCACAAAAAACCGGAACCATCGGTCATATTGGCTGCACCTCCTTTTATCCATCCAAAAACTTGGGTGCATTTGGAGACGGAGGGGCGCTTTGCACTACTGATGAGCAATTAGCCGAACGAATTCATAAAATTGCCAACCACGGTCAAGAGAAAAGATACTATCACGAAATGATAGGCTGCAACTCTAGATTAGACGCTATTCAAGCTGCAATTCTTGATGTCAAACTAAAATATTTAGATGAATATGCACAGGCAAGAAATCAAGCGGCACAATATTACGATCATCACCTTCAAAATATAGAAGGAATACAAATTCCGGTAAGAAGTCCAAAATCCACTCATGTTTTTCACCAATACACCTTAAAAGTAGCACATGGTAAAAGAGATGAGCTTCAACAATATTTGCAATCCAAGGGTATACCGACTATGATCTATTATCCAGTTCCCCTGTATCACCAAAAGGCATTTAAAAAATATATTACCGATCCGAATTTTAAATTACCGGTAACGGAATCTCTGTGTCAAATGGTCATTTCATTGCCGATGCATACCGAATTAGACGAAGCTACACTCAACTATATCACACTGACCATCAAGGAATTTTTTAACTCTTAAACAATCAAATAGTGCCCAATTATTACGTACATCCTTCATCTGAAGTTGGTTCAGGAGCTACTGTTGGAAGCGACACGAAGATCTGGCATTTCTGCCATGTAATGAGCGGGGCCAGTTTGGGAGCAAACTGCGTACTGGGTCAAAATGTTTTTGTGGCAAATGATGTAACAATAGGCAATTCCGTTAAAATCCAAAATAATGTTTCCATCTATAAGGGGGTTAAGATATTAGACGGGGCTTTCATAGGCCCATCAGCTGTGTTTACTAATGTTATTAACCCTAGAGGAACCATTGAAAGGAAAAATGAATATAGGTCTACCATCGTAGGAAAAGGTTGTACAATTGGTGCTAATGCCACTATTATTTGTGGAAATAATCTTGGAGACTATAGCCTCATTGGTGCAGGTACTGTGGTTACCAAAACTGTTCCTGATTTCGCTCTAGTAATTGGTAATCCAGGTCATCAGATAGGCTGGGTCAGTAAAGCTGGTCACCGACTAGAGTTCGATGAAAATGGCATAGGCGTGTGCCCAGAAAACTTAGATAAATACTTGTTTGAAGCGGGAAAAGTAATTTCCCTAGATGAAAAACCAATAAAATGAACATAAGTAATTTTACCGACAAAAAAGATGCCATCGCAGTAATTGGTTTAGGCTATGTCGGGCTACCTTTGGCCTTATCCCTCGCTAAAAAATTTAAAGTGATTGGATTTGATGTTGCTGAAAATAGGGTGGCAATGATGAAAAAAGGTATTGACCCCTCTGAAGAATTGACCAAAGAGGCTTTCGAAAATAAAGACATCACCTTCAGCGCCCAAACCAAAGATTTAAAAAGTGCTAAATTCTATATTATTGCCGTTCCAACTCCTGTAGATGAATACAAGGTTCCAGATCTATCTTATCTGGAATCTGCCTCAACAACAGTGGGAAAAGTTTTGAAAAAAGGGGATTACGTAGTTTTTGAATCCACTGTTTATCCAGGATGCACGGAAGAAGATTGCCTTCCTATTCTCGAACAATGTTCTGGCTTAAAACTCAATAAAGACTTCAAATTAGGATACTCCCCTGAGCGAATTAATCCTGGGGATAAGGTCAGAACTTTAGAAAAAATTCTAAAAATAGTTTCCGGGTCCGATGAGGAATCCCTTGAAGTTATTGCTGCCATCTACGGTTCAATAATTGAAGCTGGAATTCACAAAGCCCCTACCATTAAAGTAGCCGAAGCTGCAAAAGTGATAGAAAACACTCAAAGAGATCTCAATATTTCTCTAATGAACGAATTGTCTATCATTTTTGATAAAATGAATATTGATACTCAAGCCGTTTTGGAGGCGGCGGGAACCAAGTGGAATTTTCTAAAATTCAGTCCTGGATTAGTTGGAGGTCATTGTATCAGCGTAGACCCCTATTATCTCTTACACAAAAGTAAAGAGATTGGATATGACCCTCAAGTTATACTCAGCGGAAGAAGAGTAAATGATGGAATGCCGAAACACATTGCCAGCAGATTGACCCAATTATTGATCCAGAGAGGCAAAAACCCTTCCAAATCAAAGGTTTTAGTCAAGGGAATTACTTTTAAGGAAAACGTGGCAGATATTAGAAATTCTAAAGTAGCAGAGTTAATAAAAGAACTGATGCAATACTCTATCAATGTTCATTTGGTGGATCCTTTTGCATCTCCTAATGAAGTAGCAAAAGAATATCATCTGTCCATGATTGATAAAATTGGTACTGAATACGATGCCGTTATTGTAGCGGTTGCACATGATGCCTACAAGGAATTAGATGAAAATTATTTCCTTTCGATTTCTAGTACTGATCCCATTTTGATGGACATTAAAGGCCTTTATAATTTTGCTTCAGCAAGCACCAAGTTGCATTATTGGAAGTTATAATAGAAAATGAATATGGTGGCTAACGAACATATCAATCAATTACACGAAAGCGAAAAAAGGTGGTTTGCTGTCTACACCCGTTACAAAAGGGAAAAGAGAGTCTTATCCGCTCTGCTTCAAAAAGGGGTTGATGCCTATTTGCCACTTCTAAAACTAACCAGACATTATACCCGAAAGGTTAAAAAAGTGGAATTGCCACTCATTAATTGTTACCTGTTTGTTCAGATTGTCAAAGAAGAATATTTAAAGGTTTTGGAAACCGAAGAGGTAGTGGGTTTCTTGAAAATAGGTAAAAATTTGATCTCCATACCAGAGCAAGAAATCGATATCATGAAAAAAGTGGTGGGAGAACAATTAGAAGTAGAAGTGCATCCTGGATTGGTCCAAAAAGGTGCCCAAGTGGAAGTGATTGGCGGCCAACTCACTGGACTCAAAGGGAAATTACACGAAATCAAAAATGAAAAGAATTTTTCAATTGAATTAGAGCGCATGGGTTTTTCCATTTTTATGGAAGTAGACCCTAAATATCTTAAAATAATTGAGGCCGGAGAGCATCCAGCCTCCAAAGAGAAAGAGGTTGCTCAAAAAGCAACCAATTGGAGTATTAAAATCTAGACCCAAATTGGTCAAAGGTACATTATGGAAATTATCAGGAATGTTAAGCATGCTCGACAGTTATGTCGTTATATCGGAAAAGTGCACGCGACTCTTTGGGGCGAAGCTTTGCTAAAAAATCAAAAAATTTGAAAGTTTTAATAACTGGTGCGGCAGGTTTTATAGGTTTTCATTTAGCTGAAAAATTACTTGAAGAAAAACATCATATAGTAGGTATAGATAACATAAACCCCTACTACGATGTATCCCTAAAAGAAGGAAGATTGAATATCTTAAATCAATATTCCAATTTCCAATTTTTCAAAATTGATCTAACAGACCTACCCGCACTGGAGCAACTTTTTACAAAAGAAAATTTTGAAGTGGTCATCAACTTGGCTGCTCAACCAGGAGTTAGATATTCATTAGAAAATCCGCATGCCTATATTCAATCTAATATTGTAGGTTTCACCAACTTATTGGAATGTTGCAGGTATCACCAAATTCAACATTTGGTGTTCGCAAGTAGTTCTAGTGTCTATGGCATGAATACGTCCATACCTTTTTCTACCCATCAAAACGTGGACCATCCCATTTCTCTCTATGCGGCCACAAAAAAGAGTAATGAATTATTGGCCCATACCTATAGTCATTTATTCAAATTACCAACAACAGGATTAAGATTTTTTACGGTATATGGTCCATGGGGCCGTCCTGACATGGCCTATATGTTATTTGCCGACGCCATTTATGAAAATCGTCCCATACAAATTTTCAATCATGGGAAAATGAAACGTGATTTTACCTACGTGGGAGATATTGTTACTGGAATTTCTAAAATCATACATTCCCCACCGCAACCAAATCCCGATTGGGATTCGATTACACCTGATCCTGCTATTAGCAGCGCTCCATATAAACTTTACAATATTGGTAATAATCAACCCGTTGAATTAATAACCTTCATAGAAACCCTGGAAAAACTTTTGGGTAGAGAAGCTAAAAAAGAATGGTTGCCAATTCAGCCCGGAGATGTAGAAGTAACTTATGCTGATATTTCTGGTCTAAAGGAAGATTTTGATTACCAACCTGCCACCTCTATTGAACAAGGGCTTCAAAGTTTTGTACATTGGTATAAAGAGTTTTATGGTAAATAGTGATTTGTCTAGTCTAAAAACTGATTTTCATTCCCATCTTCTACCTGGTGTAGATGATGGGGCAAAGACTTTTGAAGACAGCCTTCACCTAATTCAAGGACTTCTATCATTGGGAATTGAACAAATTATTACTACTCCTCATCTACATTTTTATTCGTTTCCTCATAACTCTAGTGATTCCCTTCGCAGAATTTTTGACACATTTTATGAGGACATAATTAAGGAATTGCCTCATTTAAACCTAAGTTTGGGTGCTGAACATATGTTGGATGATAACTTTCTAAATATCCTTCGGGAAAATAAAGTTTTGCCTGTATTTAATAATCATCTGCTTATTGAGTTGGGCTATAAGGCGCCACCCCCCAATCTTCACGAGATTTTATTTGAAATTCAAATCAAAGGATTTGTACCTATAATCGCACACCCTGAACGATATCTTTATTACGCTGAATCTATTGAGCATTTTCAACAGTTGAAGGAATGGGGCGCTCATTTTCAAATGAACCTTAGTTCTTTAACAGGTTATTATGGACAAAACATGAACGATTTGGCGCTTCAATTGATAGCTGCCGATTTGATTGATTATTTTTCAAGTGACTTACACCACCAGCGACAACTAGATTTAATTACTCAGGGATCTAAAGAAGGACTTTACCAAAAAGTATTTCAACAAACCACGCCTAATAATCTGGCTATAGAAATCTAAAAGGTTATTACAATCCGTCTATTTTTTTATTTTTTAGTACTGGGAACCTTTCAGGGTTGTATTCAATACTCTGATTTACTGTTAATACCACCTGATATACCTGCTTCTTCTTTTCAAGTAAGTGCCTTACACCGATTGCAAAAATATGATGTATTACATATTGAACTATTAAACAACCAATTGCCCACGCCCAATAAATTTGAAAAAGCACCTCTTTCAAACCTCGGTTCAGATAAATTAACTCAATTTATACAATTGGGCTATCCCGTTGATGAAGAAGGATATATAGCTTATCCAGGTATATCTAAAACCTTAGTGGAGGGTTTGACTTTAAAAGAAGCTACTCAAAAACTAGAGTCAAAATTAGCAGAGTTTATCGATCAACCCAATCTAGCATTGAGTTTGATGAACTTTCAAATTACCGTTTTGGGAGAAGTGAATCAACCCGGAAGATATTATTTTGATAACCCAAGGATTACGGCCCTGGATGCTTTGGCCAAAGCGGGTGATTTATCACCTTTTGCCGATAGGCGTCACCTCATCATCAAGCGAGAAATTCAAGATAGTGTTTTTCATATACCCCTTTCGCTGCAACAAATCAATCAAATTTATTTAATGCAAAACGATGTGGTCTATATTCCTCCTTTGAAACAGAAAGCGGTTTTGTCTCAAGATCCCTTCCAAAAAATTATTGGCTATCTATCCGCTTCTTTGTCTATTATTTCAGTATGGATTGCTCTAAACAATTGATGTGGTGACACCAAAGGAGACACTAACCATTCAGGAGGCCTTTTGGTTAATTGCAGAAAATAAATGGAAAATTTTCCAAGTACTTTTAATCACTGCTGGATTGGCAATTTTCTATCATAAATGGGCTCCAAAAATATTCGAGATAAAAGCCAGAATAATGGTTTACCCTCGACAAAACAGTCAATACAACGCCCCAGATTGGCTATTTGAATTATCGGGTTTGGAAACTGTTAATAACATCAGCAATGAATTAGAAATTCTCAGATCGGTCCAAATTCTTTCCCAAGTAGGATCTAATTTGGGAGATTTAGGGCAGTTATCGCCTCATCAAATATTAAATAACCTTTCCGTTAACAATATCAAAAACACTGAAATCTTAGAATTAAGCTATCGAACTGCTCACATAGAATTGGGAAAAGAGGTTTTGAATCACTTGCTTAATCTTTATGAAAGAAAGAATAGAGAAGAAGCCAAACAGTCAGAAATAAAAAGCTTGAATTTTTTGGAAGAGCGCTTGTTGCTTGTATTGGATCAATTGAGGGAGATTGAATTAAAATTAGAAAATCTTAAAATTCAGGCTCCTGAATCTCTTTTGATAGAAGACTTTTCCAACTTTTATAGAGTTAAATCAGATGATATTTTTGATAAAATGGCGCAATTGGACCTGGAAATAGATGAATTAAACCATTTACTCTATGCGGATTCCATTAAAATTTACCCCGTATTCCTAATCCAAAGATTTCCCCATCTTAAAAATTTTATTTCCTTCCTTTTCGAAGATAACCTCAAAACAAATGACCTATATGAAATTACGGACAAACACCCATTTTCCGAAGGAAAAAAACTCCTCTCTGCTCAAAAAATAAATAATATCAGAAATAGTTTGACACCGCTCAAAAACAAATTGAATACTGAAAAATTAACCTTACAAACCACCGTATTTTCTTTGGATAGCACTTTAAAAAGCATTCCCAAAAATGAGCGAATAGCTATAAATCTCTTGAGAAACCAAAAAATGGTTGAGTCTATTTATTTACTATTATTAGAAAAAAAAGAAGAGACCTCCCTCGCGTTGGCTGCTCAAACTTCCAATATTAAAATCATTGACCCACCTTTTGTAAATAGGAAAATAAGACCCAATCCTTACCAAACCAGTGCTTTGGTAATATTGCTTGGTCTTTTCTTTCCCATCCTTTTCCTGATTGGCAAAAAAAGTATCGATAGGCGTTTATTTCACTATAAGGATTTTGCTCAAAAAACATCTATGCCCTTTTTAAGTGAAATTCCGCAAGGCAGAAAGAATATTCCAACCTTTTATTTTTATAAAAAATCAAATGCATCTATCTTAGAAAGAGTCCGACTAATGAAGGCGCACTTAGCTTTTCTTTGCGCAAATTCCCAGCCTCCAATTTTTCTTGTCTCCTCTTATTGGTCTGGGGAAGGGAAAACCTATTTGTGCGCTCACTTGGGTTATGCTTTCGCTCTAGCAGGAATTAAAACTGTTATTATAGGTGCTGATCTAAGAAAGCCGACACTTCAAAATTATTTTGAAGATCATCATTTACAACCCGGATTAAGCAATTATTTAATACAGTCTGCTTCCGAAAAAGATATCATTCAATCTAGTTCAATTAGCAAATATCTAGATGGTATACAAAGCGGCCCAATACCTCCTAACCCAACTGAATTAATTGCTAATGGACGATTAGAGAAATTACTAGAAGCGCTGCAAAAAAAATATGAATGCATTATCCTGGATACCCCACCAATAGGATTGGTAGCTGATGCGTTACAAATCTCTTCCTTAGCCACACATACCATTTTTGTGCTAAAATTCAAAAACACCAAATTGGAGCATTTAGAGTTTTTAAATGACCTGAGTATTCAAAAGAAAGTTCCTTCCCCTTCCATTGTACTTAATGGGGTTCCATTAAAAAATTCGAAAAACTATTACTACTATAACCAATAGTCCGGCGCTGTATGTGGTGACTGAAGCAGGTTGTCTTTCTGAACATTCTGGAGCCAATACCCATATTAAAGCAGGAATCAATTACTTGAACCATCATTTCAAGGTTTCGCTTTTTACCTCATTTGTAACCAGACGGTCCTTAGTGAGTAGTGGTATAATTTCATTTCCTTATTTAATGATTTACTTCACTAGTCTCATAATCGCATTACCTAGGCAGTTCTTTCATTTATGGAAAAGAAAACCAAAGTTTATCTATGAACGATATCACCTTTTAAACTTCAATATTCTTTTGATATGTAGGTGTTTAAAAATTCCCCATTTTTTTGAGATCAATGGATTGTGGAAGGAACGAGATCAGTATGGTATTTTAAGTTGGTTAGAAACTAATTTAATCAAGCTTTCTAATTATTCCTTTTGCATTGGTTTAAGAGGAGCCTTAATTCCTAATGTAGCGCATATCAATATAGAAAATGGAGTTTCCCGTACTTTTTGGAATGATTTTAAAAACCATCAAAAGGTGCGAAAAGAATATTTTAATATCTGTTTTTTGGGGACTTTAATGCCACACCACAGGCTAGAAATTATTAGCAAAACCCTACACTTTATTCCCCCAAAATTTCATCGGCAAATGCAGCTCCATTTTATAGGCCCCATCAATCATAGAATCCTAAAAGTAGCTGAATCATCACCCATTCCTATTGTCTTGCACGGTTCCCAATCCACAAAATCCCGCATTAGACTCTTAAGGATGATGGACTGTGGTTTTGTTTCAGGTGGAAGTCCTTATTCTTCATTCATGAAGATATTTGAATACGGAAGTGCGAAATGTCCTGTAATCGCACCTAGGACTCCTAATATAGAATATTGGTTTAAAGAGGATTGTATATTTTTTTACCGACAAGATGATCCAAGTTGCTGTGCCAAGGCTCTAATGAAAATTTACCATTCTCCAGATTTATCCAGTGTTAAAGCCCATCATTTTTATCAAATAATTGGAAAAAAGTTTTTGTGGGAAAAGATCTATGCCACCATTTCCAAAAAAATTGCACATCATCTTTAGACTACCCAAAGTATTGCATTTGCACGATAATATAGGCCAAGAAAATGGTGGCGGCATTGAAGTGTATTTAAAAGAATTAATGGCACTGCTCCCAAACCACTACTGGATAGGAATTCGATTTAGTTTTCCATTCCTTCATTTATCCGAATTCCAAAAGGAATGGAATCAAAAAGTTATCCTGAATAAATTTTCGAAAATATTATACCAATTTGTTCAAAACCGCGGTATTAAAATTATCCATCTTCATGGAGTCTTTCACCTGGAAATCTTAAAACGATTACCTAATAAAATTCCCATCATTAGAAGTTTCCACGATTTAAGATTTACCTGCCCTGGTTATGGCAAATATTGGTATTCCAGTGATCAAACTTGTCAATCAGCTTGTGGATTTTCATGCTATTACCTTGTTTTCAAAGAAAAATGTGGTTCAAGAAATCCTTGGATTATTTCCCAAAATCTGAGAAGAATAAGAGTTGAGCGCAAACTGATGCTAAATCGCTACAGTAAAATAATAGTGATGTCAGGATTTGTTAAGTACGAACTTCAAAAATTGGGTATACCAGATTCCAAAATAATAATTGTAAGATATTTTTCTCGTTTTAGACCAGTCTATCCATTTAAAACAAAGGATCCACCCTATAAAATTCTTTGGGTAGGTCGAATCAGTAAGACAAAAGGGATTTCCTATTTCTTAGAATTAGCTAAATCCGTACAAAATAAATTTCCTAATCGCTTTTCATTTGAAATTATAGGGGATGGAATTGATAGAAAAACCCTTGATTTTTCAAATGTAGTCTATCATGGTTGGCAATCCAAAGCTCAACTTTTAGGTCATTTCCGCGAAAGCTTTTTACTAGTTTTTACCTCTATCTATCCAGAAGCCTATGGTTTGGTGGGTATAGAAGCTCTCTCACAGGGGGTTCCCGTTCTAGCATTTGATGTTGGCGGGGTAAAAGACTGGTTAAAAAATGGCGTTAATGGCTTTTTATTTAACAAAAAAAATATTTCATCAATGGAACGTACAGTTTTTTATTTATCAGAAAACCCTGAAAAATACATTGAATTGTGTCAAAGTATTTTTGAAAAACAACGCAATAAAAATTCTTTAACCACACATCTTAATCAATTGAAATACGTATACATTCAACTGATAACAGATTGAAAATTGCAGTAGTATCTAATGGTATTTGGCCAGACAAAATTGGAGGTATTCAAAAGCACTCTTATGAGTTAGTTTTGAGCTTGGCAGAACGTGGGTTGGAAGTTGGCGTTTTTTTTCCGATTGAAAACCCAGATTATATGAATAAGTTTTTCAAAGAAAATTTTCGAAATGTTTATTTATTTCCAGTTCAGATTTCTGCTTTACCTACACTTTTTCCTGGCCATTACCTTTTCAATCTTTTTTTGAGATCTCGTAAAATCAGGCATGCATTGATAAATAGTCCATTCCAACCTGATTTTGTTCTTACTCAAGGTTTAATCGGATGGGGATTTAGAAACATCCCATTTAAAACTATCAGCCATTTACATGGATTAGAGATGTTTCAAAAAAGTTATTCTCTAAAAGAAATAATCTCTAAAGTACCTTTTCAATGGATTTCAAAATCAATAATAAAACACAGTGATTATCAATGCTATTATGGCCCGTACACCGCCAATTTATTAAAGGAACTTGGGTCGAAAAGATTGATCCCATTTCCAAATGCGGTTCGGCTAGGGCGAAATGCCCCTTTTACCGTTTCAACTGAGTATTTAGCTTCCAATAAAAAGCCCATCTCTTTTGTTTACCTCGGTAGATATGAATTCCGAAAGGGCATTCATTTGCTCACCAAAATTTTGAGAGAATTATTAGAAAATTTTCAATTTGAATTTCATTTTATTGGAGATATTCCCGCCAAAGTACAGTTGATACATCCCCAAATTTTCTATCATGGAAAAATTCAAGAGGAGCGAAAAATTCGATTGATTTTGCAAAAATCGGAGGTTTTGGTATTGCCGAGTTTTGCCGAAGGCATGCCCACTTGCATCCTTGAAGCCATGAGCGAAAAGACTGCTATTATAGCCACCAAAGTAGGAGAAAATTCTTTATTGGTTTGTGAATCTAATGGTTGGATAATCGATCCGCATCAGGAATCTTCCCTAAAACAAGCTATGGAGGAGGCATTAAATTGTGATTACAAAACCCTTAAAGAGAAAGCGGAAAAAAGTTACCAAATGGTTATTAAAAAATACACTTGGGAAAAGGTAATCAGGAATTTTTTGAACCATCTGTAAAATGAAAGCTGTAACCAAAGCGCTCTTTTTATATACTACTCCAGCCAATTATTTTTCTAGATGCCTGATGCACTTAAGTACACAATCTCGGTTTGAAATTCACATTGTTTATCAAACTAACAACCATATATTATCTAGTATTCCTTTCAATAAACATCCAATTGCTTGTTCTATCAAACCCCAGCATTTCAAAGAACTACTTTTCCAATGCCTACACTTTGACCCTACTATTATTTTTATAAGTGGCTGGATTGATAAAGAATATCTCAGAATTGGTAGGATTTTTCATAATCGGGGAATCCCTATTATTGGACTTTCTGATACACCTTTAAAAAATAATTTACGACAGTATTTAGGCAAATGGTATGCGAAATGGTTTCTAAAAAATATTTTTTCTGCATTCTGGGTATCTGGAAAAAAAGCAGAGAATTTGATTCGATATTTAGGTTGGTCAAACCATCTTGTGTTTCAAGGTTTATATGTCGCTGACCATCAGATTTATTTTCCATCAACCCTACAGTTTAAGCAACCTTCTTTTTTATTTGTGGGAAGACTAGAGAAAATAAAAGGAGTGGAAACTTTAATCGCTGCCTACCAGTGGTATCGGTCGACAGTTAGAAATCCCTGGATTCTTAAAATAGCTGGGACAGGGTCCCTACACGGAAAATTGCCAAATTCCGAAGGCATTCAATATTTGGGATATCTAGATAATACCCAATTAGCACTTGAATACAATCAATCCACTTGTTTTATTTTGCCTTCATTACATGAACCTTGGGGAGTGGTGATTCATGAAGCAGCATCAGTGGGTTTACCAATGATTCTATCCAATAAATGCGGCGCTAATGAACTGTTTCTCGAGCCAAATTTCAATGGGTGGATATGGCCAAATAGGAATTTTAAAACCCTTGGAGCATTGATGACAAAGGTTCATTTCACTTCCCAACCAACATTAAAAAGATTTGGGAAAAGAAGTTGCGAGTTAAGTTTGGGCATCAATATTCAAAAATGGTTAAAAACTTTTGCAACAATTAAATCTCTACAATAACAGCCACTTTAATCCGGGCAAACCCACTTGGATGATCGCAATGTGGATACTGGTTAGCACCCTAATTTTCGAATCTAATTGGTTCGTTTTAACAGGTATTAAACCTGTCATCTTAAGGTTATTTGGAGCCTCTATTGGTCGTAAGGTTGTCATCAAACCCAACGTTAAAATAAAGTTTCCTTGGCGATTAACTGTTGGAGCTCATTCTTGGATTGGAGAAGGGGTATGGATAGACAATTTAGCCTCTGTAACCATTGGTAATAATGTTTGTATTTCTCAAAATGCTCAACTAGTCACTGGTAATCACGCATTTGATAAAAGGTCCTTTGACATTATGGTTCAGCCTATTATTATTCAAGATCAAGTTTGGATTGGTGCCAGAACCTTGATTGCACCTGGGGTTACCTGCGAAAAGGGAAGTGTTCTTTTGATGGGAAGTGTCCTCCTCAAAAGGATGGCTCAAAATAAGGTGTACTTCGGTCACCCCGCTAAATTCTATAAAGAAAGAATTGGGTATTCAAATGATTAAAATTTCTATAATAACCGCTGTCTTAAATGGTGAAAGGACCCTAAATGATTGTCTAAGTAGTATTTCTCAGCAAAAAGATGTGAATGTACAACACATCATTATAGATGGGGGGTCAACCGACCACTCTCTTTCTATCATTAATCATTACCCACATATTCAGACTGTTATTATCAACAACAAAATTTCGTTGTACGAGGCACTAAATAAAGGTATTGAAAAAGCTACGGGGGAAGTAATTGGCATGCTTCATTGTGACGATACCTTTACCTCTAAATTTATATTGAATAAAGTAAGTCGGTGTTTTGAAAACAAATCAATTGATGCAGTCTATGGCAATTTAGTCGTCGTGGATAAAAAAAATTCTTCCAAAGTAATCCGGAAATGGACAGCTGGAAATTTTCATTACAACGCACTCAAAATGGGCTGGATGCCTCCCCATCCAACTCTTTTTATCAGAAAAACCATTTTTCAGAAATATGGGTTATATAATACCAATCTATCAATCGCAAGTGACTACGAATTAATCATTCGGTTTTTATTCCGTCATAAAATACCAGTAAAATATCTGAATTATCCACTTGTTGTTATGCGAAGCGGGGGCATATCTAATCAGACTTTTAAAAATCGCTGGATAGCTAATAGGGAAGATTCAAAAGCATGGAAGTTAAATAAACTACCCAACCCACCCCTTTTGAGAATTCTCAAACCATTACGTAAAATATTCCAGTTCTATCCTTCATTATTTTGATTAAAATACTCCATATTATACCTGTTTGGTCTCTATCTACCGGACCCAGTCAAATCCTGTTCCACCTGTTGAAAAACAATAATCTTCAGAATTTTCAACACTGTATCGCCATTTTTAATCAAGATGGGGCCATTCCACCTGAATTAAAAAAATATAGCGTCTATGCCTTTCCAACCCTTATCCTTCATAGATGGAAATGGTCTCCTAGATTCAAGTTTTTTTTGGAAACTCACTATCCTCAGTTTGATATTCTTCACCTTCATGGTTGCTGGATTTATCCGAATTACGCCGTGTATAGACTTTCAAAAAAATTATCCATCCCCTTTATATTTAGACCAGCAGGCGCACTTCTGAATCAAGCGATAAACAGTAAGCGCAAATGGATAAAAAAAATCTATTTTCATTTAATAGAAAAAAAAATTCTTAGTCAAGCTATCCGAATTCATGCTTTATCCGATTTAGAACTAAATGAACTTAGAAAATTGGCCATCAATTGTCCTGTAGTTCTCAGTCAACCTAACATACCGAAACCTTTCTTTTCCTTCCTTAAGTTAGACTCCATCGTTCCTAAGGATATCTTAGATAAAAAAATTATTCTTTCCATTTGTTCCTTCTCCCCAATTAAGAATTTAGAATTTTTATCCAAAGTACTTCTTCAAGTAAAACTCGTTTTCCCTGATTTTTGCTGGATAATTGGTGGACCTTGGGACGATACCCCCTTCGGGAAAAAAATAAAAAGAAAAATTACCAAAGATCTGGGAGAAAATGTATGGTTTGCCGGTGAAGTGAATCATTCTGAAAAATATACTTTACTAAATGCTTCCTCTATTTATTTAAGTGCCAGTAAATCAGAAAATTTTGGTCTATCTATTTTAGAAGCTTTGATGAGCAATACTATAGTGATAGCAGGAGAAAATCAACCCTGGTCAAAAGAGATAAAAGCCAACTTTGGCTTTTCAATTCCCTTGTGCCCTTTAAAATATTATGACGCCATCTTATTTACTTTGCAATCCTCCAAACCAAAACCGGTTTATAAATCATTGCCGGTTACTTATTCTTGGGAGCGTATGTATAAGGATTCAATACCTTTTTAATGAATGGCCCACTATTGGGGGTTTTAAGTTTACTTTGGTTAGGTTCTTACTATTGGTCGGATTTAATACCCTTAACTTTCATTTTATTGGGGCTTTACTCTTTGAGAGGCTCTGTGCAAGTGATTCAGGCTTTTAGCATTATATCCCTTTTACAATTAATAAATCCCGGAATTGCTATAATTTCTGCTAACGGCCTCAAGTGGCTAGTAATTATTTTACCTTTTCTATGGATTGTCATGCACTTTTTTGATATCCCTGTCAGAAAATCAAATGTATTCTCCTTGGCCAATATCCATCTAATTTTTAGCCTCTTTTTGCTACCCTTATCCATAATTAGCAGTTTTAATCCCACTATTTCTACACTCAAACTTTTATCTTTTACCGCAGGTGGATTCACTATTCTAAAATCCTTTGAATTATGTGAACTCCCGTCAAAATATTGGCAATCCTGGTTTAACACCTTATTTATTTTTATTCTATTTGGAAGCATTTGTATGCTCTTGACCCCATATGGATACTTTAAAAATGGCAGAGGATTTCAAGGTATTTTTAACCACCCTCAAGTCCTTGGGGTAATGGCAGGCCTTAGTTCTATTTGGTTTTTCTCTCAAAAAAAAACTTTTGTCAAATACGCCTTTGGAGGGGTGGCATTGATTTTGGTTTTTCTTACAAAAGCGAGAATTGGATTGATTCTTATGGTAATAAGTGCCTTGCTTTTAATTTTTATAGAAAGCATTTTGGAAAAAAGGATTCGATTGAATTCAGCAGTTAGAACCTTTATTCTTTTTACAATAATTATTGGAATTCCAACTTTTTTGCTTTTAGAAGACAGCGCGGACTTATTGGTGAAATTTATTTTAAAAAGGACTCCTGAATCTGGTTTAATGGACTCCTTTGGAGAATCGAGAGGACAACTCATTGAAAAGTCTTTGAATAATTTTTTCCAATACCCACTCACTGGAATTGGCTTGGGAATTAATAGTGACTTCCATTTCTATAATACCCAAATATCTGGAGCGTTTGATATTCCATTTTCGGCACCTACCGAGAAAGGATTTATGCCTTCTGCTGTATTAGAAGAATTGGGGATTTTTGGTGGGTTTATAACCCTCAGTTACTTAACCATTATATCACTAAAAAATCCTTTTAACCATTCCAATAATTATGCATGGTTATTTTTTGCATCCCTATGTATGAATCTAGGAGAATTTGTATTTTTTTCTTTTGGTGGATTAGGTTTGTTTCAATGGCTTTTAATTGCCTTTTGTTGCACTCCAGAGAAATAATATATATTTGACGAAAGATTACACAAGATGTCAAATACATATGTAGCCATTATGGCTGGTGGAATTGGTTCTAGATTTTGGCCAGAAAGTAGAGCCGAAAAACCCAAACAATTCTTGGATATCTTAGGAGTTGGTAAATCCTTGATTAGACTTACCTATGAACGATTTTTAGGTATTACAGATAAAAGCCAAATTTACATCGTTACTAACGCCACCTACTTTGAATTAGTAAAGGAACATCTTCCTGAAATAAATGAGGAACAAATCATCTGCGAACCATCTCGCAATAATACCGCACCTTGTGTGGCCTATACTGCTCTCAAAATAAAAAATATTAATCCAGATGCCAATCTGATAGTGGCTCCTTCGGATCATATTATATTACAGGAAAATAAATTTTTAGATCTAGTAAGACTGGCCCTTGATTTTTCTAATAGAAATGATGCGCTTCTTACATTGGGTATTCAACCAACCAGACCAGATACCGGCTATGGATATATTCAATTCCAGGGCAATCAGACTATTAACCCAGTCGTAAAATTTACTGAAAAACCCCCATTGGAACTTGCTCAAAAGTTCATAGAGTCTGGAAACTACCTCTGGAATGCGGGAATTTTCGTTTGGAGCGTTAACAGTATTTTAAATGCCTTTAAAAAGTATGCACCTGAGATTACAGATATTTTAGGAGCTGATCCTTCGGTCTATAATACTTCTAATGAGGAGGGTTTTATTCAAAAAAATTATCCATTAACTCCTAATATTTCCATAGACTTTGCCATTATGGAAAAAGCAGAGAACGTCTTTACTATTCCTGGTTCATTTGGCTGGAGCGACCTTGGAACTTGGGCATCTTTGTATTCTGAAATGCCTAAGTCAGCGGAAAATAATGTTGTACAATCAGAAAAAATAATCCTAGAGGAAGTTAACCACTCGCTCATAAGATTACCTCATGACAAATATGCCGTAATTAAAGGATTGAATGACTTTCTTGTGATTGACTCCAATGATGTAATTTTAATTTGGCCTAAGAGCGAAGAGCAAAATATTAAAAACGTAGTAGAGAAAGCCAAAAATACATTCCCCGACGCCAACATCTTCTAATTCAGTTATAGTTTTTGTAGCTAACTCTTATTGGAATTTCTACAACTATAGAAAGGAATTAATCTGCCTTTTAATAGAAAATCAGTATCAAGTCATCTTAGTGGCTCCCTATGATGAATATTATAACCAATTTCATTTTTTAGAAATTCAAGCCATTATTTGGAAGCACTGTATTCCTAGGTCAATTAACCCATTGAAGGAGTTGAAATCCTTATTAAGTCTAACTACTCTTCTATTTAAAATACGCCCCACTTATATCTTTTCATTTACCATAAAAGCTAATCTATATTGTGGCTTAATCAATTTCTTGCTCCATAGTAATCACTTTCCAACCATCACTGGAATCGGTCGATATTTTATCAAACCTCTTTATGCCCTTGGCTTAAAAAAATGTAAAAAAGTAATCTTTCAAAATTATTGTGATGCAGCCCTGTTTAAAAGGGAAAAAATAACATCCGAAAAAAAAACCATCATCGTACCAGGTTCTGGCGTAAATCCTGAAATGTTTAAACCTATCCAAAAAAACACTTTTCCTAAAACCTTTCTATTTGTTAGTAGATTACCTTATGAAAAAGGCTTAAATTATATTGGAGCAGCTTGCCAATTACTAAAAGATTCTCATCCGGATTGGTCCCTTGATTTTTTTGGATATCCCTCTACAAATTACGCTACCCTTCCCGACAATATGCATTACAAGGGCTTCTACCAACCCATGGTGCAAATTTATCAACACTACAGTTGCTTCTTATACTGTAGTGACTACCGAGAAGGCCTACCGAAAGTAACCCTTGAAGCGCTCGCTTCTGGCACCCCACTATTGATTGCAGGGTTTTCCCTAGATTCCAGAATTATTAAACCAGGGTATAACGGTTTTAAAAAGAACTCTCTTAATCCTCGTGATATCCATCTATTAATGACTAAATGGATAGAATGTCCTGAGTCCAAAAAATTATTGATGAGAACCAATGCCAGAAAATTAGTGCTTAAAAAGTTCTCGGAAATTAAAGTTGCTCAACAATACCTAAATATTATTTGAACTTGAATGCTAAAATATTACTCATTCATTACGGATATCCTCCTCAACATACTACCGGAGGAATCAGACTGCACAAAATTTATATCCATTTGCAATCTTACTTTAAAGAAGTATATACAATACCTCATAAAAGGAGAACTATTACCTACCCCCATGCTATTAAGGCCTACTCTATTTCTAAAATTTTAATTCACCTAAGACATAGCTTTCCCACTAATTTACTGTTTGGAAAAGATCATTTTTTTTATTTCTTAATCACCCTTATAAAGGCTCACAAATTAATCAAGAAGGAAAAAATTTCTTATCTCTTGACCAGCTATCAACCACTTTCTGACCTACTTATTGGTTTAAGTATAAAAAAATTAAATCCACATATTTTTTGGATTGCCGATTTCAGAGATCCCTATCCTGAAGAAATCAAAGCCAAAAATATATTTCCTTGTCTCCAAAGGAAAGTCCTTCAATGGATTCAAAAACATTGTAATTTATTAACCGTAGTTTCCGAAGGACTCAAAGCGCATTTTGAAACAATGTATCAAAAAAAAATCTTCGTTCTTTACAACGGGATGGATAGCTTGCCCCGAAACATAAAAATTCCAAAACTAAACCACGAGTTTGCCGGTTTAATCACCTATACCGGTTCTATCTACCCCCAACTCATTAATCCCCAACCTTTTTTAAATCATCTCCAAATTCTATTTCCCCATGCTCGTTTTTTCTATATAGGCAAAGACGCAGAATCATGGAGAAAATGGTTATCTGACGAAACCGCACTTTCCACAATTCAAAATCTCAAATCCCATGCCATTTCCAAAAAAGTACAAAGGCAATCAGATATGCTTCTAGTATTTACCTGGTCTAACCCTAAAGCCAAAGGCATTTTAACCACCAAATTATTTGAATATTTAAAAGCAAATAAAACAGTGATAGTACTCATCCAAGGGGAAGAAGATTTTGAGTGGCAATGTATTGGTGAATTATTTCAAAACTGCATAATTTGCTATACTCATTCATGTTCTTTGTCTCAACTTCAAACTAAACTCTTAAAAATTTCCGATAGGAAAATTAATTTTGATGTTCCGCTAATTTCAAAATACTTGTGGACTCAAAACACATCTGAATTGATTGCCACCATCAAAAGACTCAATTAAGATTGATAAGTTTGCCGGAAAACAAAAGGGTATTATTGACTTTTATGTAGTAAAAACAAACTGAGGCCATTCTACTTTCCCTATCTTCCACATTTTCGAATATTATAGGTATGATATTTTTACCCATGTGAATCCTTCCATTTTGAACCAAATCCACTTCTTTAATTAGATTTCCATGACTGTCTAATAGTCCCACAGCAAATGAATCAGGTAATCTATCACCCCAATAGTAAAAGCTTAATCCAAAATTTTGGCTGCGAAATGGGTTTGGAAAAAAATTAATTTTTTCTACTCCAAAGGGAAGAAAAACATCCACTACGGCTGTTTTTTTTAGACTTTCCAATAGCACCCCATTTATATTTATTGGTATGATATCTATTGCATAAATCCCGTTTCTATCTACTTCAATTGATCCATTTAATTGAATAGTCAATCCACCATCGTCGTAATTAATTTCTATGTTTTCCCATGCATCAATAATCCTCCGCTGGTGACCATTTGAATCTTTTAACTTAACTTCTACAGCCATAGCTGGATTATACTTAAAGAAAAGATGATTGTATCTGCTTTCAACTTGAATCCTAATTTTCTTTCCTGATTTAAAAGACTGCATCGGAACCTGTTCCTCCCCATTTACGAGAAAATATACCTCTGGAAAACGATAATAAGGATGTATGGAAAACGAAACGGAATCCAAGTATCCATTCCAATCACTTACTAATTGATAATTTCCATGAGGCAGATCATCCCACAATGGGACTTGATATGATTGAAAAGAGAACGCATAAGGTAATTCGAGCTCCATACAGGTATCTCTTTCAATACTCTCACCCAATATGGATAAACATAATTTTGATGCTGCAATAGAAGAATTACTGAACAATCCATTTAATGTAACCTCAATCGATTGCCCCTCAACCAATGAATCCTGTTCTAAGTAAATATTATAAATATTCTCACTTCCTAGATGACCAAAGAATTCAATTTCCAAATCATTTATGGGTTCATCCAATTGAATAGATAAATAGTTTTTTAAACCTATAGATCGGTTTAAAAGACTCGAGGAATGAAGGTTAGCAGTCGCTTCCTGCT
This sequence comes from uncultured Saprospiraceae bacterium, assembly GCA_964410725.1. Classification (GTDB taxonomy): domain Bacteria; phylum Bacteroidota; class Bacteroidia; order Chitinophagales; family Saprospiraceae; genus CALAZP01. The sequence goes on from CAYPID010000002.1 coordinate 84,986, forward strand.
TTTCTCCCTTTTTATGTCCAAATAACTTTAATTCATTTATATCTCGGCTTAAATGCACACTATCCCATTTTTCAGAAGGTCCAAATAAATTAGTTTTATAAGAATAATTATCATCCAACCAATCTTCCATTCTCACAAGTGCCTCTGTTTTTTCAGCTTTATCATTCCCAACACTTTCTTCAATAACCCCCTTTCCTTTTTGATAAACTATTAAATAAGGTACTTGCTTAGAAAGCAAAAAATCATCGATTGCTATAGCACCTTCCTGTCTAAGTATTCCCCCTAACGTTTCAAGATGATTTTCTCCTTTAGCCATTGGTGCGTTATTGAAACTTTGCCCTTCATGATGAAAAGTAAAAAGGGAAACCACATTATTTTCTTTGATATCCTTTTCTAAAAATGATATTAATGCTGGAACTTGAAAGTTAGTTTTGGTAGCCTCAAACCTTTTGCTGTGTAATAAAAGACCTGTGGAAGCTTCTATTACCACAACATAAAAAGCAACTGGGATACCAGCATTAATTATTCTTAGACCATCTATAAATAATCTAGATCTAAACTGATTATCTTCCGTTCTTACCACTGCTTGAATCAATAGAGCAATTTCCTCAGATTGTTCTTGTGCTGGTAAGGTTTCAAATTGATTTGGGTGATTGAACAAAAAGTGGCCCTTTTTATCTTCAGAATAAAAAAAAGTTGCGGGAGAATTCTGGTTAAGTCGCCAATAATACCTTTGGTTATTGATCAATTGATTGGCATCCATCTTAATCTCTACCAAAGTTGGGGTTTGATTGACTGATTTAATGAATTTTCTGGGATGAAAAAATTGGTCGGATGTATCCAATTCCACAATATATTCACCTGGATAATTGGCTTCAAAAATCAATCCCAAAAAATCTTCACGATGAATGATAGAATGATTGAAAGGATATTTTAAATCCCCCATCCCACTGATAACGAAGACTTCCTTCAACGCCAAATTATTAACTGTGTCCACCTCCAGTATTTTATTTTCACCTTGAATTTGTCTGCAAGTGATTAATACTAGCTCCTGATCCATAGCCATTTTTGCTGGAATTGAAAAACTCGATTGGAATTCAACTTCTCCTCCCTGTATAATAACAGTATCCCTATTCAACTCTATTCCTGATGCATGAATGCTTAATTCAATAACGTCTTCCTGTAATCTGCCAAGATTAATTATTTTACCCTTAATGACCATTTCATTACTTGAAGATTCTATACCAAAAGTTACCTTAGAAAAGATATAATCTGGTCCCTGTGAATTAAATAATTTAATAAAGGGATCCCCGTGAAAATTTAATTGCTGCCCCAAAATCTGAGATCCATAAAAATTACTCGCTCGGAGGGTTTGAGTGGCACTTAAAAATATTTCTCCTAAGGTTCTATTGGCCTGATTATTGGATAGTTCCCTATAAAATTGTTCCAAATAAATACTAAAACTGCTGGAATATCCATATCCCGAGGACCCAATATAACCTATAGCACCTCCTTCTTGGGCTAAAGTAAACTGTTCACTGAGGCTTTTTTTATTAGTGAAAATAGCACCAGTCTGACACCCTAAATCCATCATCAAAGGATACTTTCCATTCATTGACAATAAGTCTGGGTTATCTAATCCAATTTCAGTTGATGTTACACCTCCATGGCCCAAAAAAACTCTAATTCCTATTCCCCTATTTAACCTATTCAATAATTCACTATATAAATTATTGGGCCCTCCCTCCATTAAAGGCTTATTGAGGGAGGCTAATTTCATTCCCAATTTTTGGTTTAAATCTGAATGCCACGTGTTTTTTAGAATTGCTATATTTTCGTTCAGTTCTTCCACCGTTTTTCCACCAGCTATATGCAAAACTTCCTTTCTCCAATTAGGTGGATCCTCACCACTCAGTTTCATAGTTTCATAATCCAAAATTTTTTGCAAGTACTCAACTAATGATGTCCCATTAGTAACAGCTAACCTGGCTACCATAGACGGATTGGTTTCATTGAACTGATTCACCAATAGATAATCAGAAGCTGGAAATCCGTAAGATGGAATTATATGATCAGAATGGTCTTTGTAATCCTGTCCATAACCTTTGCCAATCAACCAAACTATTTTGGGCATTAATTCTAGAGACTTTAACTTCCGAAAATAGTTGAATAAACCTGTATAATAATTTTTGGCTCCATATCCATATTGGTGGTAGATATTCTCGTAATTCATCCAATTAATTGAATATCCTCCCCCTGCGCTTTTCCTTCGGAATGAAATATATTCCTCCAATTTTTTAACAGCATCTGCGTTCTTCAAAATTTCCTCTGCAACAATGATTAAATATTCACTTTTCTTTAATTCCGAATCGCGAAATGTAATCTCATTCACCGTATCCAAATCTATAATCCCGACCGGCTGAGACAAAGTTGTAAAAACCTTATCTGCTTTATGATTTTTTAAATAAAAGCCCCAACCATAATTCCCCCTTTTGGGGATATAGTATAAACTGTCCTGCCGATCCATAATTTTTATGCCTAAATCATTTGAATCGCAGGGAATAAATAACCATTCTTCATCCAAATTTATTCTAAAAGAGCCCATAGGCAGAGAATGAACCTCACCAGTGAGTTTAAGTCCTACAACCGAAAATTTATGCTGCGGCCCCCCTTTTGATTTGATTATAATGGTTGAAGAGTTACTTAATCCACTCTGTCTATCAATTTGAAAATTAATCTCCTCATACGGTTTAAAGTTTTCCAATACGCCCATGAGTTGGTTGTTCAAATAAATTTCCAAATCATTATCGTATCCTAGATTTTTAATTCTCAAATCTATCTGCTGGACTAAAGTATCTTTTGAAATTTGGAGAGGAATCTGCTGATACGTGGTAGGCTTTAATCCCCAAGATTCGTCCTTTGAAATCAGACTATTTCTCAGTAATAGCTCAGGACCTACCGTTTCTTTGTTATAGTGTTCTCTAAATATAAAATGCTTTTCTACAAGGAATGTAGTTGAGTTGAATTCAGTAGTTTTCGCAATATCTGATTGATCTAACTTTAAATCGTTAGTTAGGAACTGAACCTGTCGAGCGTAAACTTGGGTATTATCTGTGCTATCTAAAGGAATATGTAAAAGTCGATCGCCATTATTGTTCCGAATTATGGGAAGCCGACTACCATTAAACCAGAAATCATAATAACCTGAACCCTTTAATTGATAGCTTTTCCCCAGTTCAACCTTAAAGGTTTTATAAATCTGATTTTCCTCCCACCACACTCCATAAGAAGAATCTACCTCTTGAGCAAATATCACAATTAAAGGAGCGCAAAGCAAAATACCCAGTATCTGATACTTCATAAAGAATTCTTTTCGATACTGACAGTCCACTTGTGATGTTCAATTCTATAATATTTTTGACTTTAAATCAAGTCTACCATAAAAAAAATGCCGGATTTCAAGTTGAAACCCGGCATTTTTCTATTCATTTTTCATTTGTTCAATGGTCCGTCTAGGCCGAAACAAAATTTTCTGATAGGTATCAAAAAATCCGCTAGGCATTAATTCGGCGTTAAACAAATCTTGTTTCGTATTAAAACGATTCCCTTTTATCTCTGAGTTTTTTAAAGTTTGACTATTGGAATTAACGACTTTTCTGATTTTTGAAATTATCTTTTTCATTTGGTTCGTTTTATTAGATTCAAGAATTAATTCATTTGCGCAGGTTCGAAATCTACTTGGGTCTTTTTCTTATTAATGATTCGTTGAATCGTCTTTTCAGCATCATTTACCTGAACGAAGTTTCCCTTTGCGTGTTCCTTCCTTTTTAACCCAATCATTTTAATACTAATTTGATTGTGTTGTGCAGTCGATTCAAAATCTCTGATGATTTCATAGACATCATGATCGATACTAGTCGTATTAGAAGCATCTATAATTACTTGGGTCTGTGGAGGAATTTCATTCAGCGTTTTCATAATGCTTGCTCTATTCAAAAACGATACATCTTCAGATAACTTAATGGTGATAATGTCTTCTGGATGTTGTTCAATATCTTCAGGGACGAAATAAGGATTCCTGAAATTCTGTCGAAGAATATAAAAGATAGCTACCCCCATTCCCATTGCAATTCCCACTAAAAGATCCGTAAAAACTATTCCTAAAATAGTTACTACAAAAGGAATAAATTGAACCCAGCCCAATCTGTACATTTGCTTGAATAGAACTGGTTTAGCCAACTTGTACCCCACAACAAATAATATTGCAGCTAAAGTTGCCAAAGGAATCATATTCAAAATTCCCGGAATAATCATGGCAGCAAACAATAAAAGGAATCCGTGTAAAATAGCAGACATTTTAGATCGACCTCCAGACTGAATATTTGCTGAGCTCCTAACAATTACCTGAGTAATGGGAAGTCCTCCAATAAATCCCGAAATTATATTTCCAATACCTTGAGCTTTTAATTCTAGGTTAGTTGGAGTAACCCGCTTCATCGGATCTAATTTATCTGTTGCCTCTACGCATAATAGGGTTTCCAAACTTGCCACGATTGCCATTGTAAAGGCTGTGGTATATACAACAGGATTACTAACAGCAGAAAAGTCAGGGAGCGTAAATAATCCCAAGAATCCCATTAAACCATCAGCTTCAGGAATTTGAACCAAATGATTTGTTTCAATGGCCATGTTAGGCACAAATGCATTGAACAGAACGTTAAGTAAGATTCCTGAAATAACTGCCACTAAAGGTCCTTGCACCAACTGGAAAATTTTGTGCTTCTTCATAAATGGCTGTTCCCAAAGAATTAGGATTCCAAGTGCAAATAGAGACACTATAATCGCCCCAGGGTGAACAAAATCGAAAACATAAAATAATTCTGAAAAGGTATTGTGGTCATCTGGCTGCTGAAAAGCTAAGGAACCTTCAGGCACATCGTCATACCCCAAGGCATGTGGAATCTGTTTGAGTATGATAATGATACCAATTCCGGAAAGCATCCCTTTAATCACAGAAGAAGGAAAATAATATCCAATTATTCCAGCCTTCAAAAAACCTAAAATCAATTGAATGACCCCAGCAAGAACTACAGCCATCAAAAATATTTCCCAGGTTCCAAGTGTTGCAATGGCGTTCAATACAATAACTGCTAAACCGGCGGCAGGCCCACTAACCCCCAGGCTAGAACCACTGATTGCTCCTACTACAATACCCCCAACAATACCAGCTATTATGCCGGAAAACAAGGGTGCGCCAGATGCTAAAGCAATACCCAGGCACAAAGGGGTAGCCACTAAGAACACGACTACACTAGCTGGAAAATCACTTTTTAAATTGGCCAGTACATTTAACTTGGAATTCATTGATTACAATTTTGATTAATACTATCAAAATTGCAGCTCTAACATTAAGATTCAATTAGGAACAAATTAAAAAGTCATTAAAATTTGATATAAGGAAGAGTAATGATCACCTTAGTTCCCTTTTGCTCTTTAGATTCCAAATCTATAGTTCCCCCATGCAACTCAACAATCCTTTTCGCCAACGAAAGTCCAATACCATGACCCTGTATAAATCGAGCATTTGAAGCTCTATAAAGTGGTTGAAATATTTTTTTTAAATCTGAAGCAGGTATACCCACTCCATGATCAATTATGGTTACGATTCCTTGATGTTGAATTGATTGTAATCTAATTTCAACTTGATGATTATTAGAATATTTTAATCCGTTTTCCACCAAATTAGAAATAGCCATTTGGAGTAATTTGGAATTGCCTTCCATTGAGCAAGAATTTTCCATATCCGTCAATGACAATTTGACTAATTGAGGGGAGAATTTTTCAGCTACTTCCAAAATAGTTTGCTCCAAAGAAAAAATCTTTGGATTGCGGATCTCATCCATTGCATTCGCCTTCTCCAAGTCTAAAAGTTGATTGGTAAGAATCTCTAGCTTATTAGCTTCAGAGGAGATAATGGATAAAGCTGCTTTATACTCTTTTGGACTTCTCTCTTTTTGTAGTAAAACTTCAATCTCGCCCTTTATAGCGGTAAGAGGATTTTTAATTTCATGGCTGGCATTTCGCACAAATTGTTTTTGAGCTTCGAATGCTGTTTCCAACCGATCTAACATTTGGTTGAAAGCCAGAGCAACCTTCCCTATTTCATCTTCCGGATTATTGACTTGCAGTCTTAAATTAAGTCGATCCCCACTTATTTTACTCGCTCTTTGAATCTTATTTTCCAATGGCATCAACAGCCTCCTTATTTCAAATCGCATTACCAATACCAATAAAAATATTGCTATAGTTCCCTCAATAAATAAACTTCTTTTTAAAAACTGCAACTTATCATCACCATCTTTGTCCGCAGCTAAAACCAGCAATGCCACTTTTATGCCCTCATCAGAAATTATTTTTCCAACTCCCTGTTTTTGATCCACCTGGAACCTAAATATTTCTTTTCCCGACAGGGATAGATCCAATTCTTTATTTAGAATCTCCCTTAAGAGTTCCTTACCGTCACCATCCAACACCACTGCCAATTCTTTATCCTCATAATAAGCATCAAGAGGATCATTCCAATTGGAATTTTCAAACTCGTGAGGGTTGTCTCTATACTCAATCTCCACCATGGTCAACCGGTCTTCCAATCGCTTGTAAAAACCCTCAAAATAAAATTGGCTGTCCAATTGATAAATTGTCCAACCAAATAAAAAGAAAATAACTATTGCAGTTAATGAAACCAGCCAAGACAGCCTATTTCTGATTTTCATTCTTCCACTTTTAACATGTATCCCATCCCAACTATAGTTTGGACTAAAGGCTTTTTGAAGGGTTTGTCTATTTTTTTTCTTAAATAATTCATATATACATCGACTACATTAGTCCCCAATTCAAATTGAATCTCCCATACCTTTTCTAATATTTGAGCCCTACTGAGCACCTTATTTTTATTCAGCACCATGTATTTTAATAAAAAGAATTCTTTGGGTGTTAATTTAATTTCTACCCCTTTTCGATGAACGGAGGTTTTGTCCAAATCTATGACCAAGTCTTCTACTTCAATTACCCGCTTGGTTACTACATCTATGCCCGGCCTGCGCAAAAGTGCCCTCATTCGGGCAAGTAGTTCTTTAAACTGAAAAGGTTTAGACAAATAATCATCCGCTCCCGCATCTAGTCCGGTAACGATGTCATCGGTATCATCCAAAGCGGTGAGCATAAGAATTGGCGTTTTAATTTCCAATTCTTTTCGAATTACCTCGCAAACCCTCAAACCATTTAATCCGGGTAACACCACATCTAATATAATGATATCATGCCTATTTTTCTTGGCCAATTTCAATCCCAATTCCCCATCAAACGCCTGCATTACCTCACAACCAATATCTTCTAATCCTCTTTTAATAAACCCAGATATAGAGGGTTCATCTTCAATTAACAAAACCTTACTGGGTCCCGGCATAATATTTTATTTTATTTATACAAATTCATCTCCATTCCTTACAAGGTGATTTTCAAGTTTTCGTTCAGCATTCGGGAATTTATTTTTAAAATAAATTCCGGAGATTACGCCTACGGCAAAACCACCAATGTGGGCCCAGTAAGCGATGTTGGAGAGGTCATTTTGGTTTTCTAACCATTGTTGAATAAACCAGACCACTAAAAATATAAAAGCTGAGATTCTGAAGGTGAAAAAGAAAACAAACATTTTTACCCTTGAGGTGGGAAACATAACCAGATATGCTCCCATAACCGCAGAAATAGCACCACTTGCCCCAACGGTTGGCATGGTGCTTTCCATATTGAAGTAAAAATGAACTAAAAAAGCCACAATACCTCCAGTCAAATAAAAGAATACAAATCTTCCACTTCCAATAGTCGCCTCAATATTATCAGCAAAAATCCAAAGAAACAGCATATTGCCCACCAAATGCAATATCCCTCCATGCAAAAACATACTGGTTAAAATCGAACTCCAATTAGATCCCGACATCAAGTCTGCTGGAATGGCACCCCAAGTGTCTAAGAAAACTATCATGTCTTGGTCGGACAAAGTGAATTGATAGTAGAAAACCAAAATATTAACGGCAATAAAAACATAGCTGAAAAGTGGGAAATGCCCGCCTTTTATATTATCGTCACCTATCGGAAAGATCATAAAGCCATTGGTTTAACATTTTCTAGACACCAGTACACCTACTAAAAACATCCCAATACCCTCTGCAGTTTCAAGAGTTGGCTCGTATAACATTGAAATCCCAACCACCCCATAAATCAAATGAAAAGTAAAGTAAACTGATTTTTTTCTGCTCATTGCAGGCATGAAAAACCCCAAAAAAAATATACTCAACCCCACTAAACCTCCTTGTGCAGCTTCAATAATCCATTGATTATGAGGAATCAAAACTTCCAAATCAGAGGAGTATTCTCTATTGGCAATTTCCTTCATACCAGCTCTTAAGCGACCTGTACCTATCCCCACTACTGGATGATTCATAAAAATTCGCCAACCATCTATAATCGAAGCCACTCTGTCCCCATTGGAATACCCCTGCCCTTGGCCCTCCAAAATCATTTTAACTTCATATACCGAATAACCTACTTTTGCTTTGAAGCTTGGAATAAAAAAAAAAGAAAACACAGGCATTCCAATCAATAGCACTATTCCCCCCATCCCCAATTTCCATGACTTGGTATCCCATAGATGCCTAACTAAGGCCAAACCCAACATGCCGTATAAAGTCAATAACCCACTGCGAACAGATAACCAATGAATAAAGAGAAAAAGAAAGCACATGAACATAACTACCGTAATCTTTTGCCACCTTTGTTCAATTAATGATCGTCTATTCCACCAAAACCAACTCAACCCCAGTAATACATAAACCAGCATCATATTAAATCTAATGTGAGATCTAGTAGGGACGGGAATAGATTGCCCCATTTTTATGCGCTCTTGATAAAAATCAACTGCACCGTAATAAACAAACATAGACTGGATACAACCAATCAAAAGAACAAAAGCAAAAAAAAGATGAAAATTAAGTACCTGTTTAGTGGAAAATCTCGGCAGAAACAAAAACGCAATGGGAAGCAATAGAAATGGCAAATGTACCCTAAGCCTATTGACCCAATAAGGTATTTCTGGATCAACCCCTACCAAAACCAAGATGTTGAAAAACAATAAAATAAACCACCATCCAAATGTTTGACCCCTTTGAAAATCTCGCCAATAAAAAACAGCCAATACTACTAAACCTATTAGGCTCACACTGGTCAAAAAAGGAGAGAAAACCAATCCAATTACCGTCAAAGCGAGAAAGGCTTGGTATATTTTTTCCTTCATTTTACTAATTCTGCTCCCTCTAAAATACATAAAACCTATTAATGCGTAACTTCGCGAAAAATTCATAATCACTATGTCAGTAAACCCGTTTGAGCAACTGCAACAAATTCAAAAAGAAATAGAAGCATTCGATATTGCAGATCAAAACTTACTGGAAGAATTTCGCATTCGTTTCCTGGGTTCCAAAAATGTCCTCAAGCCCATCTCGGCTGGAATAAGGGAAATTCCTAACGAAAGAAAAAAGGAGTTTGGGCAGCTGGTCAACGCGGTAAAAAATGCCGCTGAGCAAAAATACGCCACCCATCAAAATAGTTTAAAGTCCCAACCTGCATTTAAAGGGCAAGAGGATCTTGACCTAACAGCCCCAGGGTTTCCACTTAATATTGGATCCAGACACCCACTTTCCATTACCTTAAATAAAATCATTAAAATATTCGAAGGCATTGGATTTTCCGTAGCAGAAGATAGAGAAATTGAAGACGATTGGCACAACTTTACTGCCATGAATACCCCCGAAGATCACCCTGCAAGAGATATGCAGGATACTTATTACTTAAAGGACAGCAAACAATTTCTCTTAAGAACCCATACCTCATCAGTCCAAGCTAGGGTAATGGAGCAACAGCAACCACCAATTAGAATTATCGCCCCTGGTAGGGTCTACAGGAATGAAACCATATCAGCTCGATCCCATGCCCAATTTCATCAGGTAGAGGGCCTTTATATAGATGAAAAAGTCTCCTTTGCAGATCTCAAACAAACATTACTGTACTTTGCTAAAGAGATGTATGGATCCAAAACCCAAATTAGGTTAAGACCATCTTTTTTTCCTTTTACAGAACCCAGCGCAGAAATGGATGTCTCTTGTTTCATCTGTAATGCAAAAGGCTGTAATATTTGCAAATACTCTGGCTGGGTGGAAGTACTGGGATGTGGGATGGTTGACCCTGCCGTATTAGAAAATTGCGGAATTGATAGCCAAAAATACACAGGGTATGCCTTTGGAATGGGAATAGAACGTCAAGCCATGATGCTTCATGGTATAACTGATATCCGACTATTTTTTGAAAATGATATTCGCTTTCTCAGTCAATTTGTTTCCGCTTAAACGCCTTTTGAATGAAACCATCTATCCCTAAAGGAACCAGAGATTTTGGTCCAGAGCAAGTCAGAAAAAGGAATTTTATTTTCTCCACGATAGAAAAAGTTTTCTCTAAATATGGATTTGCAAGGATCGAAACCCCAGCTATGGAGGCTTTAGAGACCCTAACGGGAAAATATGGAGCGGAAGGTGATCAACTCCTATTTAAAGTGCTCAATAATGGAGATTTTCTTTCCAAAGTGGAACCGAAATTCCTTGCGGATAAAGAAAGTTCCAAAGTTCTTCCCTCCATTTCTAAAAGGGGATTGAGATACGACCTGACGGTACCATTTGCCAGATTCGTAGTCATGCACCAAAATGAAATTCAATTTCCATTTAAAAGATTTCAAATTCAACCTGTTTGGCGCGCAGACAGACCGCAAAAAGGCAGGTACCAAGAATTTTATCAATGCGATGCCGATGTAGTAGGCTCGTCTTCCTTAATTTATGAAGCAGAACTGGTTAGGATTTACGACGAAGTATTTCATCAACTCAACATTCCCGTAATTATTAAAATTAACCATAGACAAGTTTTATTCGGGATAGCTGAAAAACTAGGCATCATCGATAAATTCCAATCCATTACCGTTGCAATTGATAAAATTGATAAAATCGGATTGTCTGGCGTAAAGGAACAGTTAAAAGTAGCTGAATTGACTACTGATCAAATTGAATGGATTGCTGACCTTTTATCCCATCCAGATTTAGCCAATGTACAGCAACTTCTTACTGGCAGTTCAGCCGCTCAAGAAGGTTTTCTCGCCATCAAAACTGTTTTTGAATACTTGCAAAGGACCCCACTACACCATCAATTGACCTTTGACTTAACCCTCGCTAGAGGCCTGAGTTACTATACCGGCTGTATCTTTGAAGTCGTTTTAAACACTCAGGCGGTTACCAATGTCCAAATGGGGTCATTGGGCGGTGGAGGCAGATATGATAATTTAACGGGTATTTTTGGCCTATCGGGAGTATCAGGGGTCGGAATCTCATTTGGGGCGGAGCGAATTTACGATGTATTGGAGGCTATGGATGGCTTTCCCCCCTCAACCTCATCCAGCCTTCAACTATTAATTTGTCCGCTAGACCAGGAAGGCCTTGGAGAGGCCTTCTATATCGCCTATACCCTTCGGGAAAAGGGAATTCACTGTGATTTATATCCAGAAGCATCTAAGCTAAAAAAGCAATTAAAATATGCCTCTGATAGAGGTATTCCTTTTTGTTTGATTCTGGGTAGTGAAGAATTAGCAACACAAATTTACACCCTCAAGAATATGGATAGTGGCTCACAATCGCCACTTAATCTTTCAGCTTTAATAGAAAAATTTTCATGAACCAAATTCCCTATCAAACCCTTAGAGCTAAAATATTAACTGGGGAAATTTCACTCTCCAATTTGGTGCAATCCTATCTCAAAAGAATTGAAGAAACAAAACACCACAATATTTATCTGGAAGTGTACCGGGAAGAAATATTGGAAAAGGCACAAAAATTAGAATACAAACTCACTAATGCGCCTCAATCCATAGGTAGGTTGTTTGGAATGGTCATCTCCTTAAAAGATGTGATTTGTTATCAAGATCATCAGGTTACTGCTGGATCAAAAATATTAGATGGTTTTCAATCCCTTTTTTCGGCTACTGCCGTAGAACGGCTCTTAGCAGAAGATGCCTTAATCATCGGAAGGGTCAACTGCGATGAATTTGCCATGGGATCAGCAAATGAAAACCCATGGCATGGAGCTGTAATCAATGGAGTAGGAAACCGAAGAGTAGCTGGAGGATCTTCAGGTGGTTCAGCAGTTTCCGTTCAACTGAATACTTGCTTTGCCTCTCTTGGTTCTGATACTGGAGGCTCTGTTCGTCAACCTGCTTCCTTTTGTGGAATTACGGGATTCAAACCTTCCTATGGCCGAATTTCAAGACATGGTCTTATCGCTTACGGATCGTCTTTTGATCAAATTGGAACGCTGACGCACTATGTAGAAGATGCTGCACTTTTGTTGGAAATCATGGCGGGGCCAGACGAATTTGATAGTACCGCTATTCAAACCCCACCAGAACCTTACGGAGCAATATCTCCATTAAAAGAAATGCCTAAAGTGGCCTATTTTAATTCTATTATTAATCACCCCAGATTAGCCCCTGCTGTCAAAGAAAACTTTATTGATTTCCTTGACAAAATGAAGTCAGAAGGGGTTGTGGTCGAAGCTGTAGATTTTGACCACATCGACTTACTAGTTCCTACATATTATGTGCTGACTACCGCGGAGGCATCTTCTAACCTATCTAGGTATGATGGGGTAAGATACGGCTATAGAACTCCCACCGCCAAAACTTTAGAAGAAACGATTACCAAAAGTAGAACTGAAGGTTTTGGTAAAGAGGTGAAAAGAAGAATTATGTTAGGAACCTTTGTTTTGAGTGCTGGATATTTCGATGCCTACTTTGTAAAGGCTCAAAAAGTAAGAGGATTAATTAAATCCGCAACCGAAAAAATCTTAGAACAATACGACTTTATTGCCATGCCGACTACTCCCGCTCCGGCATGGGAAATTGGGGAAAAAACCAGTGACCCCATAGAAAACTTCCTAGCAGATATTTTTACGGTTCAAGCAAATTTGGCTGGAATTCCAGCGATATCAATACCTTCAGGAACACACAAAGAGACGGGGTTACCCTTGGGATTCCAATTGATGGGGCAGAGATTTAAAGAAACTCAATTGTTGAACTTTTCAGCTTTCCTCCAACATAAGTTTCTTTAAATCTTTTGGAAGGTTCAAAATTAGGCTTCGCTATTTTCTTCCTTGATTTTCTTTTTGTCGGATTCTTTCATTCCCTCCTTAAGCTCTTCTTCCAAGGAAGACCTAGCTGAATTAAATTCTCTAATTCCTTTTCCAATCCCCTTCATAAGTTCAGGAATCTTTTTGCCTCCAAACAATAATAAAATGGCAAAGAATATCACGAGCATTTCTGGCCCGAAAAAATTAAATAGAAAAATCATATCCATAGTTATAAGGTGTTTTAGCAAAATTAACCTATTTGGTTAATAGATGTCAAAGTTATTTAGTTAAACCGATCTCTTTTAGCCTTTCCCACAAATAGGCACCTGCAGTTATGGGGGGATAAGCAGGGGGATTATTTTCGTCTATGCACTGAGGTAAGCATGTCAAATCCATATTGCTCTTCGGATGTAGGAAGAATGGAATGGAAAGTCTAGCCATGTGCCATTCCGATCTGGGGGGATTCACCACACGGTGGGTAGTGGATTTCAAATAATTATTGGTGAGTCGCTGAAGCATATCTCCAACATTAATAACAATTTCATCATTCTCGGGAACGATGGGCAACCATTTCTCATCAGCACCCAAAATTTCTAACCCTCCAGCAGAGGCCCCTACCAATAATGTGATAAGGTTAATATCTTCATGTTGTTCAGCTCGAATGGCCGAGGCCGGTTCTCTGGTTATAGGGGGGTAATGAATGGCCCTCAAAATACTGTTGCCCTCTATAATATGCGGCTCAAAATAATGTTCTTCTAATTCCAAGAAAATAGCAATAGACCGCAATAGTGCCCCCCCTGCCCTTTCAAAACTCTGGTACAACTCCATACCTGTTGAAGTAAAATTCTCTACTTCAGCTACGTGAATATTCGCTGGGTATTCATCCGAATTATCCCCTTCAACCTCTTGCCCAATTTGAAAAAATTCCTTTAAATCAGCATACTCAGATTGCTTGGCATGCTCCTTGCCGAAGGAAGTATAACCCCTTTGACCCGCTAAGGCTTCTATTTCATACTTTCGCTTCGTTTCCTCAGGCAATGCAAAAAAGGCCTTGGCAACAGTGTAAAATCTATCAATCAACTCCTTGGGAATCCCATGGTTGATTACTCCTACAAATCCTATTTCTTTAAATGCCGTTCCAATAGCTGTGGCAAATTCCCGCTGACTAATTGAATCGCCTTGGGTAAACTTTTGTAAATCAACGAGAGGTATGGCTCTTTTGGTCATCGATAATCTATTTACAGCCTGCAAGTTAATCAATTATCTACTATTTATTGACGCCTTGGGCGATACCTCGATTCCGATAAAATTAATTGCGCATCATTTAACTCTAATAAATCTTCACAAGACAACTCTGGATGTCTTTTCATGTATTGTTGGATAATTTTCCATCCTATAAAAGCACCCGTCCTACCAGGTGCTTCCTCCGGCATTCCCGGTGAATTAGGGCTATATTCAACATACTTTCTGATTTTTCTCCATTCCGAATTATAAAGTAATTCTTCCTCCAAAAAAAACGACCAAATATTAAATTCATTCTGGTTCAACCATTCCCATTCTGAAAGATTGACCTCCATGATAACTGTATCGTTCTCTGCAGGTAAAAACTGATCCAATAGATATAACTTTTTTCCTTCTTGAATCATTAACTCTAACAAGGTATGACTTGGACCATATCCTACTAAATCCTCAATTAGCGGCAATAGCGTTTTCGAAACCAAATAATCTTGATTAAAATTTTGGGTTAAATAATCTGAAAAAGAAGGATTATTAGGGTTCTTTTCCCGATAGGGATAATCCTTTCCTAAAAAAAAATCCAAGCCTACTGCAAGTTGGTTTTGGCCATAAATGAAGGCTGCCACATTATATTCAGATAAGTAGGTGGTAATCGAAGGAACCTTAGCCTCGGGAAAATAATACAGATAATATTGAAAAGCTCGCTGGAAAGATTGTTCAAACTCCGAAAAATCCTGGTAGTCCTCCTCGACTTTTTCTCGAAGCTGAATTAATTCAGGAAAAGTAATAAACCCCTCCAAATATTTTATTTTATCTGATGTAGTCGAAAGCTGTCCCTCCATTCCAAGAACCTTATCAACAAACAACGGTAAAAAATCGGGGTATTCTTTGTACAAACCAGCCCAATCTTCTTCTGTTAGTGGGGGTGTCATTGCAAATAAATCTTTTTCAAATCTGCGGACTTGAACAGTTACCTCAATCTGGGAAACATCAGGTAGTTCCTTTTTACTTTCTTGTTCACAAGCCAACCACATTGGCATTAAAGCGTAAATAAAAAACTTGCTCTTAATAAATTTTCCCATTATTTCGTTCTTTATTCTAAAACCGCCATCCATGAAAAAAATTGCAGTTATTGCGTTCTTTTTTCTCACTGCTTGGACCGTTCAGAGCCAGGCTCAAAACTATTTTAGAAATCTAAAGATGGGAATTCATCTGAGCCCATCTTTTAATTGGATAGAAAGCCAAAACAACAAAATAAATAGTGTTAAATCAAAAGTTGGCCTACATACTGGCGTAATAGGTGAATGGTATTTTAAAGAACATTACGCCATCACCTCTGGAATTGGCTTTGCCTTTGGCACAGGAGGTACCCTTCAACATGAACTGGGTGGAAAATACTGGAGATTGAGCAATCTTGGTGATGCCTATAATGAAATGCCTCCTGAAGTCAAATTAAGATACCGAATACAATACCTTGAAATTCCTTTGGGATTAAAACTCAAAACAACTCAAGTAGGATATCTTAGTTATTTTGTAGAACCCGGATTGGTCTTTAATTTCAGAACTCAGGCGAAAGGTAAAATTATCGGGGCCGGATTACCCAGCGCAACTGAAATTTTTTACATCAAAAAAGAAGTTAATGGAATTGCATTGGCCTATAGAATAGGAGCTGGAGGCAATTATCAAATTAATCAACAGATGTCTTTTCTATTTGGCCTCTATTTTCAAAAATCCTTTACTGATGTAACCAACAATACAGGAATCGTCTTTGATTCATCTAGAGGTTGGCCTGATCTAGAACCCTTAGAGAATGCTATCGATAGTCAAAACTCCTTGATTTTTCGATTGGGTATTCTCTTTTAAATCAAGCTATACGCCATTTTTGATGGGATAACTCGATAGTACATTCAGAATCAAAACGATAATACAAAATGCCACTATTACTACTCTTGCATCGGGGGGGGTTAACTTGCGTTCCTTATCAATCACTTTCTTAAAATTGTGTTTTCAATCATTATTCTTTTTCCAGATAATGATGTCCTTTCAAAAAGGATGCCAACAGAATTTTATGAATATGAAAAATTTAGCTATCTAAAATTCCTTTATTTATCTTTTTAACCAAGGAAGGTCCTTCATAAATCAATCCCGTATAAACTTGAATTAAGGAGGCCCCCGCATTAATTTTTTCAAGGGCATCTTCCGCAGAAAAAATTCCTCCTACCCCAATTATAAAAAGCTGCCCATTAGATTTTTGACTTAAATACCTTATAACTTCCGTTGCTCTTTTTTTGAGCGGTTTGCCACTCAAACCCCCATTGCCAATTTCATCAATAATCGCTGAATCAGTTGTTAAACCCTCTCTTGAAATGGTAGTATTGGTGGCAATTACCCCATCCAATTGAGCCTTTTGGACAATATGTAGGATATCGTCTAATTCTTCGAAATTCAAATCGGGAGCAATCTTTAATAAAATTGGTTTACCTCCCAATTCCTTGTTAATCTCTTGCAAATAAAGCAGTAATTGCTCTAAAGGCTCCCTTTCTTGTAACTGCCTTAATCCTGGTGTATTTGGGGAACTTACATTGACAGCAAAATAATCCACGTAAGGAAATAGTTGTCTAAAGGAATGACCATAATCCAATACAGCTTCCTCTTGTGAGGTATTTTTATTCTTTCCAATATTGCCTCCAACTATTAAATTTTTAGGCCTATTCTTCAGTCGAGTAATTAAAGGCTGAATACCCTCGTTATTAAATCCCATCCTATTAATCAAAGCCAAATCCTTCGGTAATCTAAATAATCTAGGCTTTGCATTTCCAGGTTGCGGTAATGGGGTGATGGTCCCTATTTCTATAAAACCAAAGCCCAAAGCACTCATCGTATCTAAATACTTTCCATCTTTATCAAAACCCGCCGCTAATCCTACCGGATTAGAAAAGGACAACCCCAAAAAAAATCTTTTTAATTCTGGATGTTCTACACGGAAGTATCCCTGAATAAGAGAACTAAGTAGGGGTATCTTCAATAATACCTTAAAAATAGTTACCGTTATATGGTGCGCAAGCTCCGGAGGAAATAGAAAAAATAAGGGCTTGATTATTACTTTATACATATTATCCATTTCGTTGAATAAAAAAAGGTCGGGTGCAAGAGCTTGCTACCCAACCTTAATCATAATCCCAAAAACTATTCTTAGTAATTAAACTTCTAAATTATTCATGAACCAACAACTGAAATCCGTTTCCATGAATGTTGACAATCTCAATTCGAGGGTCTTGTTTTAGATATTTCCTCAGCTTAGTGATAAAAACATCCATACTCCTCGCTGTAAAGTAATTATCCTCCCCCCAGATTTCAGTTAAGGCGTCCGATCTTTCTAACACATTATTAATGTGCAAAGCGAACATTTTCAATAACGCAGCTTCTTTCGGAGAAAGTTTTATTCTTTCTTCTTTTCCTCCCTCTTCGACAAATGTAAGTATTCTGAGTGGAAAATTAAAATGATATTTACCTATTTCAAACTCCTTTTTATCCTCTGAAATTCGCTGGTCTTGCTTGCTTCTTTTTAGAATAGCCTGAATTCTCAACAATAATTCCTCTGAATTAAAAGGCTTGGTCATATAATCATCCGCACCAATTTTAAAACCCTCGACAATATCTTCTTTCATGGTTTTAGCCGTCAAATATATGATGGGGATTTCCTGATTTAGTGCTCTAACCTGACGGCCTAGCGTAAATCCATCCATCTTTGGCATCATTACATCAAAAATTGCTAAATCAAATTGCCCCCTTTTAAAAAACTCTAAACCTATTTCTCCATTTTCAGCCAATTCCACCACGTAATCATGCATTTCCAAGTAGGATTTAAGGACATCTCCAAAATTCTTATCGTCTTCAACCAATAGCAGTTTAATTCCCTTTTTTGTCATAAACTAATTTTTACTTATTCTTATAGGGAAGAAAAACGGTAAATGTACTCCCCTTACCGAGTTCACTTTTAACTTCAATTTTTCCTCCGTGTGCGTCTACAATGGCTTTTACATAACTCAATCCCATTCCAAATCCTTTTACATCGTGTAAATTGCCTGTATGTACTCTGTAAAACTTATCAAAAATATATTTTCTGTCCTCTCTGTTGATTCCTATCCCATTATCTGTAAAGGTCACTTCAATACCATTAGGAACCGAATGCGTGGCCACCATGATATTGGGCTCTGAAGGGGAATATTTATTGGCATTATCCAAAAGATTATGAATAACATTACCAATATGTATAGAATCAGCTACCAAAATGGAATTTTGGGCCCCCAAGTCATAAGATACCTTTCCGTTTTTCTTTTCAACTTGAAGGGAGAAATTTTCCACCGCAGCTTTGATAATCTCGTGAAGATCAATTTCATTTAAGTTTAACGAAATAGTATTCCTATCCATTTGCGCCATTTGCAACACCTTTTCCACCTGATTATTCATTCGCTTATTCTCTTGTTTGATGATATTCGCAAACCTGGATACCTTTTCGGGATTTCCACTGATTGAGGGGTTGATAATGCTATCGGAAGCCAAAGAAATAGTTGCTATAGGGGTCTTAAACTCGTGGGTCATATTATTGATGAAATCGTTCTTCATTTCCGATAATTTCTTCTGTCTGAATATCACTTGAATGGTATAGGCAAAACAAAAAAGAATAATCCCCGTAAATGCAATGGAGCCCAGAAAGTTTAACCATAGAGAACTCCATACATAACTGGTACGAAGTGGAAAATACACCATGAGTAACCCTGGAGAAATAGCATCTCCTGGAAACAAGTTAACGCGATATCTGGAGGCGAATAACTGACGAGTATTGGGTTTTTCATCGGCTGGCCAAGAGGTGGTACGTACTGCTACCTCATCATTGGTCACCACAAAATTATTATTGGCCCTCGAAAAAATACCATAATTAAATGCAATATCAATACCTCTATTGCTCAATTCTTTAGCGATAGTGCTTTGTATGGTGTTAAAATTTACCCGCTCCTCAACTGGTAATTGATTTTTATTGTCTTGTTGAAAATAATTGAAGAACCTTTCAATGGGATCGTTTGCTTTAGCTGAGCACGCAGGGCAATCACAAGGCGTATTAATATTTTTCATGAACTGCTGGACCAATTGGCTTTCTTTAATCAGTTCATTAATTTGCGGTTGATCCGAGAATACGAAACCTTTGTGCTTACCGATTACTTCTCTTTTAAAGTAATTAGTCGCATAGCCATTTACCGAGGCATACAGTTGTCGATTCATTTCCTCGTACTCCATTCTTCCAACCACAGCTGCCAACGCATTGAATACGTTTTTATCGAATCGATCCTCGTTTTCTTTAATGGCTGTTTGGATCAGATCCATTTGTAACCACACCAACCCAATGACTGCAGCAGTCATCAACCCGACAATACCCCAAATTACTCTTCTGTCCATTCTAAATTGTTTACCTTTTTAGTAAGGTAATGAGAATGATAAAAGATTTAACGTTAGGAAAACTTTAACAACTCCTAATTTAAGGCGAATCTCACTATTATCCCACCCGCGGTCTCCGTTCTTGGAAACCCAGCTGATGTTTTAGGAACATTTCGGTTGTAATCAAAAAATAATCTTAATGATAATCTTTGGTTCATTTTATATTCCACGGAAGGGGAAAGGCTCAATGAGTAATTTCCTCTCGTCGGCTCTATAATTCCCTGGTCTAATAAATGATTAAAAGTAACATCATCTCTCATCCTTAAATTGAAATTAATATCCAAATCCTTACCCTGTAATTGCCCAGCCCTTGCAGGTGTATTCCCTGAGTCATTGCCAAACATTCCGCCTCCAAATGCGCCTCCGCCCCCACCTTTTCCAGTTAAAAAAGGAATATCTACATCACGCATTAGGTAACCAAAACTAATTACGAACTCCTTAGTCTGGGTCTCACTTAATTGATTGCTGATGAAACTCATCGCCAAATTTCTATCCTTGTTGTAATCCAAACTTAAGGACATTCCGCTTCTAGTCGTCGCACTTATACTAACCAAAGGACTAAAGGATTCTTGAATTCCAACTTGGGGCATCTCCAACCTTGGATAAAAATTACCGTTCAGTTCATTAACTCCCCCATCATTTCTAGTTCTCAAATAATCTAAACCCGTTCCAAAACTATTCACTGTGAGGGTGGATTTGTAGGCGTGGTCAATTGTAAAATTCTGAAAAATATCCCTAAAGAAAGGCAATTTACTAAGACCATTGTAACTCAATCGCCAATTGACCTTCGGTAAAATATCGAAAATATTGAGTCCAACCACCTGAGGATCTGTACCTTCATAAGCAGACAAAAATGCCGGAATGAGCACATCCTGTTGGGTTCTGCCATATCCTTCTGTATACCCCAATTCTGAAAGCACAGGGTCTGAATGGTTTCCTGTTCCTAATCTCCTTGAAATGACAACCCTATTATTTTCAAAGGTTCTAAATAGATTGATAATTTCCGACCTGCTGTCCTGGAATAAGGTATTTAATGCGGAGTAGGAAACAGTCAAAGAACCCACATCCTTAGGAATATTATGCGTGAACTCCGCAAATTGGTCCAATAGGGTATCCTTAAAATATTCCGTATGTGTTTCGGTAAATCTTCTAGTTGCCTCCAAATCAATTCTAAAATCATTAAAAGGCTCTAAAGTCATTCTCATATCCAGATTCTCCTGGTAATCTTGAACGACCTCCATATTGAGAAAGACACTCTTACTGATCCATCCTTTGCTTGCAGCAACCCCTAACCAGTCCCTTGATGTCCCATATTCCGATTCCGTTAATTCACGAATCCTTGGTTGTAAACCAGCCACAAAATCCCATCCTGGTGCATCAAAACCTGTACTTAATCCCATTAGTTTGGCCTCCGGCATAAAACCAGGAATGGAAGTTGAATAACTCTGTCTGTAGGTTACCCTCGCATTCCTTATCAACATCAAAGGTCGAATTAATGCCCTTTCTATACCCGAAGGCATCCCCTCATTACTTGAAGATGAAGGCCTTGCACCATTCCTAGAATCATCAGAGGAAGGCATTCTGGAACTATTGCCGCCTCCTGAATTCCTGCCACCCCGATTGATGCTTCTGAGATATGGAATTTTATTGTACAGCGACTCAAAATTTAAATCAGCACTTAATTGTCGATCCTGGCTGTTTCTAATAAAATTACCTAAACTATCTACATTCAATGCAGCGGCCGTCCAACCGTAACTGGCTTGATATTGTCCCCTGACATTAACCCAATCCATATAAGGCAAATAACGCACTGGAAGGGTGTAACTTAAGGATACCGAATGATTATAATTTTTCGATCGGCCAAGATTTCGAATATTATTCATAATACTATCCCGACGATATTGCTTAATATCTGCGATAGTCGGATCCTCTGCCATTTCTAATTCGTCTGGTTCGTCAATTACAGAGGCATTAGTCGCACTATATGAAAACTTTATAGACTTTGTGAAATCCCATTGTAAGTTATAATCTCTATTCCAAGTAAATTTCTTATTGTAAAAAGTGCTGTATCGCTCATCTAAACCCGTAAAACGATACTTAGTGGTATTAAACCTCCGGTCTAATAAAGTGGAAAAGGTAAATGAATTGGGCAGGGGATTTAAATTGAAATTTTTGAGCAACCCTAAAAACTCATCACTCTTTATCAAGTTTTTGAAAGGTTCCAAATATTTGACCGATCGACTATATCGATAATCAAGCCCTCCATTATAACGCTTTCTCTGGTCCAATTCTATAATTGGGTCCGAAACATTACTTTCTGTGTAACCATAAGTCACACTGATATTGGATGGATCCCACGGTGTACTATTCTCGCGCTGACCATTCCCACCACCGCCTTCTTTTCTAACGTTAGTGAAATTATAACTCTTCAACGTAACCAGTTCCACTGCCTGATTTCTTATAGAATCTCTCAGAGGCACCTCCGCATCGCGAATCTTTTCCTTCAGAACGATGTCCAAATCATAGGGGTCAAATTCTGGAGTGCTCACATTTTTGCTGATAGAACCATAAAACGGTATCCTAAAGCCCCAATCAGAAGGTAACAACCTCCCTAACTCTAAGGTGGTTGCAAAATCATATCCAAAAATATCCTCTCTTGACCTTTGTTGCACCTTTTGATCTATTGCTCCAAAACCAATACTTGAGTAATTTCCAGCCAAGGTAACATTTCCCAAATCAGCCAATTGCACATCCATCCGGGCTAAGGCAGCCACCCCACCTCTTTCATTTAAGCCCGTTAATCTAAATTCGTTGAGCCACACCTCAGTGCTTAAAGGCAGGGTTTCCCCTCCCCTTCGATTTCTTACTCCAATCATCGCAATTTTGACGTAACCCAAATTAGGATTACCCTTCACCTTTATTTGATGGGCTAAGTTAGGATTGTCATTTTCAACCGTTTCCACATATTCTTCAGTAGGAGAAAAATCAATCTGATTTCGCCTCTGCTTAACAGCTACCAAATCCTTTAAACCGACATCAAATTCATTCTCGGGACGCCAGACCTCTAATTTGTATTCAGTCGTATTCGTCGCTGTAGGCAAATTATCTGGATCAGACATCAATAGCGGAATCTCATATTCGTAATAATTTTCCTTAAAATCACTGCCCAATCGCACAAATACACTCATTTCTCCTGGATCAATTACCAAATCATTTAGCGCCTCCGCATGAACAAACATCTTTAATCGCTCATACATACGAGTATCCAAGTTTATAGTTTTGAATACAGACTTTTCCTCTCCTTCACATAACCCCTTGATATTGAGGGTAAGCGATTGCTCGTTTTGTAAGGCGTTAAATACCCCTAAGGATTGCTCTCGCTGAATCCCCTCAGGCAATACGTAACTGAATGGTGCCCTAGAACTGTTTTCCTCGATATTAACCGCATCTACATCAAAATCAACATCCGGATTACAAGAAGTATCATCAGACAAATCTTGATTATATCGCCTCCACTGATTTCTAACTAATTCCATCCTCGCAAACCTCAAAGTAACTTGATCCTCAAATCCATTGAGATACATCCTCATAAATCTAATAGATCGGAAATCCTTAATGCCCCCCACGGCTACTTTTTCAGGACCATTCAATGGCACCCTGAATCTATACCATACCCTTCTGCCATCTTCACTTTCAATCCTATCGGTAATGAATGGCGTTCTATTCAAATCTAATTCTCTAGGGTTCAAAGGATTCGCCCTTAATGGAATTCTATATTGAAAATAAGCTTCCGTTTCATTTAAGGTGTTGTCTCTATTCAAATCCTCCGCATCTGGAATATTAGTAGAAGAAGAGACTTGAGCTCCTCCTGTATTAGCTTGCGAGTTACCCTGAGTATTGTTGTATTTTTTGTACCTCACATAAACCCCATCTGTAGGTTCGTATTCAGCATCATTATAGTAGCGATAATCATCATTAGACGGATCTTGCTCCACCTTCTGTGCTACAATAGGATTGGCTTGTTTTAACGCCTCCAGATAGTCGGCAAAAGCTAATCTTTCTAATTCATTATCCATTCCATCCAAACCAACATCCTGCAAACTTCTCGTTTCAGGGTCGTTATCAAATGCTCTGGTAATTTGCTGAGCAACTGGAACTACCGACCAATTGGTCTGATCTACCCTCCGATCGGGATTGGCCGGTCCAGGTAGACCATTTTCAAAAAACTTTCGAGAATCTCGAAGGATATCCTCCGATACATTACCTAGATTAATATACAATTCCCCCTGTTGGCCATTGACATTAGGAGAGGGATTGAGGGGATTCTCTGGGTCCAAGAAAGGACTCAACATCCAAAATTCTAAAAATTCAATATTGGCAGATTGAAAATCATTATTGGTCATGGCCCGCATAATCCCACCCCACCTGGTCTGAGGATCCCTCAGCAAGGCCTCCTCACCAACAAAGGTCAATCCCCTGGTATATCCTGGGTATCCCTCCGGAACATCAAAATTGTAAGGACCCCTTTCCGAAGGGTAAAAAGTTAAATCTAAGGTCTGAATGTTAGGCAATTGATCTGGCGTCAACTGAAGATTTGGAAAAACTTCCTGTTGAGGAACCAAACTGGTATATGGATTTTTGTTATCGTCCTGGACTCGCGATATCTGGTCAATTCGGTACCAATTCAATAAGGCCCGGTTAGCTCCCGATCTGGTGTCGTTGATTAAATTAGATTCGGGAAACAAAGAATTATTGTTTTCCGAATCGTTCTGAGGAACAGAAGCTAAAAACCACTGATTGACCGGTTGTCTTAAGTCAAAACTATTAGCAGCGCCCTCAAAATCATCAATATAAACAACTCCCCCCTTATCATCTCTGTTCTGATTAATAGCCCTAGAATGTCCCGGCTTCAGTGCAGCCGCTTCCGCACTTAAAGATATGGAAGAAGCGCTAGAGGTTGAGTAAAAAGGTAATGCATCCAAAGCCGATGTTATCCATGGAGCCTCCCGATTAATGGTGAAATCTAATCCGTAAATTGTATTATTGATAGGATCATCTCCGATATTCACTTTAGGCGTAAATGGCCTTTCAAATAATTTGAGGAGCGTAGCCCCAATAGTAAAGTTCTCATCCACATCATAATCAGCCCTTACCCCAAACATAGATTTGGTCTGAAAACCAAATAAGGTATTGTCCTCGTAAGAGACGTTAACGGGAACTCCAGATGCCAAGATTGCATCGTTTAATATTTTTAATCGGCCAATGTTGTAGTCTATTTCATAGTCTACCCCCTCTACCAATCGCTGTCCACCAGCACTTACTTGTACTGACCCTTTGGGAATATTGAAAGCTCCTAAAGAAATTTCTGAAGCAACACTGGATTTATAAGAGCCTTTAATGGTAAATCTGTTTTTCTCTGGAAATTCCCCAGCGATAAACTTAGTTTCGTCATATAACTCTTGAAAAGTATACTTTTCCCTATATACCTCATCTTCTATCTGATTGGCCAGACTTGAACCGAAAGGTTCCAACACTGGAAACATAATCCTACCATTAGATGGATTAATAGTAACCCCGGGTACAAAATCAAATACCCCATCGGGTTGTGGGTCTCCTTGTACGTTTAGTATATCTAGATTAAACACCCGCAATAAAGGCCTTCCAGCTAAATTACTCTCCGGCAAAAACCGTTTAAATCCCTTACCTGGATCGTCGTAAAAAACATCTAATTTGAAATCCTCCTGATTGACTTGAAAGGCTCCAATTGAATAAATATTTTTCATCATCAAATCCCAGGTCACCACATCTGTCCGCTGTGTAGTGCTCTTAAGTAATTTGACGAATAAAACATTAATAGAGGAATCTATTGCACTGGTTGCAGAATTAGCAGACAATTCCCCCACTTTATAATTGCGACCATTGTACGCATACTGGTATGAAATCCCCACAACCTGATCGGGAAGAACGTTCACATTCAAAGAAATAATTCCCAACTCAGGATGAACTGTATATTCCTGCGGTTTTAATTTTCGAGCACTGACCTTTTCAAAATCTTTGGCTTGTTGTAGACCAAAGCCATTTTGCAAAATGGATACGGCCTGATCAATTCCCCGGATAGCGGGATTGGCCAATAAGGCCTTGTATAAGCCGTTAGAATTATTGTCAGGTAACGGCTTGCCTTGGCCAATTTCTCTGAAAGGAGGATCTGGGTAAACCTCAATTTTATCAGGGCTGACCAGTCTTTCTGCCTCCCCCAAATCCGCAAAGGCTATAATATCTCTAACATTATCCACCTCGTTGCGATCATTGGTTATCCATACTTCGATATTTTCAAGTTTGAATAAGGTCTTGATTTGTGGCAGGTTGCTCAGGGCCGGTTCAAAAATTTCTCTATTGTAATGAGAAAGGAAAAAATGGCGGTTTTCATCGTATTCATCTGCCTTTACCTCAAATTCCTGCAATTGACTTCCACCTTCAATTTGTATGGATTCTCTTTGAGATTTTTGCTGAGAAGCAATGGCTGTTAACCTCAAATGACCAAATTGCATTTCCGTCTTTAACCCGAAAAGACTTTGAGCTCCTTGGATTAGTGATCCATTGAGCGGTAAACTAACATTACCAGCTTCAATTTTTTTGATAATATCATCCTCTCCGAATAAATCAGAGTTATAATCCAACTTAATGGTATTATCAAAATCAAAAGTAGCTTTAGTATTGTAGTTCGTGGTAAGGTTTAATTTATCTCCAATTTTACCTGAAACATTCATTTGGATGTCCATGTCAAAATCAAAGCCACCTTGGGTTCTTTGTCGTTCAGTCAATATCGGATTTTCGACCCTTTGGAAGTCTGCACCAAACTTCAAATCAATATTTCCCTGAGGTTCAATTTTTACCTCCGTTCCCCCAAAAAGTCGATCTAGAAGAGAATTACCTACGTCTATTTTGGCGATAGGATCAAGGGTGTTAATTCCATTTTCATCACTAATGATTCCCGCTATTTGCCGAAAATATCTTCTTTCGTCCTCCTTTTGCCGTAAGGCGAGATACTCTGCAGTAGTTAAATAGGTAGGGGGTCTGAAATTAAAATCTCCTATAACTTCCCTTACGATATATTGGCCTGTAGTGGGGTCGTACTCTACCTTTTTTTCAATAATTGGCGGGTCTTTTAAATCAAAAGGATTGATATTGGGTTCTGTTAAAAAATCCCCTTTCCGCTCCGAAATAGGTGGTATTGTATCTAAACTTGAACGCTCCAATGTAAACTCATTGGGCAAGTCAGTTGTTTTTCCTTTGTTCGATATCGCCACAATCAAAATGACAGTGGGTATGAAAATCCAAATACTTTTTTTACTCATTGCTTAATCCCTTTGGCACTGACGCCGTGCCTTCTATCAATTAATGGTCAAGACATTAGTTTGAGGGCTCTCTTTATTAAAACCTCAACGGAATCAACAGTAGGATCCCCTTTAATCACACCATCAATTGCTTTTTGTGCGCTATTTTTCTGAAAACCTAATGCAAGTAATGCAGATAACGCTTCATTCATTATTGTATTGTTCATCTGGTCAGGGGAAATAAAATTTTCACCTGAATCTTTGATTAATTTATCCTTTAGATCTAAGATAATTCGCTGGGCGGTTTTGGTCCCAATTCCTTTAACTTTATTGATAGTTTTTACATCCTCTCCAACCACTGCCTTAGTAATTTCATCTGGTGTCATAGAGGATAGCATAATCTGCGCTGTTGCAGGACCTATACCGGAAACCGATATTAAGTGTAGAAAAATATTTCTTTCTGATTCTTCTGCAAATCCGAATAGCGTATGGCTATCTTCCTTAATGTGCAAATGGGTTAGTATTTTAACTTCTACTTCTTTTTCTATTGCAGAAAAAGTATTCAAACTTATGTTTACTTTATAGGCTACACCGCCCTTAGTTTCCACCAATACGTAAGTAGGGGTTTTGACTGCTAGAGTTCCTTTTAGGTAACTAATCATGAATCCTCTTTAAATATTTGAATGCAAAGATTATCTATATTTGGCATTAAATTAAAATAAATATGAATGTTTTATTACTCGGTAGTGGCGGCAGAGAAAATGCAATAGCCTGGAAACTATCGAGAAGTCCTTTATTAAACGCGCTATACATAGCGCCAGGTAATGCCGGAACCTCCGATTATGGGCAAAACTTACCCTTAAATCCATTGGACTTTGAGGCGGTAAAAAAAAATGCGCTTAAATACGAAATCAATCTAGTGATTGTTGGGCCCGAAGAACCCTTAGTTAGAGGAATCGTGGATTTCTTCCATTCCGACACTGCCCTTCAAAACATTACCATTATTGGCCCCTCCCAACAAGGTGCTTTATTAGAAGGGAGTAAAGAATTTGGCAAAAAATTTATGCACAAATATGGAATCCCAACAGCGAGCTATCGCTCTTTTACCAAAGAACAACTTAATGAAGGGCTTGCTTATTTGGAAAATTTATCCCCTCCTATTGTCTTAAAGGCTGATGGATTAGCTGCGGGCAAAGGCGTTTTGATTTTAGAAGATCTGTCCCAGGCTTCGCTGAATTTTACCGAAATGTTGGAAGGGAAATTTGGAGTAGCCAGTAGTAAAGTGGTTGTAGAGGAATTTTTGAGTGGAATTGAATTTTCTGTTTTTGTTTTGACTGATGGAGATACCTATAAATTATTGCCGATAGCGAAAGACTATAAACGAATTGGAGAAAATGATACCGGTTTGAATACCGGGGGTATGGGTGCCGTTTCGCCGGTATCCTTTGTCGATCAAGTTTTATTGGACAAAGTTAAAAACCGAATTATCGAACCTACTATTGCAGGGATTAGAGAAGAAAAAATCAACTATACCGGCTTCATTTTCTTTGGACTCATTGCAGTGGATGGTGAACCCTTTGTAATTGAATATAATTGTAGGCTTGGAGATCCTGAGACAGAGGTGGTCCTTCCGAGAATTAAAAACGATCTTTTGGATCTTTTAATTCAAACCACACAAGGTAAATTAGGTAATCAAACAATAGAAATATCAGACCACTATGCGCTAACCACTATTTTAGTTTCACAAGGTTATCCTGAAGCTTACCAAAAGGGGCATGAAATTACAGGAGTGGAAGAAATTGAAAAAGCGATAGTATTCCATGCTGGAACTAAAATGGAATCTGATAAATTACTTACTAATGGGGGAAGAGTATTGGCTATTACAGGGATGGGGACATCCAAAAAGGAAGCCAAAATCATTTCTCTAGAAGCTGCAGAAAAAATTCATTATCAAGGTAAATCCTTTAGGACTGATATTGGGTTTGATTTAGAATAAAACTAACAATATACAACGGGTTTGAACGTTCAACCTTGAATGAGAAGATTGATTTGCATTAAATGGAAAAACATGAAAAACTATTTTTATTTATTGATATGGATTTGTATCGGCTTCCCTTCTGTTGTTGATGCGCAAAAAAATTCGGAACCTGTTTTATTTACTGTTGAAAAAGAGCCTGTTTACCTTTCTGAATTTCTTTATATTTTCAACAAAACAAGTGGAGAAAAACCTGATTATTCCAGAGCCTCTCTCGAGGAATATTTAAACCTCTACATCAACTTCAAGCTTAAAGTCCGCAAGGCAAAGGACCTTCAATTGGATACCATTCCAGAATTGGCTGAAGAACTAAATGGGTACAGGAGGCAACTTTCGGATTCTTATCTCATCGATAAGGAGGTAACTGAAAAATTGTTAGTTGAAGCTTATCAGCGAATGCAACTTGATTTGGATTTAAGTCACGTGCTTTTTAAGGTAGAAGACGAAAATAAAGAGCGCGTTTTCAAACAGGCCCAAGCAGTTAGGAACCTTTTGAAGGATGGGGATTCATTTGAAGATTTTGCCGTAAGGCATTCTCAAGACCCCTCCGTAACGGGCAATAAGGGTAGGATAGGATTTGTTACAGCGCCCTTCCCTCCTGGTTTTTATGAATTTGAAACCCAAGCTTATGGCTTAAATGTAGGCGAGGTTTCCGCCCCTGTGAGTTCTCCGCAAGGATTTCATTTGTTAAAGTTAAATGCCAAAAGGCCTGCCAGGGGGCAAATTGAAATTGCCCACATTTTAGTACGTGGAGGGGAAGGAAGTGAGGAAAAAATAAAGCAGATTTACGATACCATTAGAGCAGGGATGGATTTCTCCACTGCTGCCAGTCAGTATTCTGACGATAGGGCCACTGCTCAACGCGGAGGCTATTTAGGAGTTTTTGGGATCAACAAATACGAATTAGCTTTCGAGGAGGCATCTTTTAGTTTAGAAAATGATGGAGATATTTCCGAGCCGTTTCAGAGTAGTTTAGGATGGCACCTGGTCAAAAGAATCAGTAAAAGAGACTTGCAACCTTTTGAGATTGAAAAAAACAGACTGGAGGCTCGGTTATTAAAGGATCCAAGGGTAGATGTAGCAAAGGCTGCCTTAATTGAAAAAATTAGAGAAAAAGCTCAATTCGTCGAATATCCAGAAGCTTTGGGTCATTTTTCAGAATCATTACCTGAAGAATTCTTAACCTTTAAGTGGAGGTCTTCAAAAATTGAAAAACCAAAAGTAATATTTGAACTGATTAATGATGAAAAATATACGGAACAGGATTTCGCAGCCTATTTAGAAAACGAATCAAGGGAGCGAATTGGATTGGGCTCTAGCTATACTAATAAAGAGGCTATCGAGGTGTTGTATAAAAAATATGTGGAGAATGTTTTGATGCGGTTCGAAGAGAAAAACTTAGAAAAGAACTTTCCGGAGTTCAAAGCACTGGTCAGAGAATACGAGGAAGGTATTCTTTTGTTTGAAGTAACCAAACAGATGGTTTGGGATAAAGCATCGAAAGATACCGCTGGTTTGGCTCAGTTTTACGAGACTCATCGGGAAAACTATCAATCTCCGGAGCGGGCTGTGGTAGATATTTTTCGAATTGTTCCTTCCGCTGCAGGCCAGTTGAATGAGATTGTCAATTTTGCACGCGAACACAACGCTGATGAGGTATTGAAGCAGTTCAATAAAGAAGACTTTGTAATTGGCGTGGAGGTTAAAGAAATGGAAAGGCCTGATTTGGAAAATTATTTTAGAAGCATCCAATGGAAAGAAAATACCTGCTCTAGACCTCAAAGTGCCAATGATGGCGCTGCCCTAACTTTTGCAAAAATAAAGGCAATCAAACCCGCAGCCCAACAGACTCTAAAAGATGCAAGAGGATATGTGGTTGCTGATTATCAGGATTTTTTAGATAAGGAATGGATAAATTCCCTAAGGTCTGATTACCAATATAAAATCAATCATAAGGTCTTAGAATCGATTGTAGTTCAATAAACAAATGAGGATTCACTTTTCCATATTCATCATTTTTGTTCAGATCTTGTGTGGTTGTCAAACCAATGATAAAGCGACCTTTCAACAAGAGCTCCCATTGGCGATGGTATTTGATAAAGGACTTTATCCATCTGACCTAGACGGGATATTCCCTTACGCTGCAACTTCTAAAGACAGTAATTTGGTAATTAAATCATTTGTAAATAGATGGGTTAAGGAAATGCTTTTTTTGCATGAAGCAGAACAGAATATCGACCCTCAAATGAATATCGAAAAACTCGTACAAGACTACCGAGCGTCTCTACTTAGAGCATCCTATGAAAGAGAGTTTGTCAAAATCACTCTGGACTCTACAATCACTCCAGCAGAATTATCTGACTTTTATGAGGCCAGCAAAGAACAATTTGTATTAGAGTCACCTATTGTAAGATTTCTATTTTTAAAAATTCCCGAACCTGTTCGTGAAGAAAGAAAATTAAGAAAGGAACTTGACGATGCGGATGATTCTTCGATAGAATCATTAAAAAAATTTGCTTTAGAAGAAGCTGAAAAGTTTTATTTGGAACCGCATTTGTGGAAAGATTTTGATGAGGTTGCTCAGCTTTTGCCGGTGGGTGAAATGACATCAGCGAATATTTCCTATAAAAAATATTTTTCTAAGCGTTTTGAGGGTTACCTTTACTTGCTTAAAGTATTAGAGTATCGAGAGGCTAAAACCATCGCACCACTCAGCTACATTGAAGGTCAGGCTAAAAAAATTATTCTGCACAACCGAAAGGTCCAAATACTAGATCAAAAGAAGGAATCCTTGCTACAAGAGGCCTTAAGAAAACAGAACGTTCAGTTTTACTATTGAAAATAAATAAAGATGAAAAAGTTACTGGGGTTATTGATATTACTTTTAAATACTGCCATTCTATTAAATGGACAAAGCAATCCTGTCATTGTGGACAGAGTGATTGCTTTAGTTGGAGGAGAATTAGTTCTTTTATCAGAGTTAGAAGAACAATATGCCTATGTAAAAGCCAATAACCCTGGGGTGAACGAAGAAGCCAAGTGCGGAATATTAGATCAATTGCTAGCCAACAAGCTTTTACTAAATCAATCCAAAATCGATAGTATAGAAGTTTCAGATGAAGAAGTAGAAGGTCAATTAAATGCTAGAATTGATCAAATTTTGGCATATATGAACAATGATATCAGTCAATTCGAAGAATACTATGGCCAATCTATTAATCAGGTTAAGACGCAAATTCGAGATGACTTAAAAAGCCAATTGCTGATTGACCGAATGAGAAATAAAATTTTAACTGAGGTCAAAGTTACTCCCTCTGAGGTTAAAGATTTCTTCAATAAAATACCTTCTGATAGCTTGCCTTATTTCAACTCTGAAGTGGAAGTTGGTGAAGTTGTGCTCAAACCGGTCATTAATGAAGATGAAAAAAATCGAGCAAAAGATCTCCTAGAGTCTATCCGTGAGCGTATTGTCAATGGAGGTGAGGATTTTGCTGCATTAGCACAAAAATTCTCCGATGATAATTCTGGGAGAATGGGTGGTGATTTGGGTTGGACAAAGCGAGGAAATTTTGTTCCTGAATTTGAAGCGGCTGCATACAAATTAGATGTAATGGAAATTTCACCAGTGATTGAATCCCAATTTGGTTTCCACCTAATTCAAATGCTTGGCAGACGAGGTAATTCTATTAACACTAGACACATCCTTATTAAACCTAGCATAACACAAGCTGACATCGATAGTACAATTGCTAAATTGGAAGAAATCAGAATCCTTATTGAAACTGATTCCATAACTTTTTCGGAGGCTGTTAAGCTTTATTCGGATGAAGATCAGCAATCTACCAATAATGATGGCAGAATGATTAATCCAATTACTGGAAATACCTTTTTTGAAATTGGTGATTTAGATCCAGATATTTATTTCACTATTGATACCTTGGAGGTTGGAGACCTATCTAGCCCATTAGAATTCAAAGATCCAAGGGGGGAACCCCTATTGAGAATCATTCAATTACAATCCATCACTGACCCTCATAAAGCTAGTCTTTCACAGGACTATTCTAAAATCAGACAGGCTGCAATAGATTCCAAAAAAGCTGAACATATCAATGGATATGTATCTGAAAAGGTAAATGCGACTTATGTTAATATCGTATCTACCTATTCCTCTTGTCCTTCTTTGTACAAATGGACCAAAGAATATGTAAAACCTTAATTTGATGATATCATCAGGCCTTTATTGAACACTCTTTACCTTGACACCAATTTCCAAATAGCTTCTATCTAATTGATTTCTATCTCAATGAATTAACTCCCCTCTTCATTAGTGAT
>CAYPID010000002.1:118787-187045 GCA_964410725.1 uncultured Saprospiraceae bacterium
TTAACTCCCCTCTTCATTAGTGATCTCCCTGCATCATACGCTGAATAGGTTTGACTAATAAGGCTAGAATTACTGCTGCAATGGCTAATGACAAAGTAGTTTGCTGGAATAATTGTGGCATTTCTTGAAGATTTTCGGGATTTACTTTTCCTCCTACTATTCCTGCAATCAAATTACCCAAGGCTGTTCCAAAAAACCACACCCCCATCATTTGCCCAGCAAATTTTTTAGGTGCTAGTTTGGTCATTGAGGAAAGGCCAACCGGACTCAAGCACAACTCTCCAACCGTTTGGAAAAAATAAGATCCTATTAACCACATGGCAGAAACCTTAATCAAGCCATTGCCATCTACCACTATATTAGCGGCAAAAATCATCAACAAAAACCCAATAGCTGTAAAGGCTAAGCCCATAGAAAATTTAGCTGGACTTGACAAATTAATTCCCTTATTGCTCAATGTTACCCACAAAGCTGCAAAAAGAGGTGCTAGGGTAATGATGAAAAAGGAATTAAATGATTGAAACCATAAAGCAGGTACTTCCCACCCCAGAATTGTTCTATTGGTAAAATCCGAAGCGAATAAATTTAATGAAGTAGGTGCTTGTTCAAATGCCGCCCAAAAAATCATAGAAAATAAAAACAAGACCATTATTACGCCCACTCTCTTTAATTCATTCTTATTTAAGCCCCCCAAAACAAATACATATAAAAAATAAATGACGGCAAGTATGGCCATTATATAACTCATATTGTGAGCCAATGAAACTGCATTTATTTCAATCATTCCGAAGGAAGATAAACCTACAACTAGTGCTAGTGCAACTATAAATACCCACAATCCTAATTTAATTTTCTTTTCCTGGGCTTGGTTGATTTCTGGATCTGGATGTTTGGAAGGAGCTTCCAAACCTAAATCATCTAATGTCTTGGGAGCTTGGAAATAAAACCAAAGCAAACCAAACAGCATCCCAACTCCTGCGGCACCGAAACCCCAATGCCATCCAATTTTTTCACCCAAAAGACCCGTAGTTATTTGACCTAAAAACGAACCAATATTAATTCCCATATAAAAAATAGTAAATCCCCCATCTCTTCTTGCACCGCCCTCAGGATAAAGATCTCCTACAATTGCAGAAATATTGGGTTTGAGTAACCCTGTTCCAAGCACAATGAATACTAATCCAACAAAGAAAGTTGTCTGTGAAAATACAGCTGAAAGTGCAATAGCCAAATGTCCAATTGTGATGAGTACTGCCCCTATCATAATTGATTTTCTTAACCCCCATAGGCGGTCTGCAATCCATCCTCCGGGCAGGGAAGCTAAATATACGCTTGCCGCATAAATGCCGACTATAGATGAAGCTGTGGTTCTATCAAATCCAAAACCCCCATCGTGTAGGGCGGCAGCCATAAACAAAACCAACAATGGCCTTAACCCATAATAGGAAAAGCGCTCCCACATTTCAGTAAAAAATAAAGTTGATAATCCCCTCGGGTGCCCAAAAAAGCCAGTATTTTTCATTTTCGTTTTGATTAATATTCAAAACCAAAATAACAAATTATCGGGTTTCTTTAAGAATCACTTTTAATGAACCAACTGAAATTGGTGTTTCAATCAATAATGGCACCCTTTTCTCATCTTGAGTTACCCAGATTTTCATGTCTGTATTTTGCCTAAAGTAAAACCCCTCCTTTACATTTGGCCTCAGTTCTAAAGTTGAGAATACCCCTAAACCCTTTATTTTATGCTTTTCTTTAAAGGCGCCTACCGATATTTCAAGTGGCCACGAAGATCGATCAATAAAAATACTTGCAGGAATTATGGAAGGTCCAGCCTCCTCTTCATAATTCAAGTTACGTGCATAATAAATAATAGATAAAATATCTTGAATACAATGGTCTACCTCAAATAGACTGTCTTGTAGATTGTTTTTGTTTTTTCCTCTAAAAGAAGTAACTGTGCGCTCGTTTCTATTGAACAATAGGCTATCGTATAAAGTAAATTTACCTTCTTGAATATCTCGGACAGCGCTTATAGGCATTAAATCGACCTTATTGACAACAGTTTCGTACCGATCTCTGACTTTAAAAAACCAATCATAAGATGGGTAAGTAGTTCCTATGGCCGTAATTTTATAAGCGGCTTCCTCCTCTTTTACCTTAAAGACTACTTCTCCTGCTCCAATCCATACAAAATTCCAATTGTAATAAATTTTATATACTAAGGTTTCTCCATCCACAATAGAAGTATTTTCTAATCCGCAGTCAATGGGCGAATTGTTATTAAGATTTAATAATGGGAACAGTAAAACCAAAAAAACATTAAAAATCATTTATCAACTTTTTGTTTTATGTAAACGCTTCCAAAGGGGAAAAAGGATATATTTGAAGGATAATTTTAATATGAAAAAATCTGATTCCATTATACTAGGGGTAGATCCAGGAACTAATATTTTAGGGTTTTGTATCATCCAGGTAGAAGACAAAGCGATTCGATTAATTGAAATGAGTGTTTTACAGTTGCGCGGATTTCCCGATCACCAGCAAAAACTCAAACAGATCTACGAACGGTTACAATCTATTATTGACCGTCATCAACCTAATGAGATGGCGATTGAAGCTCCTTTTTATGCGAAGAATCCTCAATCATTATTAAAACTAGGACGGGCACAAGGTGTAGCCATAGCAGCAGCTGTAGCAAAAAATTTAAAGGTTTGGGAATATGCCCCTAAAAAAATTAAACAATCTATCACAGGAAATGGGAACGCGACCAAAGAGCAAGTAGCTGCTATGCTTCAACAAATTCTAAACATTCCCATCAACCACCAATTTCTCGATGCTACAGACGCTTTAGCAACTGCAGTCTGTCATACTTATCAACAAGGGTCACCTCAATTTGGAAACGGCGAAAAATTTACGTCTTGGGAAGCATTTTTAAATGCCAATCCTTCAAGAAAAAAAGCACTCTAAATCTACTATTCAAAGTTATTTTGAATGGTTTTTGCAATGCTTTCCATTTCATCGGAATTTACCTCAACTGGTGGTTTGGTAAAATTAATATCCCCGACCGTTTGTAGTGGCACCAAATGAATATGAACATGGGGAACTTCTAATCCAATTACTGCTATTCCAACTCGCTTGCAAGGTATTGAAGCTTCTACAGCTTTGGCGACTTTTTTAGAAAAAACCATCAGATTAGATAAGGCTGAATCTTCTAAATCGAAAATATAATCTATCTCCATTTTGGGGATAACTAAAGTATGGCCCTTTTGTAGTGGTCTAATATCTAAAAAAGCATAGTGGTATTCATCTTCAGCTATTCTGTATGAAGGGATTTCACCATTTAATATTTTGGAAAAGATACTGGGCATTAGAAAAATATTTCAACGATTTCAAATTCAATGGAACCTGCCGGAGTTGACACTAAGGCTATTTCGCCTACCTTTTTTCCTAATAAACCTGCACCCATTGGACTGTTAACTGATATCTTTTTAGCTTTTAAATCTGCTTCAGATTCGCTGACTAGTTTATAAGTTAACTCCTTTTTAGTCTTTAAATTTCTTATGGTGACATTAGAAAGGACTGTGACTTTTGAATTGTCCAATTCACTTGTATCTAAAATTCGAGCATTAGATAAAACTTTTTCAAGTTCGTTTATTTTAAGCTCTAACATTCCTTGTGCATCTTTAGCTGCATCGTATTCCGCATTTTCTGACAAATCCCCCTTTTCTCTAGCTTCTGCAATTGCCTTTGCGACATCTGATCTACCCTTGGTTTTCAATTCCTCCAGTTCGATTTTTATTTTCTCGAAGCCTTCTTTGGTTAAATAATTAATACCCGACATTTTCATCATTTTATTAAACAAAAAATTCCAAACCCGAATCACCATTGCTCAGGCTTGAAAAATTAATTTTTTACTGGAAAAACATTTTGCCAATTTTAGTAACTGACAATTCTAGTTATAGGCTACTTTGATTTATTGTACAAATATAGTCTATTTTTAAAAACCCAATCGCACTCCAAAATTATGAGTTCCATTCCAAATTTTACTTTGCCGATAGGCATAATCAATCCCAATTGTTAAATCATCATTATCCTTTGAAAGAGGTAAATCAAATCCAAAGCCTGCACTTATCCCAGTGTAAATAGGTTGTTTGACGATGTCATTGGAGCCGAACTCATATTTATAACCCCCTCGGATAGCAAAAAGTTCTTTGATGCTATATTCAATTCCACCACCAATTTGATCCTGCGAAAATGAATTAGATGTAAAATTGCCCAATAAAGTTAGCCGATGGACGGCTTTAAAATATAAATCATAGGAAAGACCTATATTAAGCATAGATGGAAGTTCAAAACCTGCTGATCTTTGATCTAAGGTAAGTTCATATCCTGCACCATTAGGGCTAGGCCGTGCAACTGAAAGGCCCTCTCCTGTATATCTCATTGGAGAGCCAACGTTTCTTAAGGAAATACCAAATTTGAAATTATCCTTGGGTCCACTTACATATTGAATTCCAGCATCAACGGCTAATCCAAAAGCAGATACATTGGAAATAGATTGAGAAATACCTCTCAACGTAAGTCCGACAGATACTTTGTTTTCAAATGTTTTAGTATAGCTTAAACCAATATTAACCAACCTAGGGGAAAATACCCCACCTGTACCTTCAGGTTGATTAGTAGTTGTGATTGGAATATCCCCAAAATCTAAAGTCATTATACTCATTCCCAATACCCCTGTAGGACTCGTCCTGGCTCCAAAACCAATGGCATTCATTGCTATTTCTGTACCCTGGAGATAATTAGCATAACTTGCAGCAACTTCAAATTGGTTGATTCTCGAAAGTCCGGCTACATTTAGCCTTAAGGATTCTACTCCTTGTATGCAACTGGTATTCATGGTGTGCAATCCGGCACTTCTTGCCCAAGGATTCATCAACAATTCATAAGCTCCTGCCTCGCCTTGACGATCGGGGTTGCCTGCAATAGATTGGCCAACTTGGTATACCAAGATTAATATCAATAAGCCTATTTCTTTTCTTCCAAGTACCAGCATGGTCCTAACTATTTATCACAGTCCCGAAGGATCAAATTTTCTATTAATTCCAAACCATTTAAGGGTTCTCTGACCTAACTGATCAGCGTCAATATGAATCAAATATACTCCTGCCGCGATAGGAATGCCACTACTATTTTTCATATCCCACTCCAAATCTGGCAGAATTTGGTTTTCCAACAAAGCCCTATTGGCTCCCCTGGGAATACTTCCAGTTTCGTTTCGATTGTACTGACGGATAAATTTGCCATCTAACGTATAAATCGTTACGGTACAGACTGCTGGCAAGTTGGTAATTTTAACTGTATTTACAAATTGGGAAACCTCATAATCAGAAAATCCTAAGTAAGGATTGGGAACAGCCTTGATTTTGTCTAAGGATTCATCCACGAATAATTGATCTGGATCCCCTGCCTCCTTATTAATAATACTGAATTGGTAGGAAGGATAACCATTGTATTCTCCTGTTCCTACGGCGGTTTTATAACTATTGTCAACTCTTAGTTGAATCGTTAACTCCTCTGGGATTAAACCCTCTGCATAACTTCGCATTTGGGTACCAGTCGCCATCATAGGGAAACCAGCCCATGTGATTTCTCTTAAGGCAGCTACCTTGAATAAACTTGGCAAAGTAGACCTTAATCTAGATCTCAACTGAGCACATTCATCATATGGAGTTTTAGTCACATAAATAAAATGTTGTCCTCCAGCTAAATACTCATATGCTAATCCAGATACTCCACCTAATGGTAGTAATAATTGTGAAGTGGGATTAAACATCATATCAGCTCCTGTTGGCTTTCCATCATAAGATTCTGGAAAAAATGTCCCATCATATGAGGAATTTTCTCCAAAGAAAATATTTAACCTTTCCCCTGTTTCAACGTCTATGGCGTATCCTGGAAACCACCCCATTCCAGTCCCTGGGTCTTCAGTATCAATATCTGGAAGGCCATCTCCATTGTTATCGTCTTTAGTGACATTTTGGCCAGACCTTAAATCAAATTGCTTACGTTCTTCTTGACCTAAGAAACCTTCAGACTCGTAGTAGGCATTCGCAGTTTCTACTATGACGCATCTACTCCATTTTGATTTATCAGGAGTTAAAACTATATCTACATTATTCAAATCGCTTAATTCAGCTTGCGAGCGAACGATTGAATTTCCACTTACGTTGGTCCATGCTGGCGTAATATAAGGCAAGTTATCGCCAGCTCGAGTTCTATAATTGTCAATCATATAGGGAGTGAAAAAACCTGGCCCAATATTATTGAAGGATTGATTCGGGTCTAGTGGGGCATCCTCCTCTCCTGGTGAATTAATCACATAATCAAAAATAACATCATCTAAGAAAGAATTACCAGGTACCCAACCATCAGGAATGCCCGTTAACCATTCCTCGGCATCTGGATTACTGTATTCAATTTCCATTCCTAAGACGCCGTTCTTTGTGTTGAGTTTGTCGCCAGGCTCTCCAGTTTGCCCAATGGTAACGGTAAATCCAAATTCCTTGATGATTTGCTCATTCAATCTATCGATGGATCCCTCTGAAATTACCAGGGGCGCACTAGGATTGGTCAGGCTTTTTAATTGCCACGTTACTTGTTCATCTAAAACGTCATTATCCATATTTTCATCCCGCATAGTCAACTCATAAGTACCATCCACCACATCCAATGGATTGAAAATTGTTACTTTAATAGGACCAGCTCCCTCGTCATAAGTAATTGTTCCATCAAATTCTCCTTTGAGGATTGATTCTTGAGTAGCCTTAGACATTCTAAGAAAATTGCCACCTGCACCTACCCCATCGATTCGTGTAATAATTGCACCATCACCGTAATTAGCATTTAGTTTTCGATCAACAATAGGCCTGGGAATTACCGTATAATATGGGTTATCTCCATCACCAATATTACGCCTGCCCTCTAAATAAGGCCTTTTCTGGCCAATTTGCCTTTGTGGATCATATAATTCGTAATTGTTATAGGCATAGGCAACTGCAACAAAATAATATTTTTTATGATTGATTAATCTTCGGTCTCCTGTTGCAAACTGGTCCTCAGTGATTCGAAAGGAATGCTCAATACCCTGATCCCGTCCCTCTACCATTAATTGAGGTACAAACAACTCCTCTGAAGTAGGATTGTCAGTACTTACCCAATTGAAAATCCGATTCACCCCATTAGTCACATCTGCCTGAAAAATCAACCGGGCTTTATCTGGGTTATCAAAATCAGCAGTAGTGACATCAGAAGAGGCCAATTGGTAAAGCTTATATCCCTCAAACTCATACAGTGAATCAGCTACACCAGCTGGAATTTGTAAGCCTTTTTGAGCATATGCTTCGAAGGCATTATTAGAAACAATTGTGTCATTCGTAAAAATTGCAATAATTTCCTTGTCCAATGCTATGAAATCTACATCTGGTGCATCAGGACCATCTGTAATTTCAAAACAATTATCAAATAAAGCCTGTGCAATATCATCAGCTTCTTGAAGTTTGGCAATACTGGGACAGGGATAATTTTGATCAGCTACCCATACCGCACCAATGATTAATTCATTAACCGCACCTGGATCTAGTCTGAAGGGGCCCGATGCTTGAATCATTCTCCTATCACCGAAAGGCAATCCCGCTGTACACATAGACCATCCGTCTACATCATCGGGAGGATTAGGAAACGCGTATTTAACTGGAATCCCATCCTGATAAGCATCGTCACCAAAAGTAAACGGACTACCATCTCTCCAAGATCCCGACAGGTAATTAAAATATTCTTGTGCTGTATTAGGGTCTGTAGTTCCAACAGGAGGAGAACCAATTCCACCATTATTGTAATAGGTGAATGAAGACATTCCAATTTCTTCTCCAAATTCATTTAAAGGCCCGCGAAAATAATCTATTCCTAAAATCGGGATTTCTTCACAATAGGTATTGACTCCTCCTTGACAAACGCAACCTGTTTCACCATCAGCAGCATCCTCGTTATAAACATAAGCCAAGTTACGATTCACATCACTGCCAATATAATCATCTGTAAAGCAACCTAAGTCTGGGTCAACCCACATCGCAAAATAAGTACTATCTATACTTTCAACCGCCCTATTGATTAATTTATACCGCTGGAAAGTCATGTTGTTAATCTCGTCGTTAGTTGCATAAGCAAATGCTTGAACCTGAATCTCCATTTGAATAGGATCTCCTCTGGATTCTGAATGAATATTACCAGCATCATTGTAAATCCAAAAAGTCATTTCGTCTGGAAATTGAGGTTGGTCTGTGCATCCACGAATTTCGATAACAGGAAAATCTCCTTTATCGGGATCATAATTTCCATCCCCATCTTGATCCCAAAAACCAGCAAGACCTTGGGAGGTGTTGGGCAAATCAAACTTATGAATATCCGAAAAAAAACGATTTCCTTTGGCTGGCCATCCCCTCACATCTTTAGGAATATCCTCAGGCTGATATTCTATTCCCATTTGCTTGGCAGCTTCCCAATTCCTCAAATGAGTTTCTATACTTTCACCTTTAACTACAAAGAATTTATCCCACTTGGCACA
Source organism: uncultured Saprospiraceae bacterium (assembly GCA_964410725.1). Classification (GTDB taxonomy): domain Bacteria; phylum Bacteroidota; class Bacteroidia; order Chitinophagales; family Saprospiraceae; genus CALAZP01. The sequence goes on from CAYPID010000002.1 coordinate 127,414, forward strand.
TACATCTTGCTCCGTCTTCCCAGTTTCAGGATCCAAAGGTCCCGGCCAAAAATCACTATTGCCACTGGATCTTCCATAGGTCTGAGCCGCAAGTTTTAAATTTCCAGCTGGATCAACACCCCCTAACCAAACCGCACCAGTAAAAATAGCTGATACTTCAGGCAAACCCGGAGCAACCTTGGGGACGATATATCTACCATCAGTACCATCCCACCAAACATCCCCGCCAGATAATAATCGAGCTCTTACATTATTAATTGCTTGGTCAACTTGGGCAATCGCATTGTCACAATTTTCCCTAAAACTCACTGTACTGCTACTGCCATTGCGCAATCGCTTGACTATATTGGGGTTGATATGACTCTTTACGCCTAAAGGCCACCCCATAATAATCACCAATACAACAGATACAATCCTGAACATATTTTCCTAGCAATTTTATAAATCAAATATAGCTCCTACATAAATCCTTCGCGGTAAGCTAAAAAAATCTGGGTTTAACAAAGACCATTGGAAAGATGCCAAATATGCCTCAACTTCCCTATCCGAATTATTGATATTTTCTAACTTATCTAGACCATTTGAAGACAACAAAAACCCATCATCCGTTGGAGAACCCGAAGCTGGATATACATTGATGATATTTTTTCTGTCCAACAAATTAGAGATCCTAGCATAAATATTTACAGCCCATCCTTCCCTCAGTTGAATAGACTTATCTACCCTGAGGTTTAACGTGAGGTTCCAGGGTTTCCTGGATCCATTGATCGACCCAGCAGTAGTAGCTCCTCCCAATTCTAATGGAGTGACCTGGGCCGTATAGGGCCTACCTGAAACCAAAATTCCTTGTAGGTTAACCCCAAAATTAGCCAATAGCTCCCTGTCTCCAATTCTTGGTCCAAAGTAACTCCTTCCACTACCGTATCTATAATCAACATTGGCAACAATCCTGTGCCTTTCATCAAAATTTAACGGAAATAAAGTTCTCAAATTACCCCTAGAAGTCAACCCCCGTTGAGAATTGGCATTAGACCCTGTACCATCTGCAAATTGCAAGGTATAGTTAGCCTGAAGAGAAACATTACCTGTCCGCCTTAAATCATATTGAAATGAAAACCCTTTTACCGTTCCGAAATCTAAATTGTCGTAAGTAGTATATTGATTTACTATTGGGACTGGAAAAAAGGTCCTTACCTGAATCATGTCCCTCATTTCCTTGTAATAAGCTGCAATTTTCAGGGCTGAAGACATCGATAACCTTTGTTGGAATCCCACCTCATAATCAATGGTTCTTTCCGGCTTTAGATTGGGATTGTTTTTTACGTTACCCGCTTCATCTGTAAAATAAAAATAATCTCTTGCGGTAGCCAAAGTATTTGAGGCTGGCCTCTGGACCAAAATGTCATAATGTGCAAAAAAATTCGCGACATCAGATATAGGAAAAGAAAAAGCCAATCTAGGCATCCAATTAACCTGAGCTTTGTAATCCTCAAAGGAAACCGATGGATCAAAATCTTTACTTTTAATAAAATTAGGATTATCCTGAACGCGATCATCTTGATATCTTGGGTAAACTAATCCTCCGGAAAATAAATTCGTTGGACTGTTGACAGGCGTTCCATTTGCAGCATACCATTGATCCGCGTCCCTGTAAGCAGTTACACTATTGCCAGCTTCATCTAGGTAAACCTTATAATTGTCCATTATATTACCTGGCCTATCCCCACCAAATCTTTCATGAAATTCTCCAGCCCCCATAATTTCATATAACGAATAATTATCTTTTAGAACTCTTGTATTGGCATCATATCGATCAACCCTTAGCCCCAATCTAAATATGATATCCCTAAAAGTAAATTTATCTTGAAGATATACCGCCTGATAAATAGGTCTATTGGGAGCAACGGGAAAAGTTCTTACTCCTTCCGCATCTACAGCCGAGAAAAAATCCTCGAATTGCCCATCAAAATAGCCCCCCAAATAATCGTGGCCAAAATATCCCAACACTCCCTGATCATTCAATTCTTTGGCGGAAAACATAGACAAATCTAATTCCTCTGGACTCAAACCATCTACATTGACATATTGATCTAGAGATTGTCCTGTAACTGCTCTAATAGATTTGTAAAATTTATTATCTCCAGAGGTCACAATATCCAAACCCAATAAAGGAGTATTGACAAATGTCCCAATATCTGCATAACCGACAGTATCTGGATTAGCCGCAATTCCCTGGATATGATTATTGGCTTGCTGCCTAGCTATATCCCATAAAGATCTGGGTGCTACATTGTAACTCCTATCAATTCTTTGCTCATACCAAAATCCAATCTGAATATTATGCCTGCCAAAATCAGATTTTTGCGGAACCCAATCAAAATTTAGTGCCCCACTAAGTGTATAGGTATCATTTTCTGTCTGCGAATATAAATTGTAGACCGTACCCACATTTGAATGAAAACCCCAAGAATTGGTAAATATTCCAGAAATTGTCCCATTCGGTGCATAAAAATTGTCCCTAGACAACAAATTTCCTGTGCCGGCCAAATTTGTAATTAAATAATCTGTAATTGTCCCATTCAAACCCTCATCAAAATTGATTTCCATGGCTTTATTGTAATTGGCCAAAACAGGGTTCCTATCCCCTGGAGTATAGCTACGCAAAACCTGACGGTAATCTGTATGTATCAATTCTAAAAGCTGCGTTTCAGGATTAAATACTTGGACAAAAGTGGGTATCCAATCAATATCAAAATTTCCTACATATCCATAATCAAAATAATTAGCTCCGTGTCTAGGATCTGAAATTTCGCCTATAACCTTTTCAAATCCAGCTTGCAGAACATAAGAAATATTTCTAAATGCCCCTTTATCCTCCTTTTGATTCAACCGATGCCTAAATCTGAAATTTGCTCTATAGGAGCTATTATAACTGAAAGGATTATTATGACTATTCAACACCCGCCAACCACCAGGGGTAAACTGATTTTTAGAATTTCTATAAGCTCCTGTGATGGAAATATCAATTTCATCCGAAATCCTTGCATCAATTTTAGCAGTAATGTCAGCTCGTTCAGCACTTTCAAAAGGCTTGTAAGGTAAAATATCCACATCTTCCCCTTTCATAAAATCCGCCGCAACATATGGACTGCCTCTTCTGGTCAAAATTGGGTTTTCTTCTAATTCGAGTAATTTATCTTCCTTTATTCTGAAAATATCGGTAGCTGGTGGATCATCATCTCCTAATTGGCTGTATCTACCTGCAATCCTAAAACCTAAAAGAGAGTTACCATTGCTTTTTTTCAAAATAGGTCCACTGAGATTGAACCCTACCAAGCTATTATCATAAGAGTCGAATGGGCTGGAAGACTCCACCTCTACACTGCCAGAAAATGAAGAGGATGGTCCCTTGGTAGTAATTGAAATAATGCCCCCAGTTACATCCCCATATTGAGCCTCAATACCACCAGTAATCACTTGCATCTGGTCAATTTCAGATTCGGGAATTAATGATCCTCTTACTCTAATTCCATCCACGTAATAATCTGTAGCGTTGGATCTTGACCCTCTAACATTTAATGCTTCTCCTTCATCCGAAGAAGCAAGTCCAGCAGATGTTGCCGCCAATGCATTAATGTTACGAGTAGGTAATGTCCTAATCTGGTCCCCAGTCAAAACCGACCCAGAAGTAGTATTGTCCTGCTCGATTAAAGGAACTTTATATTCTTTTACAATGACCTCATCCAAAACCAATCCCCCATCAGATTCCATTAGAATATCCAATTTATTAGATTTTCCAGCTAATATCTGAACCCCTTTGATTCGCTGTGTAGCCAATCCAATATAACTGACTTCTACTTCGTAATTACCTGGATCTAAAGTTGGAAAGCTATAAAATCCATCCAAATCAGTATCCGATCCTGTAATCAATACCCCATTTTTATAGACCACTACATTTGCAAAGGCCACAGGTTCCTTGTCATCACCATTACTTACTATACCTGATAAGGAAGTTTGACCAATCAACCAATTAGCCAAAACCATTCCAACCAATAAAAAAAATGTCCTCAATCTCATATTTCAAAAGCTATTGTTTCCTCAAGGAAAGAGGTTAAGTCCACAAGATACTACATTATTGTACCTAAATATTCCATGAAGCTCCAATTTTTCGTTTTGAAATCCTTGAATTGATGGCGACCTTTTAATTGTAATTGAATTTTAATGTCAATAAAATTCAGAAAACGACTCTTTTTAATTGGAATTATGGCAATATTTTAACGGGTAACTTATAAAAAGTACCTTTTTTTAAGGCTCCTAAAGTATATTTGCTGCCGGTGTGAAAAAAATAGATAAATGCCTAGAGACAATTCCATAAAATCAGTTTTAATTATAGGAAGTGGCCCCATTGTTATAGGTCAGGCTTGTGAATTTGATTATTCAGGTTCTCAGGCAGCAAGGTCCCTAAGAGAAGAAGGTATAGAAGTTACTTTAATCAATAGCAATCCCGCTACTATAATGACGGACCCCGTCACTGCTGATCACGTCCATCTCTTACCGCTTACCGTAGATAGCATTATTGAGGTTTTGGAAATGCGCAAAATAGATGCCGTACTGCCAACTATGGGAGGACAAACTGCATTAAACTTAGCAATTGAAGCAGGAAAACTAGGTGTTTGGGAGAAATATAACATCCGATTAATCGGGGTTGACCTCAACGCTATAGAACTCACTGAAAATAGAGAGGCCTTTAGACAACATATGATCGATATAGGCCTAAGTGTAGCACCATCACATATTGCTAATTCATTTTTAGAAGGAAAAGAAGCTGCGCAAAAAATTGGATTCCCACTTGTCATCAGACCTTCCTACACTCTAGGTGGTTCAGGTGGAGCTTTTGTTCATAAAGAAGAAGAATTTGATGCCGCTCTTAGAAATGGCTTAAATATGTCTCCAACCCATGAGGTACTAGTCGAAAAGGCTGTATTAGGTTGGAAAGAATTTGAATTGGAATTGCTTAGAGACCAAGCGGATAATGTAGTTATCATTTGTACCGTCGAAAACTTAGATCCAATGGGTATTCATACGGGTGATAGTATTACCGTTGCCCCAGCTATGACCCTCTCTGATACTGCTTATCAGGAAATGAGAGACCAAGCTATAAAAGCCATGCGCTCTTTGGGTAATTTTGCCGGAGGCTGTAATATTCAATTCTCCATTAACCCTGAAGATGAACATCTAATTGTAATCGAAATAAATCCAAGAGTTTCAAGATCCTCCGCTTTGGCGAGCAAGGCAACTGGGTACCCTATTGCTAAAATTGCCGCTAAACTGGCAATAGGCTACACCTTAGATGAACTAAAGAACCAAATTACTAAAAACACCTCCGCTTTCTTTGAACCAACATTGGATTATGTAATTGTTAAGATGCCTCGTTGGAATTTCGACAAATTTCCCGGTTCAGATACCAGTCTAGGTTTGCAAATGAAATCCGTAGGAGAAGTTATGGGAATCGGAAGAACTTTCAAAGAAGCTCTTCAAAAAGCATGTCAATCTTTAGAAAACAATAGACTAGGTTTAGGCGCAGATAACAAAGAGTGGATTCAAACTGCTGATATTCTATCTAGGTTAGAAAAGCCAAGTGATGATCGAATCTTCAGACTAAAAGATGCGCTAGCTCTGGGAGTCCCTGAGAAAACCATTCAAAAGTTGACCAAAATAGACCCTTGGTTTATTAAGCAGATAAAAGACTTAGTTCAGTTCGAAAATCACCTAAAATCCTTTAAAACCATCGATGCTGTTCCCTCTAATTTTCTTAAAGAATTAAAACAAGCGGGATATTCAGATGGGCAAATTGGATGGGTTTTGAGGACCACGGAAGAAGAGGTAGCACAAAGAAGAAAAGCTTTAGGTATTCGAAGGACCTATAAAATGGTAGACACCTGTGCTGCAGAATTTGAAGCACAAACGCCCTATTTTTACTCCACCTTCGAATCAGAAAACGAAAGCATACCCAATCCAAACAAGAAAAAAATTATTGTTTTAGGCTCAGGCCCTAATAGGATTGGCCAGGGAATTGAATTCGATTATTGTTGTGTACATGGAATACTAGCTATTAAGGATGTTGGTTATGAAGCCATTATGATTAATTGTAATCCCGAAACGGTCTCTACTGATTTCGATATTGCAGATAAGTTATACTTCGAGCCTGTCTTCTGGGAACATCTGGAAGAAATAATTAATCTTGAAAAGCCAGATGGAATTATCGTGCAATTAGGTGGCCAAACCGCCTTAAAGTTGGCAGAAACCTTTTATAAGAAAGGTATCAAAATTGTTGGTACTGACTTTCCATCTATGGACTTGGCCGAAGATAGAGGTGCGTTTTCCGATTTACTAAAATCATTAGATATTCCCTATCCGAGATATGGCGTAGCTGAAACTACAGATTTAGCACTTCAAATTGCCAGAGAAGTGACCTATCCTGTTCTAGTCAGGCCCTCATACGTGTTAGGAGGCCAGCAAATGAGAATTGTTATCAATGACCAGGAATTAGAAAAACACGTTCTAAGCATTTTCAAGCATTTGCCCGACAATAAAGTTTTAATAGATCAATTTCTAGATCGTGCAAAGGAGGCCGAAATAGATGCCATTTGTGATGGAGATGAGGTTCATATCATGGGCGTTATGGAACATATTGAACCTGCAGGTATACACTCTGGAGATAGTTCTGCCGTTTTACCTACCTACAGTCTTTCCGTAGAAGCCGTTAATACCATGGTAGACTATACCCATAAATTAGCGAAAGCTCTGAAAATTAAAGGATTAATCAACATTCAATTTGCTATTAAAAAAGTCGGAGATACTGAAAAGGTTTACGTTATTGAAGCTAATCCACGAGCTTCCAGAACTACACCCTTCATAGCCAAAGCCTATAAAGTCCCTTATTTACAAATAGCTACTAAAGTGATGTTAGGCACCCACAAGTTAAAGGATTTTGATATCAAACCGCAACCGAGTGGATATGCCATTAAGGTTCCAGTTTTTTCTTTTAATAAATTTCCTAATGTGGATAAAAACTTAGGACCTGAAATGAAATCTACCGGGGAAGCTATTCAATTCATTAAGGATTTAACAGATCCATTTTTCCGTGAACTGGATAGCAAAAGATATATGTATTTAACTCGTTAATTTTTCTCGGACCAGACTATTTGCAAATCGGAAACTCCATATAGAATAGAGTCTCTTGTCCATTGGCTGATTGAAATTTTCATCTCATCATCCGTAAAGGAATCAATTTGCTCTTCTTCCAAATCGTAATCAATAGTACATATTGATCCTGTGCAACTGCCAAGCCAGCTGCCAAATTTATCTGCAAGTTGAACTGAAAAAACCTTAGATCCAGAAGCATCTTTAGTTCCAACAAAATTTCCCCTTAAGTAAATGTTCTCAAATTCAAAGGTGTCTGAAATGGTAATTCTTAACTTCAATGATTGATTGGACCTCCTGTCTTTCGAATTCACTCCATTAAATACCAAACTATCCGAATAGCTCCATCCTCCCGATAAGTTTTGAACCGGTATAGGCTCATATACCTTTTCAGAGGTACACCCTAACACTCCAAAAATGAATATAAAAAATATTAGGCCAAAGAATTCAAACCTATTGATCTTCATTACTTAAAATAATCCTTCATCTTTTCAAAAAATCCTTTGTCACCTTTACCGGGATCAGGCTTAAAATTTTCCATAGACCTCATTTGCTCCAAAAGTACCTTTTCGTCTTCATTTAATTTTTTGGGCGTCCAAACATTGACATGTATCAATTGATCTCCTCTACCGTAACTTTGAACTGATGGAAGCCCCTTTTCTTTAAGCCTAAAGATTTTCCCTGACTGAGTCCCTGAAGGAATTTTTATTTTCACTTTACCATCTAATACAGGTACTTCCACAGATGTTCCCAAAGCAGCATCTGCAAAATTCAAATACAATTCAAAAATGATATTGCTACCGTCGCGTTGGAAAAATTCGTGCTCTTTTTCCTCAATATTTATAATCAAATCGCCCGAAGGACCTCCTTTCATCCCAGCATTACCATTGCCTCGCATAGACAATTGCATTCCCTCTTCTACCCCAGCAGGAATCTCAATCTCAATCATTTCTTCCCCATACATTCTTCCATCCCCTTTACATTTCGGACAACTTGCCGTTACGGTTTGACCAGAACCATTACAACTTGGACAGGTGACAGTAGTCTGCATTTGTCCAAGAAAGGTATTCTTAACCTGCCTCACATATCCTGCACCTCTACAAGTATTACAAGTTTGAACTGACCCACTATCCTTTGCTCCTGATCCACTGCAAACATCGCACGCAATTTGCTTTTTAACCTTAATCCGTTTAGTTACACCTTTAGAAATTTCTTCTAAAGTCAAACTTACCTTAATTCTTAAATTAGAGCCCCTTTGACCTCTCCCCCTACTTTGACCGCGACTACCTCCACCAAAAAAAGATTCAAAAGGACTTCCAGAATCTCCAAAAATATCACCAAACTGCTGGAAAATATCCTCCATAGTCATTCCCCCACCAGAGAAACCCCCTCTACCAGCCCCTCCATTTTCAACACCCGCATGCCCATAACGATCATACCTGGCACGCTTGTCAGCATCACTTAGTATTTCATATGCTTCAGCAGCTTCTTTAAACATTTCCTCAGCCTTAGCATCTCCAGGATTTTTATCCGGATGATATTTAATGGCCAATTTCCTATATGCCTTCTTTATTTCAGCCTGCTCAGCTGATTTGCCAACCCCCAATACTTCGTAATAATCTCTTTTTGCCATAATTTATTATTTACCCGTTACCACTTTGGCATATCTGATAATTTTATCATTCAATAGATAGCCTTCTTCTAAGGTATCTACCACCTTACCTTTTAAATCTTCTGAAGGTGCAGGAATTTCAGTTACCGCTTCATGTAATTCAGCATCAAATTCCATACCCGTCGATTCCATTTTCTTTAAACCTTTGCCCGTTAACACTGCATACAATTTTTGATAAACTAAAGAAACTCCTTCGGAAAAAACCTCCTTACTGTCTGGTTGCTCAGCAATTTTCTTAGCCCTGTCAAAATCATCTAAAACAGGAAGCAAAGCTGACATTGTGTCTCTCGCAGCAGTTTGCATAAACTCCATCTTTTCCTTCATACTTCGCTTCCGGAAATTATCAAACTCCGCATAAATCCGTAAATATTTATCCTTGAGTTCCTTATTTTCTTCCTGAAGTTTATTGATTTGCTCTTCAATACTACCCCCCTCACTTGAATCCTCTAAATTCTCCTCTTGAGTTGGTGCCCCATTTTCTGCATCTTGTAAAGATTCGTTTTCCATATTTTCGCTTTCCTTAGATTTAATATCCTTCTCCATAATTTATAAAATTTTGAGCAAACAAAATGAATCTTCTTTTAATTATCAATTTCTTTGCCACTTTACTGAATCAGACATTTTGTCACAAAAAAATAACCCTTAAGTTTATACCTAAGGGTTATTCAGCTTTCGGCAAGTCGAAAGCCTTATTCACTTTCTAAAGCCGCAGCACCACTAACGATTTCTAAAATTTCAGTAGTAATAGCTTCTTGTCTAGCCTTATTATAGGATATTCTTAATTCTCTTAAAAGCTCATTAGCATTTTCCGTAGCTGCATCCATAGCAGTCATCCTAGCCCCGTGTTCTGATGCGTGAGTATCCAATAAATATTTATATAGCGTAGTTTGCAAAATACTTGGAACCAAATGATTTAATAATTGAGTTTTATTAGGTTCAAACAAGTAATCAGCTTTTAAAGAAGAATCAGAATCGTTACCATCAGCCTCCAAAGGAGCTACCGGCAACCACTGCTCAATTTCAGGATATTGTACAGCTGCATTCTTAAATCTTCCGTAAGCTACCTTTATTGAATCAAATTGATTGCTTTCGAAATCAGCCATTAGTCCTCTTGCAATAGTAACTACTTTATCAAAGTTTAGATCATCGAATAATTCAACATGATCAGCAACGATTGTAGCTTTTGTATATCTCTTCTTTAGAAAATCATACCCTCGTTTGCCTATGAATATAATTGTCAACTTTCCAGCTTGATAGGCTGCTTGATAATTTCCCTCGATTTCCTTAATCGCTTCTTTAATAATATTGGTATTGAAAGCTCCGCATAAACCGCGGTTGGAAGTTACCACTACCAGACAAGCACGCTCAATAACGCGCTGCTGACCAAAGACTGTATCTGCATCACCTTCCAAATTAGAGAGTATATTTCGCAACAAGTTATTAAGCTTATTGGCATAAGGCCTCATTTGCTGAATAGCTGTCTGTGCTCTTCTAAGTTTAGCTGCAGATACCATTTTCATTGCCTTAGTAATCTGCTGGGTGTTCATAACAGACCCAATACGCTCTCTTACTTCTTTAAGATTTCCTGCCATAAGGCTATTTTATTTAGAATACTGTCCAGACAATTCCTCTGCCAAATCCTCTAGCACTTTAAGATCTTCTGGATTAAGTTTTCCACTCTTAAAGTTGCTTAAAACTGAAGCGTGTTTACTAGACAAAATCTCCAAGAAATTATTTTCAAATTCTTTGATTTTATCAATCGGAACCTGACCTAATAAACCTTTAGTTCCCAGATAAATGATAGCTACCTGCTTTTCTACTGATAAAGGAGAATATTGAGGTTGCTTTAAAATTTCTACATTTCGCTTTCCTTTTTCAAGTACAGCAGTAGTTGCAGCATCTAAATCAGACCCAAATTTTGCAAAAGCTTCCAATTCACGATACTGTGCTTGGTCTAATTTTAAGGTACCAGATACCTTTTTCATTGATTTAATTTGGGCAGATCCACCAACTCTTGATACTGAGATACCAACGTTGATAGCAGGTCTAATCCCTGCATTAAATAAATTAGATTCTAGGAAAATCTGACCATCAGTAATAGAAATTACGTTGGTAGGAATATATGCTGAAACATCACCTGCCTGAGTTTCAATAATTGGTAGTGCTGTTAGCGAACCTCCACCCTTTACTAGAGGATTTCCGTCTTTGTCCTTTGCAGCTTTTAGGGATTCAGGAAGATCATTCATCTCCCTAGCTATGGAATCGTTATTAATTACCTTAGCTGCTCTTTCTAACAATCTTGAATGCAGATAAAATACATCACCAGGATAAGCTTCACGACCTGGGGGTCTTCTTAGCAAAAGTGAAACTTCCCTGTAAGCTACCGCTTGCTTTGAGAGGTCATCATAAATAATCAAGGCTGGTCTTCCTGTATCTCTGAAAAATTCCCCAATGGCAGCCCCAGCGAATGGAGCGTAGAATTTAAGTGGTGCAGGATCAGAAGCGGAAGCAGAAACAATAACAGTATAATCCATTGCACCATTTTCCTCTAAAGTCTTAGCAACTTGGGCAACTGTTGAAGCTTTCTGTCCTGAAGCCACATAAATGCAATAGACAGGTTCTCCCTTTTCGTAAAACTCCTTCTGATTGATTATAGTATCAATAGCAATAGCAGTCTTTCCAGTTTGACGATCTCCAATAATTAACTCTCTTTGACCCCTTCCAATAGGAATCATGGCATCGATAGCCTTGATACCTGTTTGTAGCGGCTCTGCAACTGGTTCTCTATAGATTACCCCAGGAGCCTTGCGCTCAATAGGCATTTCATATCTTTCTCCGGATATCTCTCCTTTTCCATCGATGGGCTCTCCCAATGGATTAACAACCCTTCCAACGAAACCTTCTCCAACAGAAATTGAAGCAATTTTACCAGTTCTATGTACTCTTGAACCTTCTCTAATTCCTTCACCAGAACCCATTAAAACCACACCAACATTGTCTTCTTCCAAGTTAAGAACTATGGCTTGAACACCCGTCTCATCGAATTCGACTAACTCCCCTGCCTGAGCATTACTCAATCCATATACTCGCGCAATACCATCTCCAACTTGAAGAACAGTACCAAATTCAGCTAATTCAGCTGCATTACTAAAACCAGAAATCTGTTGCTTTAGAATTGCTGAAATTTCATCGGGCTTTACATCAACCATAACAAATATTTTTTAAGCTATAATTTTAGAAACAAATAAATTTTTAGAAAAAAGATCTTTTCGCATTTCGTCTAGCTTATCCGCTACACTAGCATCGTAAACCTTATCTCCAAATTCGATAATAAATCCACCAATTAAACTGGGATCAACCAATAGCTCCAGTTCAAGAGAAGTTCCTTTGGGAAGCATTTCGCTCAGTCCCTTTTGGATATTGGCCTGTTGATCTGAAGTTAGAGGGGCTGCTGACTTTACCTTAGCCAATTCAATATTCTTATACGCTCTGTATTTGACTACAAAATCAGTCGCAATATCCGGCAAATAACGCTCACGCCCCTTCTGAGCAACTAAAACAATAAATTGTTCAGTTAGAGAATCCATCTTACCGGAAAATAATTCTTTAAAAACCTTTAACTTTTTGTCTGTTTGTACTACGGGGTTGTTGAGCATCAAAACAAAATCCCTGACCTTACACACGTCCGACAGGTAGTGCATGTCCTCCAATACTTTTTCTAACTTGTTTTGCTCCAATGATAAATCCAATAAAGACTTGGCATATCTGGAGGCAATTCGATACACAGACATATTACTAGTTCATTTTTAATTCATCTACCAACTTGGTAACATATTCCTCCTGATCTTTATCCCCTTTTAAGTTTTTCCTCAAGACTTTCTCTGCCAAATCTATTACCATCATTCCAAGTTCATTCTTAACTTGAGTAACAGCTGCCAATTTTTGATTCTCTATCTCCTCTTTTGCATTCAGTACAATTGCTTTTGCTTCTTCTTTCGCTTTAGCCTTTGCTTCATTTAGTATATTCGCGCTCATATCTCTGGCTTCCTTCAATAATTTTGAACGCTCTTCCTGTGCCTCTTTTAACAGAGCCTCATTTTCAGATTTCAAACTCGACATCGCTTCCCTTGCCTTTTTGGCCTCATCTAAGGCCTCCTGAATATTGCCTTCTCTTTCTTTTAAAGCATTCTGGATAGGTTTGAAAGCCAATTTGCCTAAAACGAAGTAAATCAAAAGGAAAACCACAGTTGTCCAGAGAATCAAACCTGGATCCGGTTTAATAACATCTAAATCAGCTAAAAAAAATATTGTTTTCATCTAAAAGCTGTTTTTAATTAATTTAAGAAGAACTGTCAACCAAGCGTTGACAGTTCTTTCTTTTTGGTCCTTGAATACTAGCTGCCAGCCAAAAGTCCAACAACAATAGCAAACAAAGCGGCTCCTTCAACCAAAGCGGCAGTCAAAATCATATTGTTTCTGATATCGCCAACAGCTTCAGGTTGTCTTGCGATTGCATCCATTGCCTTACTGCCGATTAATCCAATTCCGATTCCGGCTCCTAATGCTGCAATACCTGCTCCAATTGCTCCCATGATAATGGTTTTATAATAATTAATTAATGTGCCTCTTCGTGATGGTGATCTTCAACAGCCGCTCCAATATAAGATGCTGATAGTATTGCAAAAATAAATGCTTGCAAAAATGCCACCAATAATTCTATTAAATTCATGAACGCCGTGAATAACATTCCAATCACCCCTCCGATTGCTGCACCACCAACGCTATTACCGTTGTCGCCAAATAAAAATATGAGTCCAATTAAACTTAGTATGATAATATGTCCCGCCGAGATATTGGCAAACAATCTTATCATCAATGAGAACGGCTTAATAAATAATGCCATGATTTCAACCGGAGTTAAAATAATTTTTACCCATGCTGGAATTCCAGGCATCCAAAATACGTGCTCCCAATAATGTTTATTACCATTTAAATTGGTCACTACGAAAGTGAAAATAGCTAGGGTAAATGTCACCGCTAAATTTCCCGTGATATTTACGCCACCAGGAAAGAAGGGAATTAAACCAAATAGATTGCAAAAAAGAATAAAGAAGAACAAAGTCATTATGAATGGCTGGAATCGCTCGTATTTAGCTTCTCCTATCATCGGCTTAGTCACCTCATCTCTAATGAACACAAACATTACCTCAAATAGAGACTGAATTCCTTTAGGTGCTTTACCTTTATTTTCTTTGTAGCCTTTGGCAACCAAAATAAATACGACTATCAGCAGCATTGCTGCCAACAACATTGTAAACACATTTTTTGTAATCGAAAAGTCGTAAAACGATGTGATTCCTCCTCCCAATATTCCACCATCCAGAGTGCTGGGCTTTTCTAATATATAATCCTGTCCTTGGTAATTGATGTAAGCTACTTCCTTAGTTTTTCCTTCTTGATTTAATACCTCTTTATGATGTATTTCTTCAATTTCTACCTCACCCATCGGAAAACCCTCTCCACTTATTCTATTTACCCGACCGTGATTTAGAACATATCTATCGACAGCCTTGTGACCGTGATCAAATTGACCAGAAGACATAATGGTCCAACCTTCAGATGGGGCGTATAAAAAACAAGGTAAAGGGAGATGTACTCCTTTCCAAATATGAAATTCATTAGCATCGCTGATGTGGGTCATGACCGTGCTTACAGGATCGTAAGATTCATTACTATCTGCAGCAACCAATGCATAAGTATTCATGATTAGAACACTTACTATTAACCCATATTTTGTTAACCTTTTCATATTCATCAAAGAGGTATCTTTAAAATCGGCACAAAGGTAGCCACTTTTAGAAATAATATATCACATTCTTTGATTTTTTTCTCCTTAAACTATGGCACGATAATTGTTTTAAGCCCCTTGGGAAAAAATCCTTAATAAAAGTAGCAACTTGATTGCACCTTTTAATTTTGAAATAACTTATGAAGTATACAATGAAAAAATTGTTTTTGGTTGGCATTACCAGTTTGCTGTTGAACCTATCCCTTTTTGCCGAAGGCACAAAACAAGCTGCCCCAAATGCGCCTGGAAACCCAGCAGACACCTTAGTGATGTTGGAAGTCAACAACCCCAATTTCGGGTCTTTTGCAGCTTTCAACGGGCCTGAGGAAAGTAGAATGTTCTTTAGGATTCAGAACAATACTGAAAAAGTTTTTCTGGGATTAGCAGCTGCTGTTGATGCCAATGGATTTGAATTTAGTAACGATCTAACAGCTTCTTACACATTTCAAATTCGCAAACTAAATACTTCAGGTGGGGAGCATCCAATTGTTCATGGTCCTTTTGTAATTGGGAAAAACAACGCCAATCTAAATGCCTACGACCAATCAGCTTTCCCCAATTACGCAACCACAGCAACTTCCAATGGACAATTGATTTATTTTTTCGATCCGGGCGCTAACATCGATTACGGTGCTGGAGATTACTTTATAGAATTCGAAAGATTACAATCCAACCCGGATGATGAGGGGTTTGAGGACAGGCTTTTTATCCCCTTTTGGGATGTCACTGTAACCAGTGCAACAGATGTCCCTATTCTCGGTAGGTTATATTCGAGAAACTGGGCATTTAGAACACCAACGATTACGGGTGATTCCTATCCAGATTGTGGTTGGGACCGGGAATATCAAGGAATTGTTTACACCTATACTAATGATGGCTTTGTAACTCAACTGGACTTTTCTAATTCTGGATTTCAAGGTCTATCTTTTAACATTGCTATTAATTCATCTGGACCAGGAAATACTGGTAATCTTTTAGAAGATCGGAAATCCAGGGAAGGAAATGAAACCCAAAACGCTTCTGAGTTTTTGATTTTCCTCAACCCTCCCTGCGAAGTCTGCTTTCCATCTGGAGAATGCGCCGAAGTGATATCCGATGGCAATTTCGTTCCTGATCCAAATGGGGTATATTGTCTTGAAGTAACTTCCACTAGTCCAGGGCAAATGGAAGTTATATTGGATTTTAATTCTAACGGGGTTTACGAACCTCAACTTCAGGACCTTTTGTTGGTTTATGAGTTTTTTAAAGCGGATTTTGATGCCAATGGTGGAAATCCTATTACAGCTTGTATCCCTTGGGACGGAATCAAAGCAGATGGTACAGGAATAAATTATCAAGATACCATGCAAGTGATTCTAACCTACCAACAAGGCCTTCAGCACTACTCGGGATATGATGTAGAATTTGTAAAAAATGGGTTTTGTGTGGAAACCGTTAGACCCATCAATTGCTCTGGTGAACCTTCTAATTTTTTATATTGGGACGATTCGGATTTAGTAAACGTGACCAACCCGGGAACAGGGCAACCATTGTCCCTTCTAGAAGGATGCGAATGTGGGATTAATAACTGTAGAACGTGGACTCAATTCGATTCAGATATTACCACTCCAGAAAACGATTGCGGCCTAATTGACGACAATACTTTAGGCTATGGCGATAAAAGCACCTTAAATACCTGGTGGGTAGCCAACCTTCAAAGGATATTTATCCAGGATTTACCTTTACATACATGTGCGGTCACTGCACCTTCCTCTGTAATTTGTGAAGGAGAGGTTACCGTTTTAACTGCCAATGTCTCTACTCTATTTACTGAGGGTCTTTCTTATGCTTGGTCTGGTCCTGACGGATATACTGGTAGTACTGGACCTACTTCCGGACCCGTGTCCTTACCTGGCCTCTATCAAGTGGTTGTTACCGATATAGAAGGGTTAACCACTACCTGTGATTTTTTTCTGACCGTATTAGAGGCCCCCACATTAGAATGTAATGCTACTCCGGTTGCGTGTACTGGTGAACTTACTGGTCAGATTTTAGTCAGTGCTTCTGGTGGTTCAGGGAGTGGCTATGAGTTTAGTTTAGATGGAGAAAATTACTCGGCATCCAGCGTGTTCAGTAACTTACCAGCCGGAGAATATACCGTTTTCGTCAGAGATGCAGTTGGTTGTACCAATACATGTGAAGTTATTATTGTAGAACCAGATCCCATTTCCATAACCTTAATTTCAGCCACGCCACCATCATGTAATAATATCTCTGACGGCCGAGCAAGCATTTCAATTGCTGGAGGAATACCACCTTTTACTTATTTGTGGAGCTCTGGGTCCGTTTCTTCCAGCCCAACAAATTTAGTAGGTGGAATTAATACGGTTACTGTAACTGATAATGCTCAGTGTACTGAGGTGTTTTCTATTCAACTCGCTGAACCTCCACTTTTATCAGTTTTTACTCAAGTCATCAAACCCGTTACCTGTTTTGATGATAATGATGGAAGCATTTCTGCTCTGGGAACTGGGGGCACACCTCCCTATAACTTTCTTTGGGATAATGGAGAAACTACAGCAACTGCTACCTCTCTATCTCTTGGGGTGCATTCCGTTACCATAACAGATTTTAATGGTTGTGCGGCCATTGCCACCGATACAATTCTAGGACCTGAAAGTCCTCTTTCGTGCTTTGTGCTAGAATTAAGTCCAGTCAGTTACCCAGGTCAACAAGATGGGGTAGCTTCCGCCTTCCCTTCAGGTGGTTGGAGTGGATATTCCTATCTGTGGAGTAATGGATCTACCCTCAAACAAGCCAATAATTTATCAGCTGGACTCCAATCTGTAACTGTAACTGATGCTTTTGGATGTGAAACGGTTTGTAGCGTTATTGTTTCTGAAATTCCACCCATTGAATGTACCGTTTTCGAATCTCAACCTATTTCTTGTAATGGAGGATCAGATGGAAGAGCTACAGTTGAGGCCACTGGCGGAAATGGGGAATTATCTTACAGATGGAGCAATGGTAATACAGGGAGAACGGCCATTAATCTTTCAGCAGGTATCAGCTATACGGTTACTATAACCGACGAGGAAGGATATACCGAAACGTGTTCAATTGTTCTTTCCGATCCTCCAGGTTTGCCTTGCAACCTTGAAGTTTTATCAAATGTCAGTTGTTTTGGCAATAACGACGGTATTGCACGGGCCAATGTGCCTTCAACTGGTGGTCCATATAGTTTCCTTTGGGACAATGGAGATACGCGGCAAACTGCTGATTCATTGAGAGCAGGTACAAGATTTGTTACCATAACAGATGGCGAAGGATGCCCAACCGTTTGTTTTATTAATATCAGTCAACCCATTTTAAGGATTAATTGTCCTGATAACTTGACCTTGGATTGCGATGATCCTGCAAATGAAGGTCTGATTGAAGCCTGGTTAACTGACGCTAGCCTTACTGGGGCATGTGAGGATTTAGAAATTAGTACCAATTACAATCCAGATAACTTTAGCGTTAATGGATGTAACCTCACTCAAACTGTAGTATTTTTCACCCAAGATCCCATCGGATTGACTACCGCTTCTTGCTTTTCCAGAATTTTCATTACCGACAACCAGCCTCCCAATATTATTTGTCCTCCTGATACTGTAATTGCATGTGATGCCAATCTGCCAAAAATAGATTTTTTTGGAGGTCAAGTAAGTGATGATTGTTCTCTATTTATTCCTAATTTTTCCGAAGGAGGAGATCCATCCAATGAAGTGATAGGAGGCATATGCGATGAAGGAATAGATGGATGTATTACCGTTACTTTTCTCGGCAAAACAACTATTGGAAGTGCTCAAGTGGAGCTCTCCTTTGAAGTGGTCAACAACTGCGATGCTAATATTCGTTATGTTTCCTTTCAATTGCCATCCAAAACCACTGCCGTCTATCCAGAACACCAAAGTCTGTATGAAGGAAATTTAGGTGATTATACCATAGAAAATCCAACTAGTCAATTCTTGCATTTTTTAAGGTTTAATCCGCTTAGTGGCTTCTTTTCCCGTGGCAAAACCGAAACCTTTCAGTACACCTTACCTATCAATAAAGTACCTGAAGAATTAGTGGTCCTGGTAAGAACCAACCAAGATTATTATCACGTAAAATTATCAGCTGCTTGCACCTCCAATAAAAGTTCTTTGTCACAAAAACTCAATACTGACGGAATAATTGTTCAATGGGTAAGCGATGTAAGTAATAACGAATCAGGGTGTGCTCCGTTTAATATTATTTATACCAGAACTTACACAGCAACGGATGCCTGTGGTAATGAATCGCTTCCATGCTCCCAAGAAATTATAGTGGAATCCGATGCTAGTCCCCCCATTCTGCTGCACGATTATCCAGGTATCGAAAATGTAAATCATCTCGATACCGTATATATTGATTGTCCTTTATTAGAACCACCATTGCCACAGACAGCAGTAAGGGCAATCGATGGATGTACCAATCCCCGAATTGAATTTAGTGAGGTGGTTATCGATCAAGCTGTAGGAAATGCCTGTGATGAAAAAGGATATGAAAAATTATTGCTGTGTACTTGGAAAGCATTTGATGAGTGTAACTATGAAGCAGAATATTCTTTTTACATGGCTATTGTTGATAGAGAAGCACCGGAATTTTATCCAATTCCAATACCAGAATTAATTGGCACATGTTCCAATATTCCTCCTGTACCTGATATTATTGCCTCCGACAACTGTTCCAGCCTTGAAGTGAATTTTACCGAAAATATTATTTACGACGAGTGCAATAATGTTAGATTAATAAGAATTTGGTCAGCCACAGATGCTTGCGGAAATAGAGCTGATGTCAGTCAAACCGTCTTCCTACTTGATGATTCTGCACCAACTATTTCTTTTGATCATCCCGAGCTAAGGTATGTAGAAAACGGAGCGGAATTATTAGTGGATTGCGATCAAGCTTCACTTTTAATTATAGATAATTCATATGCTACCGCCTCAGACATTTGTGACCCTAATCCAATTTTTGAAAAAACGGTCGAGCAAATTGGAAACTTAGAGTCTTGTAATCTGGATGAAATAGATTACAAGATAACTTGGACCGCATCGGATAACTGTAACAACGTTTCTACCTTTGTGATATACTTAAACATCTTCGATAATGAAAAACCAACCTTAGTTAACGTTCCAGATGATATTTGTACCACCGTTTTACCTCCGGTTCCCACTAATGTATTCGCCACCGATGGTTGCGATAATAATCCAACAGTTACCTTCACAGAAACCAATCCCATACCTATTGGGGGAAGCAGTACAGTAACTAGAACCTGGACAGCTGAGGACCAATGCGGAAATAAAATCAGCGATAAGCAGGTAATTACTTTGAACCCCTCTTTAATTTCATTTATTCAGGTACCTACCGCCGCCGTAGTCTGTGGATCCAGTAATAATGCCCTATCAGGGCTGGCCGCTGGGGGAACTCCTCCCTATTCCTTTCAATGGTCTGTATCTCAAGGAAATGCGGTCATTACTTCTAATAGAAATGCCAGTGAAATTTCATTTTCAGCAGGAACAGGTACTTCACTCTTCGAACTAGAAGTAACGGATAGTAGAGGGTGTACCGATTATGTCTATCAATTCATTCAGTGTACCAACCCTTCCATCATTCAATCTGAACCGCAGAACCAAAGGATCGGGAAACAGCTGCTCTGGAAAATCTATCCAAATCCTGCTTCCAAAAAAGCATTTTTGACTTTTAATCCTCAAACCAAAGAGCAGATTGTGTTGAAAATTTATAACAACGAAGGCCAACTAATGCATACGAAACAGTATGATAATATCCCAGCGAGTACCGTAGAATTGGACTTAAACCATTGGGAAAATGGCATATACAATGTATCTATCTACAATAAAGATGGAGCCCTATTGGAATCACAAATTTTATTAGTGAATGCCTACTAAAATAAAACTCCCTTGGATTTGACGAAGGAACACCAGGTGCATTTTTTATCACCGCATCCCTCGTCAAATTCAAGGTTTTTAATTTTTTGATAAGTCTCTACCAATAGGTTTTGAAAAACTTCCAATTCGCCTTGCTGAAATTCAACCAAATGAGATGCAGTTTTGTCCTCCTTTTGATGACCAGTATAATCGATTTCTCCGAATTTTACCGCTGTACCATTCGAAAGAAAACTCTCTAGTAAAACCTTGTAAAAATATAATTGTACCCGATAAGTTCCGCTATATGGAGGTTCAGGTAAAATTTCTTTTAACCTGTTATTATTGGGCTTGGACGTTTTGTAATCAATCACCCTAATACTGCCATCCGCCAAATATTCGCATTTGTCAATTTTTCCCGTAAGGGGTACCCCTTCAAATACCGTTCTCTTCACTTCGTATTCCACCTTATAATCAGGAAGCCACTTGCCGGAAGACTTATCGTGATATTCTTTTAAGGTCGTCTTCCCAAGGTGTTCAAAGATATCTCTCATATTAGGTGTGAAAAAACCATTCCTCCTTTCCATTTCATCCTCAAAAAAATCAATCAAAGGCTTAGGATCTTTTAATTTTGCCATATCATTAGCCCCCCACCTGAAGTACCGCTCTAGCGATTTATGAATCACCGTGCCATAAGTCAAATGATCGTTCGAAGGTTGGGGAACCTTTAAAACCTGATTGAAATAAAAAGATGTGGGACACCTTAAGTATTCATTGAGCGAAGATGCACTCAAAGCCCAATGCTCAAAAAATTCCTCCAACTGAACGGAATGGTCCTCCAAAGTCTGGCGAATACCGTACGATTTAATAGTATCTAAAATTGCTATGGTAATCTCAGCATCCTCAAACGATTTAGTTTGAATTGGATGCTGGGTCTTATTGATTACCTCATCAATAAATTGGCTGTGAGTCATTTGCTTACCATCACGCTCTAAACCAAAAGAGAGATGAAGTTGCCTTTTTGCACGAGTCATCGCTACGTAGAATAACCTTCTTTTTGCTTCTAAATCGTCTTCAGCCCCACTCAAGGTCAAGGTGTCGGGTAATGCGAACGTATTAGCTTTACCCTTTTTGTCTTCCCAGTTGTCTTTAGTCAGTTTAAACATCCATACATATTCGAATTCTAAACCCTTAGAACTGTGGGCGGTAATTAAATTAACCGCATTCCGATTAGACGAGCCAACGTACATAGGAATTGAGATGTAATGCTCCATCATACGGTCTAATTTGCCCAATAAACTGCTTATACTCAACGTAGCATCCCTTTTGATTTCATCTTCGATAAAAACCAAAAAACTCTTAATAGTTTGCAGATCCATCTCTTTGGAATCTCCTCTTAGGATTTGTTCCATAATCCCGCTTTCCCACACTAATGATCCGACTAACTCAAGTAATGACAATTGATGGACCTGATTGATCCATTTTTCCAAAAACTTACCCGCCTTCCAAACTCTTTCTTTTTCATCCTGCTCTAATTCAGCGATTTCCAACTTGGATTGTTCTATCAACAATTCCCTCCAAAAGCTTCTTTTATCCTCCATATTCCTTCTGTGTAAGGCCATTCGGGCAACAGTAGAAGTGCCAACATCCATAAAATCGTAATGCAGGATTGGAAATAATAAATGTTCTCCTGAAAAAGGGACATGGGCTTCTTTATCCAGATAATTCAATAAGTTGTAGAGCTGCTTAAAAAGTGGCAACCTCAGAATATCCACCTGCTTTCTCAACTGAACTGGAATTCCAAATTGCTTTAGATACGATGCTAAATCCTCTCCATCTTTATTCAAGTAAAAAATAACGGCCATCTCATTATAGTCTACTCCCTTATGATGAAGTTCCAGAATCTCCTCCTTTATACCCATCATCTCTTGCAAATCATTCTCGTATTGGATGACCTTTATCCCTCCTGTAAGTTGGGCAATCGTCCTATTCTTGGCGATTAAATTTTTGGTCAATTCAGCATTTCCTAACTTGTTAATCGCCCTAATTTCATTGTTTTCTATAGAATAGGAAGCGGCATCCAAAATTTCTTGACTTGAACGGTAATTGTCTTCCAAAACCACCAATTCCATTTCCTCACCGTATTTATGATAAATATTCTTGAGGTTCTCTAACCTAGCTCCTTGAAATTCATATATCGCCTGATCATCATCCCCAACAATAAATAAATTAGGTGCTTCCCAGAAATCTGCTAATAATTGCAAAATCTCACTTTGAGAACCATTGGTGTCTTGAAATTCATCTACTAAAAAGTATAAATACCGTTCTCTATACTCTGCCAAAATCGACTCATCTTCTTGAAAAGCTTTAAGGACCCAATTGATCATGTCCCCATATTCATACCACCCTGCTTTTTGAAGATACCCTTCGTAAACTTTAAAATATTGAGCCGCCTCCAGCGTCGTTGCCATCCTTTTGCGCTCATTCTCTATCCTTTCAGGATGGGGGTCACCAGGTTGGATACCCCTTTTAGCATTGGCCCTTTTATAATAAAATCCTTCTCTGCTGGGAAGTTCTGAAAGATATTTCGAAACGGCCTTTTCAATTTTGGCATAATCCCAGTTTTCAAACTTCATAATTTGAAATAAATTTCGGACATATCGCTCTTTTGCATATCTGCCACCAACCTTACTGATTAATAAACTATCTGCTGGAACTTTATCCAATACCTTTCTAATCAAATCTATCCGATCTAAATCCGATACCACCTGCATATTGAGCTGTCCAAATTTTTCTGGATATTGTTGAATAACCATATTACAGAAAGAGTGGAAAGTGTGAATGGCTACTTTATGTGCTGCAATACCGATGAACTCTACCAATCTCTTTCTCATTGCCCAGACCCCCGAGTCCGTATAGGTAAGACACAATATATTCTCAGGTTTGGCATCTGTCTCCATGAGAATTTTTCCAATCCTTGCAGCCAAAATATGTGTTTTCCCAGTTCCAGGTCCTGCAATCACCATTACGGGACCTTCAATAGTTTCCACTGCTTTTTTCTGCGAAAAATTCAATCCAGCCAATACCCTTTCAAAGGCAGGTTTCGTTTTTTTAACCATACTTAATGTTAGAATATAGATTTATTAATTATCGTCAAAATTGAGCTCAAAAGTCTGTTGAAGGCGCTCCACCAGTGGATATTTGGCCAATAAAATCTCGTACTTCTCTTTGTTAGATAAAGGTTTAGGTACCTTCTTAATGATTCTTTGATTCTTCTTGTTAATCAACACCTTCATCATTAAGTCCTTTTTGCCAAAAAAAGTTCTAAGTCCTTCCATCAAACTAATTTCGGCTTTAAGAGCTGCTTCACCCAAAGAGGTACCTGTCTCCGCTATAACGATATCCTTATCAATACTTAATTCTGTATTTCTCAATAAAGGTTTAATTGCGTCTTGTTGAACCTCCTCCACGTATTTAGACCAATACTCTTTTAAATTTTCTAAGTTGAACTCAGGGAATGAGATTAATTTTTCCTCTTCCTCTGTACTAATGATGTCTTCCGCCAGCTGATTTATGCTCTTCAACTTAGGCATTTTTTTTATTCCGCTCACCCCCTTAGGATTAGGAGCTTGAGGCTCAGCTACCAGATTGGCTAAATTTTTAGAAGTTGGGGGCTTTTTTACAACCGAAGGAGAAGGCTTCTCTAAGCTATTTTCATTTTTTTTTTCCGGAATTTCAAAATTCCGGTTGACATAGCACATTTTTATTAATGCCAATTCAACGTGTAATCGTCTGTTTTTAGCAGCTTTATAACTCAAATCACAACTGTTTGAAATTTCAATACCTGACAAAATGAATGATTCTGGAGAAATTTCAGACTGGTCCTGATAACGCTTTTTTAATTGGTCCCCCACATCGAGCAAGGGAAGAGTTTCTATAGCTTTAGCCATCAACAAATCTCTAAAATGCCCTGCTAATCCATTAATAAATAAATCTGGTTCGAAACCATTTTGGACGACTTCGTCAAATAGTAAAAGCAGCGCACTTACGTCACCCAGCATCATGAACTCGGTGGCCTTAAAAAAATAATCGTAATCGAGAATATTCAGTTGCTCCACCGCATCCTTGTATAACAGCTGATTTCCCCCATAAGCTACTAATCGGTCAAAAATTGACAAAGCATCCCTCAATGCCCCATCCGATTTTTGAGCAATGATGTGTAAAGCATCATTTTCTGCTTTTATTCCCTCCATTTGGCAAATTCCATTGAGATGCGATACCATTTGTACTGGCTCAATTCTTTTGAAATCATAAATCTGACAACGAGAGAGAATGGTAGGTAAAATTTTATGACGCTCCGTAGTAGCTAAAATGAAGATGGCATGAGGAGGAGGTTCTTCCAAAGTCTTTAAAAACGCATTAAAAGCAGCAGAGGACAGCATGTGAACCTCATCAATAATAAATACCTTATACCTTCCCTTTTGGGGCTGAAAACGAACTTGTTCTACCAAGCCTTTGATATGATCTACCGTGTTGTTGGAAGCTGCATCCAGTTCTATGATGTTAAATGAACTATTGGTGTTGAATGACAAACAGGAGTTACATTGATTACACGGCTCTTTATCCTCACCAGGATTCTCACAATTAATTACTCTGGCCAAAATTCTGGCACAGGTGGTTTTACCCACTCCCCTTGGTCCACAAAATAAAAATGCGTGGGCCAAATGATTGCTAACTAAAGCCTTTTTAAGGGTTTGAGTAATATGTTGTTGACCTACAACCTCGTCAAACCTGACGGGTCTGTATTTTCTAGCAGATACCACATAATTACTCATACCAACCTATAAAAGTGAAGATTCAAATATAAGCCTTTAAACATTTAACCACCAAATTTGGTTTGGCGAGTATCTTTGCGCCATGAAAATATCACTTGCACAACTAGACCCTATTATAGGGGATTTTAAGACTAATGGTCTCAAAATTCAAAAATTTATTCACACTGCCATTGATCAAGGTTCAGATTTAATCTGTTTTCCTGAACTTGCTACCTGTGGATATCCCCCGCAAGATTTGCTGTTGTTTGACGATTTTCTAAAAGAATCCAACGCGTTAATTGATGCCTTACGTCCCTTCTCTAACAAAATTGGCATTATCATTGGCGCACCTTTAATAAACGAAAAACCAAATGGAAAGCCACTTTTCAATGCTGCCTATTTTTTACATCAGGGTATTATTCAAAAAGTAATTAAAAAAACCTTATTACCTACTTATGATATTTTTGATGAAAACAGATATTTTGAATCCAATGACGAGTGGGATTTAATCTACTTCAAGGATAAAAAAATAGCGCTAACTATATGTGAAGATATTTGGAATATAGGACCTCAAAAGCCTCTTTATAGGACGACCCCAATGGATCAATTGAGCGCATTACAACCAGATCTAATGATCAACATTAGTGCTTCTCCTTTTTCAAAAGACCACCACCTCGATAGACTG
This sequence comes from uncultured Saprospiraceae bacterium, assembly GCA_964410725.1. Lineage (GTDB taxonomy): Bacteria > Bacteroidota > Bacteroidia > Chitinophagales > Saprospiraceae > CALAZP01. Next base: position 153,563 of record CAYPID010000002.1, read on the forward strand.
GCAGTATTGCAAGCCAATTTTAATCAATATCAAATTCCAATATTTTATGTGAATCAAGTAGGAGCCCAGACTGATATTTTATTTGACGGAGGCTCCTGTGTTTTGGATGAAAATGGCAAAGTAGTGGCTGAGTTTCCGGAATTTGAAGAGCGTATGCAAACTTTCGATACAGGAGATTTGGCCGCTGAATATCGGAAAGTTCCTGGGAGTTCAAATAATCTTGCTTTTTTGGAAAAAGCACTTATTGCCGGGATAAAAGGTTTCTTTAGCAAACTTAATATAAAAACTGCCGTCTTAGGTCTTTCAGGAGGAATTGATTCCGCTGTTACTGCAGTTTTGGCCGTTAAGGCACTAGGGCCACAAAATGTTAGGGCACTATTAATGCCCTCTAAATATTCCTCTGACCATTCTGTTGATGATGCGGTAACTCTGGCTAATAATCTTTCCATTGCCTATGATATTCTTCCTATTCACGAATTGGTAGCAGCATATGATCAAAATTTAAGCCCTCTCTTCGCCAATACAACATTTTCTTTAGCAGAAGAAAATATTCAAGCTCGAATACGTGGCAACCTACTTATGGCCATCTCTAATAAGTTTGGCAACCTATTGTTGAATACTAGCAATAAAAGTGAAATGGCCGTAGGATACGGGACCCTTTACGGCGACTTATGTGGCGGATTATCGGTTTTGGGGGATGTATATAAAACGGAAGTTTATGAACTAGCTCATTGGATGAACCAAAATGAAGAAATTATTCCCTCTCATACCATTTCCAAACCACCTTCAGCTGAACTAAGACCTGATCAAAAAGATTCTGATTCTTTGCCACCTTATGAGGTTCTCGATCAAATACTCTTAAGATATATTGAAAAGGAGCAAAGTGCCTCAGCAATAATTGCCCAGGGATTCAATCGGGATACTGTCCATCAAATTTTGAATATGGTCAATAGAAATGAATTCAAAAGATACCAAACAGCTCCTGTTTTGCGGGTAACCAAAAAATCCTTTGGCAGTGGCAGAAGACTTCCTATTGTGGCTAAATTTTCCAATTAAAAGGAATCTTATGGGAGTCAATTTTTTATCCTAAATTTGAACGCAACTCCTGAATTCATTCAACAAACAACAAAAAAAACATGTCTGACAACAAAGTGATTTTCGCCATGGAAGGTGTTTCAAAAACCTTCCCACCAAGTAAAAAGGTCCTCAACAATATTTGGTTATCCTTTTTCTATGGAGCAAAAATTGGCGTACTAGGTCTAAATGGATCTGGAAAATCTACTTTACTTAAGATTATTGCAGGGGTAGATCAAAACTTTGATGGAAAAGTAAGTTTCGACAAGAGTTATAAAATAGGGTACCTTCAGCAAGAACCCGAATTGGATGAGAGTAAGACCGTCAAACAAGTCGTTGAGGAAGGGGTGCAAGAAATTGTTGACATGATGCAAGCCTATGAGGACATCAATTTAAAATTGGCAGAACCCATGGATAATGACCAAATGATGGCCTTGATAGAACAACAAGGTGATCTGATGGAAAAATTGGAACACGCCAATGCCTGGGAGTTAGACAACAAACTCAATACGGCTATGGAGGCTTTGAGGTGTCCACCTGAAGATGCTTTGATTGGCCCTTTGTCCGGAGGAGAAAAAAGGAGAGTGGCATTGGCAAGACTGTTGCTTTCTAATCCTGACATTCTACTCTTGGATGAACCTACTAACCATTTAGATGCTGAATCTGTGCATTGGTTAGAACAATTCCTGAAGAACTTTCCAGGTACCGTTATTGCCGTTACGCACGATAGATATTTCCTCGATAATGTTGCGGGTTGGATATTGGAATTAGACCGTGGAGAGGGAATTCCATGGCAGGGTAATTATTCTTCTTGGTTAGAGCAGAAAGCCAAAAGATTAGAGCAAGAAGAAAAATCAGAAAGTAAGAGACGTAAAACCTTACAACGAGAATTAGAGTGGATAAGAATGGCGCCTAAAGCCAAGCAAGCTAAAGGGAAAGCAAGATTAAATGCGTATGAAAAACTTGCTGAAGAGGAGTCAAAAGCAAAAGAAGCCAAACTTGAGATTTTTATTCCAACAGGTCCTAGACTTGGAGATAAAGTAATTGAAATTGAAGGAGTATCTAAAGGATTTGGCGATCGATTGTTAATTGATAATTTAAATATGTCTGTCCCCAAAAATGCCATTGTAGGGATTATAGGTCCCAATGGAGTTGGTAAATCAACGCTTTTCAGGATGATTATGGGACAAGAGCAACCGGATAAAGGGAAAATCGTTTTGGGCGATACCGTTCAATTGGCTTATGTGGATCAGAGTCACAACGAGTTGCAGGACGGTGAAAAAACCGTATATGAGGTGATCAGCGGTGGACTAGACCTGATAACAGTGGGCGCAACCTCAGTTAATGCAAGAGCATACTTAAGTAAATTCAATTTTTCTGGTCCAGATCAACAAAAGAAAATTGGAATGTTATCCGGTGGAGAAAGGAATCGAGTACACCTAGCCATGACCCTCAAAGAGGGCGGTAATGTATTATTATTGGATGAACCTACGAATGACATTGATGTAAATACCTTGCGGGCATTAGAAGATGCATTAGATGATTTTGCAGGATGTGTAATGGTCATTTCTCACGATAGATGGTTTATCGACCGACTAGCCACGCATATATTAGCCTTTGAAGATGATGGCAGCATTGTATTTTTTGAGGGTAATTACACGGATTACGAAGAAGCTAAAAAAGAGCGCCTTGGTGATATTACTCCGAAGAGACCAAGATTCAAGAATGTAATTAATCGATAAATTAACTACTCTTTCCACTTGATGTTGCAGCCTCCACTGGGATACTGAACGGAGCTGACTGGTTTTTGAGCAAGTACGGCATCCAAAGCTTCGCGCAAGTCTTTTCCCGTAAGGGGCTTATCATTTCCTGGTCTGGAATCATCGAGTCTTCCTCGATAAACCAACGAGTTATTTTGATCGAAAAGGAAAAAATCTGGCGTACAAGCAGCATCGTAAGATCGGGCAACCTCTTGAGTTTCGTCATATAAATAGGGGAAATCGTAGCCCTCTTTCAAAGCGTGTTCTTTCATCAATTCTGGCCCATCTTGTGGATAATTATCCGCATCGTTAGAGCTGATTCCTATAAATCCTACCCCGCGCTTCTTATAGTCCTGAACCAATCGAACTAATTCTGGATTGACGTGAATCACATAAGGGCAATGGTTACACAAGAACATGACCAAAGTGGCTTTATTGCTAAACAAATTATCCGAATCTAAAATTTTATCTGATACAGTGTCCTGTAATCTAAACTTTGGAGCTTTTGTCCCTAAGGGTAACATTTTGGATGGTGTGAAAGACATCTAATTGCTTTTTGGCTAAATTAAATTTTATGTTATCAATATTCGTATTTTTGCTCACATAATTACAAATTATATGTTTCCCGAATATGACGTCATAGTTGTTGGTGCTGGGCACGCTGGTTGCGAAGCTGCTGTTGCTGCAGGTAATTTAGGCTCCAAGGTTTTATTAGCTACCATGAATATGCAGACTATTGCTCAAATGTCGTGCAATCCGGCCATGGGTGGAGTGGCTAAGGGCCAGATTGTCAGAGAAATAGATGCTTTAGGAGGATATTCAGGCATAGTTACTGATCATACGCTCATCCAATTCAGAATGTTGAATCGTTCTAAAGGGCCAGCTATGTGGAGCCCAAGGGCACAGAGTGATCGGGCTGAATTTGCCGCCAAATGGCGACAAATGTTAGAGGCTCACCCAAATATTGATTTTTGGCAAGAAATGGTTACAGGATTGATCGTCAAGGACAATCGGGTAAAAGGAGTGTATACCAGTTTGGGATTGGAAATTCCCGGAAAATCCGTCGTACTAACCAATGGCACTTTTCTAAATGGAATCATTCATATAGGAGAAAAAAAATTAGGCGGTGGCAGAGCTGGGGAGCGCGCTGCTAAAGGTATAACTGAACAATTGGTAGAATTAGGTTTTGAATCTGGAAGGATGAAAACGGGAACTCCGCCAAGAATAGACGGAAGAACTATTAATTATCAAAAACTTGAGGAACAACCCGGAGACGAAAATCCTGGAAAATTTTCCTACATCAATACTCCTACCGCTACTAACCAGATTCCCTGTCATATTGCCTATACCAGTGCTGAGGTACATGAAACACTAAAGGAAGGCTTTGACCGTTCACCAATGTTTAATGGCAGAATTCAAGGACTTGGGCCCAGGTATTGCCCCTCTATTGAAGATAAAATAGAAAGGTTTGCCGACAGAGACCGACACCAATTATTTGTTGAGCCAGAGGGCAGAAACACTTGCGAAGTTTATGTGAATGGATTTTCTTCTTCACTTCCTGAAGATGTTCAATATAAAGCCATAAGAAAGGTGGTTGGTTTTGAAAATGCTAAAATGTTTCGCCCTGGATATGCGATAGAGTACGACTTTTTTCCACCTACTCAACTTAAAACTAGTTTGGAAACCAAACTGGTCAACGGATTATATTTTGCAGGCCAAATAAATGGCACTACTGGATATGAAGAGGCTGCGGGTCAAGGTTATATTGCCGGAATTAATGCGCATTTGAAAGTTAATGAGTTAGATCCTTTTGTATTAGGGCGATCCGATGCTTACATAGGTGTTTTAATAGATGATTTAGTGCATAAAGGGACTCAAGAACCTTACCGCATGTTTACCTCCAGAGCCGAATACAGAATTCTTTTACGACAGGATAACGCTGATATTAGATTAACGCCCCTTGCACAAAAAATAGGGATTCGAGGAGCTGACCTTAGAATGGATCAAGTGAAAGAAAAAATAAATGCTGCGGCAGAAATTGAGAAATTTTTTCATCAATACAGTGTGGAACCCAACTTGATAAATGGATATTTGGAACAAATCAATTCCGCGCCTATTAGGCAAAAAGTAAAGCTCCATAGCATCTTAGTCAGACCACATGTATACATGGAATCGCTTTTGAATACACTACCTGAAGTTGCTAATTTTTTGAGTTCCTACCCTAAAGAATATTCCGAATTGGCCGAAATCAATATGAAGTACGACGGTTATATAAAAAAGGAAAACGAAATGGTCGATAAAATGGCCAAACTGGAAAAGGTTAAGCTCCGTATTCCGGATTATCACCAATTACAATCCCTTTCAGCTGAAGCTAGAGAAAAATTAACTCAAATTCAGCCTGAGACCATCGGGCAAGCTAGTAGGATCAGCGGAGTTTCTCCAGCAGATATATCGGTTTTATTAGTACACCTGGGCAGATAAATATGGGATATAAAAAATGGGGTGGCTGGATCACTCTCGTGCTTGCTTTCTTTGGTTCGCTTTTAGTCCTCCTTACTTTTCTTGTAAAAGTAGGTCTTTTTGGCCCTATTCCTTCAGATGAAGAATTGGCTAATATTCAAAATAATATTGCCACAGAAATCCTAGATAAATCCAATATTGTAATTGGAAGATTCTACGTGGAAAATAGAATTAACGCGCGCGATGAGGAGATTTCTGAAAGGATCGCCCAAACTTTGATTGCGACAGAAGATGCCAGATTCTTCAACCATCGTGGTATAGATTTGAGAGCTTGGGCGAGAGTATTTTTTAAAACTATTCTTTTGTCCAATAGCAGTTCAGGAGGAGGAAGTACCTTAAGTCAACAATTGGCTAAAAACCTTTATCCTAGAAAAAGTTACGCTCTTCTTTCTCTGCCTATTAATAAAATCCGCGAAATGCTAATCGCATTGCGGTTAGAAAAAATTTACTCAAAAGAAGATTTGCTTCGTTTGTATCTCAATACCGTTCCTTTTAGTGACAACATTTACGGGATTAAAACTGCCTCGGCCAGGTTTTTTAATAAACCTCCACAAGAACTTAAATTTGAAGAAGTTGCTGTCCTAATTGGGATGTTAAAAGCTAATACTCGATACAATCCTGTACGCAATCCCAATTTGGCATTGGAAAGGCGAAACACGGTTATAAACCAGCTATATAAAAATGGATATATCAGTGAAAATGAAAGTAAGGTGCTCAAGGAAAAACCTTTGACTTTGAATTACCAGAAGGAAAAAATGTCCAAAACTTTTGCAGGATACCTCAAGACTCACTTAGAACAAGAGTGCCACTCCTTACTTCATCAAGTCAAAAAAAATACAGGAACTTCTTACAATCTCTACACGGACGGGTTAAAAATTTATACAACTATCTCTAACTCTATGCAACGAGCTGCCGAAAAAGCAGTGCAGCAAGAGATAAGTCAGTTACAATCAAATTTTGTCAGGGAATGGGGACCACAAAACGGACCCTGGACGAAGCAAGAAGTCATTAAAAAGGAAATAATTTCCTCCAAAAAATATCAACTACTAAAAAGACAAGGTTTATCCGAGAGAGAAATTGCCACCATCTTCAAGACACCCGTTTCCATGGAGGTCTTTGATTGGTCTCAAGGAAGTAAATCTCTGAAAATGAGCCCTTTGGATTCTATTAGATATTATCTATCTCTTCTGAATGTAGGATTTTTGGCTATAAATCCAAAAAGTGGGGACATCCTAGCGTGGGTTGGGGGAATCGACCACAGATTTTTTCAATATGACCACGTGAAGTCTAAGCGCCAAGTTGGCTCCACCTTCAAACCCATTTTGTTTGCTCAGGCTCTAGAAAGTGGGTTACTGCCATGTGATTATATTGCCAACCAACCCATCAACTTTCCAAAATACAACAACTGGCAGCCCAAAAATGCAGACCTCACTTATGGAGGGCTCTATTCTATGCAAGGGGCTTTAGCACAATCTGTTAATGTAGTAGCAGCAAGAATCATTGAAAGAATTGGGGCGAAAAAGGTTAGCCAATTGGCTATAAATTTAGGCATAGAAGACACTCCTGAATATCCATCCATTGCCTTGGGTGCTGTAGATGCTAGTCTTTTGGAAATGGTTAGTGCCTATACCGTTTTCGTCAATGATGGTCAACAACCGAATCCCAACCTAATTAAAAGAATTGAAGATTACCGAGGCAATATAATTTACCAAGCTCCCCAGCCAACTTTCCGACAAATTATTGAACCGGAACACGCGAGAATCATCAATACCTTTTTATCCTCTGCAATAGAAGAAGGAACCGGAAAAAGACTTCGGTGGACTTATCAGATTAAAGGTCCATTAGGCGGTAAAACAGGAACAACACAAAATCAATCAGATGGGTGGTTCATCGGGCTAACCCCTGATTTAATTGCAGGAGTTTGGGTAGGTGCATCCTCTCCCGAGATTCACTTTAAATCTCTTGGAACGGGACAAGGAGCTAATTCTGCTTTACCTGTTTTTGGGAACTTTTTGTCTACCTATTTAAACGGGAAAAGCATATCCGGGAATTTTGAAAAACCATCGCAAACCTCACAAGCCCTTCTGAACTGTCCCCCTGTGCTGGAAGAAATAAACATTGCGGACCATATTCAAGAGGCCTTTGCCCAAAATCCAGATTTCTATCGGTCTGTTCTAGAGTCTATGAATCTAAAAGAAAGTGATTTAGAAAACTTATCACTCGCTCAACCACAGGAATCCAAAGAAGAATATATCAACCGCCTGCAAGAAATTCAAAAAGGAAAAGAAAAAAGAACCGAAAGAAAAAACTTTTGGAGCAAACTGTTATTTAAAAACAACCAAAAGTCTGATGAAAACGAAAAATAACATCCACTATAATCAAGGCTCATTACAGGCCAAAACCTTAATAAATCTTTTTCGGTCGATTCTGTACCCTAGATTAATTGAGGAAAAAATGCTCATTCTTCTCAGACAGGGAAAAATTAGTAAATGGTTTTCTGGAATAGGACAGGAGGCCATTTCCGTTGGCGTTACCGAAGCCCTTCAAAAGGAGGATTTAATATTTACCATGCACCGAAATCTGGGAGTTTTTACCAGCAGGTCTGTTCCACTTAATCGCTTAGTCGCTCAATGGCAAGGCAAAATGGATGGTTTTACCAAAGGTAGAGACCGTTCTTTTCACTTCGGTGCTAAAGATTATGGAATTGTTGGAATGATTTCCCATCTGGGACCTCAACTCTCCTTAGCCGCTGGAGTAGCACTAGCCAATAAAATAAAAAACGAACCCCTCATTAGTGTTGCCTTTACCGGCGAGGGAGGAACTAGTCAGGGAGAATTTCATGAAGCACTGAATGTAGCATCTGTTTGGCAATTGCCTGTGATTTTTATTATCGAAAACAATGGGTATGGTTTATCAACTCCAACTAACGAACAATACCATTGTGAACAATTAACTCAACGAGCATCTGGTTATGGAATGGATGCCATTAGAATTGATGGTAACAATATCCTGGAAGTCTATCAAACCATCCAAAATATCGCTAATGAAATAAGACATAACCCCAAACCGTGGTTGGTAGAGTGTCAAACATTTAGAATGAGAGGACATGAGGAAGCATCTGGCACCAAATACGTTCCCCCTCAAATGCTTAAAGATTGGGCTCAAAAGGATCCTGTTGAAAATTTTAGGTCATTTCTAATAAATGAAAATATTGCATCGGCCGAACACTTAATTACGATTGAAAATGAACTTAAACAATCGATCCAGTCACAAGTAGAACTGGGGTTCTTTTCGGAAGATCCCAACCCTTCTATTTCTGAAGAACTTAATGATGTTTACGCTCCTGTTGTCAAAAGTTCTAATACACTCCCCTCAGTTGGGAAATCCTCTAGTAAGAGGATGATAGACGCTATCGCTGAAGGTCTTTCTTTAGCAATGGATAAACATCCAGATTTGATTCTTATGGGTCAGGATATTGCAGAATATGGAGGAGTATTCAAAGCAACTGAAGGGCTTGTTCATCAATTCGGAAAAATTAGAGTACGCAATACCCCGCTCTGTGAAAGCGCTATTGTTGGAATTGCCATGGGACTTTCTATCCGAAACATGAAGGCAATGGTAGAAATGCAATTTGCCGATTTTGTTTCTGTGGGATTCAATCAAATTGTGAATAATCTGGCTAAATCTCATTATAGATGGGGTCAAAACGCTGATGTTGTCATAAGGATGCCCACAGGAGGCGGTGTAGGTGCTGGGCCTTTTCACTCTCAAAGTAATGAAGCTTGGTTTACCCATACTCCGGGTCTAAAAATTGTATATCCATCTAATCCCAAAGATGCTAAAGGTTTATTATTAGCCTCTTTTGAAGACCCCAATCCTATTATGTTTTTTGAGCATAAGGCATTATACAGGAGTCTTTCTGACTTAGTCCCTGAGGAATATTATACCACTGAAATTGGTAAAGCATTGGAAGTTACTCAAGGAAATGATATTGGAATTATTACTTATGGTATGGGGGTTCACTGGGCATTGACATGTGTTAAAGAATTAAATATCCACGCCACTATTTTAGACCTTCGTACGCTTTTGCCTTTAGACTTGGAAGCGATCAAAAACGTGGTTGAGAAAACAGGTAAAATCCTAGTTCTACATGAAGACACTTTATTCGGTGGAATAGGCGGTGAAATTTCAGCCTTCCTTTCAGAATACTGTTTTGAACACTTGGACGCTCCTATCATTAGAGTGGGGGGACTAGATACGCCTATTCCATTTGCAAAACCCTTAGAAAATCAGTTTTTACCCCAAGAAAGGCTCAAAGAAGCCATCATTAAATTAATCCAATACTAATATTATTACTTTTGTACTCTTAACCATCCCTTAATTAAATAATTAATTATGAAATTGGAAAATTTGGTTGCTGTCAGTGGTATGCCTGGCTTATTTAAAATGGCGGCCAATAGAAGCAATGGTCTCATTATCGAGGACTTAAATACAGGAAAGCACAAGTTTGTTTCCGCTAGAAAACACCAATTTACCCCCTTAGAAACTACTGCTATCTACACAGATGATGGAGATTCCACTCCTTTAGCAAAAGTTTTCAGAAATATGTTTGAGCAATTGGAAGACAATCCTCCTTTAGAAGTGACTGCCAAAGCGGATGAATTGCATGAGTATTTTACTGACATCCTACCTACTTATGATAAAAACCAAGTAAAAACCAGTGACATCCGAAAGGTAATTAAATGGTTTACCCTATTAAAAGAAATGGGGTGGACTCCTGAGGAAGAATCGAAAGAAGTATCAGAAGAAGAAAAGGAAAAATAGCCATCCATTCATGTATAAAAACAAAAAAGTGGTAGCCGTTTTGCCTGCCTATAATGCTGCGCAAACTCTTTCCCAGACTTATGCTGAGATTCCTTTAGAATTGGTGGATGAGGTCATACTTTGCGACGATGCCAGCAAAGACGAAACGGTGGCACTCGCTAAAAAGCTGGGAATTGATCATATCATTGCTCATACCACTAATAAAGGATATGGTGGAAATCAAAAGTCTCTGTATAACCAAGCACTTGCCACTGGAGCAGACATTATTATCATGCTTCACCCTGACTATCAATACACTCCAAAACTCATTCCCGCTATAGTCAATCTCATTGGTGAAGACTTATACGATGTCGTTTTAGGATCGCGTATTTTGGGAAAAGGAGCCTTGAGAGGCGGAATGCCCCTGTACAAATATATTGCCAATAGAATTTTGACATTGATTCAAAATATCCTAGTCAATCATAAATTATCTGAATACCACACAGGTTATCGAGCATTTTCGAAAAAAGTACTTTACCAAATCAATTTCAATCAAAATTCAGATGATTTTGTTTTTGATAATGAAATGCTATCCCAGATTATCTATAATGATTTTAGGATTGGAGAGGTCAGCTGTCCCACTTCTTATTTTGAAGAGGCCTCTTCCATAAATTTTTCAAGAAGTGTAACTTATGGTTTAGGCGTTCTTCGGGTTTCCTTCACGCATCTTTTACAAAGGCTTAAAATACTTGATTTTCCAATGTATCAATCCCCCAAAGCCAAATGAAAATAATTTACGTTATCCTGCAAACCGAATGGCAGCTATTTATACTCTCCATTTTGGTTCTTGGGTTAACTCTTTTCAAAAAATTGACTTGGGCCCAATGGGTGGGAATTTTATCCTTGAGTTATTTGATCCTTCTATGCAAGACTCCATTGGTAGACAATTGGCTTGAAAAATTGGAAAACGAATATCCCCCTTTAGAATTAACCGCATTGGACACCTCTTATGGTTATCGTATTGTTATACTAGGTTCGGGTGCCACATACGATCCAGATATTCCTCCGAATAGTTGGTTAGATGCAGTTCTTGCCAAGAGATTCTTAGAAGGGCTCAAATGGCAATCTCAATTGCCTCATTCCACGATAGCAGGAATGGCTAGCGCCTTGGAAAGCTCAATTTCACAAGCAGAAATGGTAGCTAAAACTGCCTTGCTATTTGGTGTCCCCCCATCGGATACCTTACAAATTCCTCAACCAACCAATACCAAAGAAGAAGCGCACTTCCTGTTTCAAAGAATTGGTGCCCAAACTATAATTTTATCAACCAGTGCATTTCACATGCCAAGGGCAAAAAAATGGTTTGAAAAAGAAGGCTTTAAAGTGATACCTGCCCCAACAGATTACCGCATTAAAAAAGATCCTAAAGGTTCTCACCGCTCCTGGGCGTGGAACTGGGACAGAATTGATTATTGGAATATTCTAATCCATGAGTGGGCCGGAGCATTTCATTATTGGTTGAGCTCTTCCTCATAATTTTTAACGTACCTTCCAGGAAAAACCCCTGTGTGGGCGCCGTTATCCAATACTTGCACTCCATTGACAAAAACATCGTACACACCAGTGGCAAATTGTAAAGGTTCCTCAAAGGTAGCTTGATCGGCCACCTCTTCAGGGTCAAAAACCACTATATCAGCGTAGTACCCCTCCTTTAGTAATCCTCGATCCTTTAATCCTAAATTTTGAGCGGGAAGTCCACTTAATTTATGCACTGCTTCCGGTAAGGTAAGCAACTTTTCGTCTCGGGTATACTTACCCAAAACCCGTATGAAACTACCGAAAGCTCTGGGATGAGTTCTGAAATCCTTACTTATATCTGAATACGATCCGGCATCTGAACAGAAAGACACCCAAGGTATTTGAACTTTCTTGGCTATGTTTTCTTCGGACATACTAAAATAGATGCACTGAATTCTACTGTCGTCCTCTATAATCAAATCAATAATAGTCTCTTCAGGAGATTGTCCTCTTTGCAAAGCCGCTTCAGCTATAGTCATGCCTCGATATAACTGTTCCATTGAATCTCTATTAAATCCCACCATCAAAATTCCTGCTGGATCTTGTTCTTCTAATTCCAATCTTATATCCGCCAATAATCGCTCCCTAACAGCAGGCACCTTCATTCGATTAATCCAAGCCCTATGTCCTCCCTCTTGAACCCAAGTAGGGATTACTCCAGTCAAGCCCGTAGAACTCGCATTATAGGTATAGATATCTGCCGTGACCCTTAACCCTTCCGATCTTGCTGCTTCCATTTTTTGTATAACACTATCCAACAAATGCCAATTAGGTTCCCGGGACGCTTTTAAGTGGTAGATTTCTGCGGGAATCGAGGCCTCTCTAGCAATAGTTAGGAACTCGTCTAGAGCTTCCATTAGATATTTATCCTCATTTCGCATGTGAGAAATATACTTGCCCTGATACTGTTGAGCCACGCGACAAAGTTCAATTAATTCCTCGGTATCCGCATAATCACCTGGGGCATATATCAGTGAAGAACCTATACCCATTGCCCCTTCAGTCATAGCAGTTTTAACAATTTCTCGCATGCGCTCCAACTCGTCTTTCGTGGCTTTCCTATTCTCATACCCCACCGTTTGTATCCTAACGGTAGCCGCCCCTAAGTAAGAAGCGAAGTTTGTGGAAACTCCATTTTCCTCTAGCTTTTTCATGGCTTCGCCAAAAGATACATACCCCTCCTCTCCAGGTTTTCCCTTAGGACCAGCCGATGTACCCTCTCCAAAAACTTCCAAAGTTACCCCTTGTTTGAGGTCACTTAAAGACCTTCCATCATCCATTAAGGAATTGTAGGCCCAACTGAGCATATTGATAAAACCAGGGCTAATAGCCTTGCCTCCCACGTCTATAATTTGATCAGCCTCTACTGGGCACTGTTTTCCAACATATACAATTTTGTCTCCCTTAATGACTACTTGTCCATCAAACCCCTCTTGACCTGTTCCATCCAAAATATATCCATTGCGCAACACCACATCTCCAACGATTGGTTCTTGAAATGAACAGCCAAAAAACACCACCAAAAGGATCAAGTATATCAGGTATTTCATAAGATTACTTTTTATAAAAATACAACTTATTTTTCCATATCTGCCTTGACGGGATATCTTAAAAGCCTTTGTACTTTTACGAAAAATAAATATGCGACTCTTCACTGGAGTTCTTATCATGCTGTTTTCTACTTTTGGATATGCACAAAAAGGGGTCACTTATTATGCAAAAGGCGAAACCTTATTACTCAAACACCAGTATAAGAAGGCATTAAAGGCATTCAAAAAAGTATCAAAGGAAATGCCTGAAATGGCAGCTGCTTATAGAGCACAGGGAATTTGCCACGAACTTCTGAAAGATTTTAAAAGTGCTTCTTCGGCCTATGAAAAAGCCATCTCCTTGGATAGCTTCCTTTCCAGACCAATGTATTTTGAAACTGGTTTGGCGTACTACAAACAAGGAAATATAGATCAGGCCCTTCACTATTTTTTATTGTTTGAAAACCTCCTTACAAGGGATAAGGGGCTATTTGATACCCAAGAAGGCTTAGAAAAAAAGAATGAAGAAAGATATGCCGAACAATTAAGCAATTATTTAGCCGCTTGCTATCAGGGAAAAGCTTTAGAAAATTTCGAAAGTATGCGAAATGCCATCAACTTAGGGCCGAGCATTAATTCTCCTGGGGATGAATATTTTCCATACCTCATTCAAGATCATACCCTTTACTATACATCCAGAAAAAAAATAAAAGGTGACGAGAATTTATTTGTCGCGGATCTTGAAAATGGTAGCTTCAAAAAAGGTGACCCCGTTAATGGCTCGTTTAATACTTCTGAAAATGAAGGGATGGCTACCTGGGTTCGTAACAATAAAAAATTATTCTTTACCGCCTGCAATAGAGTGGATTCCCTTAAGGGTTGTGATCTTTGGGAAGGTACTTTCTTGGAGGGAAGGCCCAGTGAATTAAAACCTTTAAAAGGCTTTTTAAATAGCGATAACTGGGAATCTCAAGCGACGATAAGTTGTGATGGAAGAACTATATTTTTTGCTTCTAATCAACCCGGCGGTTTTGGAGGGACAGATATCTGGAAAAGTCAATTAGACGGGACTGGAAATTGGAGTCAACCAATAAACTTGGGTCCAAATATAAATACTAAAGGGGATGAAGAAGCCCCATTTATTACAAATGACGGCAATACTTTATATTTTTCATCTACAGGACATGTAGGGTATGGAGAACAAGATATTTTTTTCTCCAAAAAAATAAACGGCAATCGATGGGGGCCCGCTGTAAACCTGGGAAATAAAGTCAATACCCCTTACCGAGAACTGGGTTTTTTCCTAACCTATGATGGCCAGACTGGATACTTTGCATCAGATAAACCAGCAGGAAATGGCGGTATGGATATCTATAAGTTTTCTTTGGATAGTGCATTGTATAGCCCGCCTACCACTTTAGTTCAAGGTGTCCTGGTCAATGCCATTACAGAACTACCCATGCAAGGAACCTTAGACATTACTGGATATGGAACTATTCACACAGAAGCGGACGGAACCTTTTTCCTTTGTATTCCCGCTGACAGTGAAATTATAGTAGATTTCTCTGCCCCCGGATTTAAAACCTATACCGCATCTTTTGAAATTCCATATTGGGACAATAGAAATTTCTTTCCCGTAGAAATCAGAATTATTCCTTTAGATCAAATCCGAAAAAACGACCAACCTGTTCTGGAAGATACCCCAAAAGAGAAAATCAAAATCATACAATCTTTTAACCATACCATTCTATTTGGTTTCGATGATGCTTTGGTAGAAGCCTTGGAAAAAAAGAGATTAATTGATTTCTTAAATTCTTTTCCCGAGGATATTACCATTGAGCAAGTAGATGTCTTTGGATATGCAGATGATTTTGGAACCACCGATTACAATCTGCAGTTGTCTGAAATGAGGGCTAAAAATGTAGCCCGAATCCTTTTGGACTATCAAATAAAAACCAATAATGTCTTTATCAAAGGTAGAGGGGAATTAAGAGGGGCAGGACCCAGATCTGCATTCAGAAAAGTCGAAGTGAAAATAACTGGTCATTCCTTTCCCTAAAACTTTTCGAATACCCCCAATCCAAAAAGTGCAAAATCATATTTAACCGGATCATTAGGGTCTAATAACCTCAATTGTCGATCTAATTCTATTACTGCCTTATGATCATTCTGCTTTCGGTTTAAAAGCCCTAATTTTCGAGCAATATTGCCTGTATGTACGTCCAATGGACAAGACAATTGAGCTGGAGAAAGCTTTTTCCATATTCCAAAATCTACTCCACATTTGTCCCTCCTTACCATCCACCTCAAAAACATATTGATTCGCTTAGCAGAAGAACCCTTCAACGGGTCAGACACATGCTTCAATGTCCTTTGAGGGTGGTCAATTTCGAAAAACACCTCTTTAAATTTGCTAATAGCAGATTGAAGATATTCTTGACCTAATCCCACCTCAAATACTTGCTCAAGACCTCCATGATGCGTATAAATATTTCTGAGTGATTCAATGAAAAATGTAAAGTCCACCCCATTAAAAGTTCTGTGAATGAAGCCTTTCAAACTCAATAAATCATTCGGCGTATGATTGATTACATAGTCATAAGGCTCATCATCGAGTAAACTCAGCATTTTTCTTGCATTTTTTACGATACTCTTTCTGTTTCCCCATGCAATAGTGGCAGAAAGAAATCCGGCTATTTCAATATCTTCCTTTTTCGAAAACAAATGAGGAATACTGACGGGGTCATCTTCGATAAAAATTACAGTATTGTATTGTAGCACTTTTTCCTCTAAAAAGTCTTTTAGCGATGCATCCAACAATGTTTGGGCTTTTTTTATTTTAATACTGAAGCTATAACTTAAAAGTTTATAGTTTTGAAACAAAATTAATCTGCACATGTCAACTGGAAAAGTTTTTTTAATCATACTTGATGGATGGGGTTTGGGTACAGATCGACAGTCTGACGCTATAGCTCAAGCCGATACCCCTTTTGTTGATGACCTCCTTAGAAATTATCCATCTGGAACCCTCACCACTTTTGGAGAAGAAGTTGGTTTGCCAGAAGGTCAAATGGGGAATTCAGAAGTAGGGCACCTCAATATCGGAGCCGGAAGAATCGTTTACCAAGAACTAGCCAGAATAAATAAAGCCATAAGAGAGAAAACACTGCATACCAATAAAGTATTGGTTAATGCGCTTAAAAAAGCTGCTCGTGAAAAAAGAAATGTCCATTTTATGGGGCTACTCTCTGATGGTGGAGTCCATTCTCATATCAATCACCTGATGTCTTTATGTGACATAGCAGAAGAAAATCAAGTGGATAATGTTTTCATCCACGGATTCTTAGATGGAAGAGATACCGATCCAAAAAGCGGTTTGGATTTTGTAAAAACTTTACTCCAACATATAGAAAATAGCCCTGCTCAACTGTCTTCCTTAATCGGTCGATACTACGCTATGGACCGAGACAATAGATGGGAAAGAATTCAGAAAGCCTATAATCTTATGGTTAAAGGAGAAGGTATTTCAACCCACGACCCATTGAAAACCATCCAGGAAAACTATGAGAATGGAATAACAGATGAATTCATGCCTGCAATTTCAATTCTCAATAAGAATGGTGAAACTACCACCCTTGCCGAAGATGACCTTTTGATATGCTTTAATTTTAGAACGGACAGACCAAGAGAAATCTCAGAAGTTTTAACTCAAAAAGCTTTTCCCGAATGGGATATGCATCCTCTAAAACTTCAATACCTCACCATGACCAAATATGATGACGGCTTCCAAAATGTAGAGGTGCTATTTACTAAAGATAATATTGTGAATACCCTGGGAGAGGTCATTTCCAAAGCTAGAAAAACACAGGTTAGAATTGCCGAAACAGAAAAATATCCCCACGTTACCTTCTTTTTTTCAGGAGGTAGAGAAAAGGCTTTTGATGGGGAACGAAGAATTTTAGTACCCTCGCCAAAAGTCGCCACCTACGATCTACAACCAGAAATGAGTGCTTTGGAAATTACTGAAAAAATTACAGCAGATATTAATCAAAATAGCCCTGACTTTATTTGTCTTAACTTCGCTAATGCAGACATGGTAGGTCATACTGGGGATTTCAGTGCTGCCATGAAAGCCGCTGAGACAGTCGACCAATGTATGGAACAAATAGTTCCTCACGCTTTAAAAAACCACTATGAACTTATAATCATAGCCGATCATGGTAATTCCGATTATATGATTAATGCAGACGGCACTCCTAATACAGCACACACCACCAATCCAGTGCCTTTTGTATTTATTAGTGGCTCACAGACCTCCGTTCAAGCCAAATCTGGAAAATTGGCAGATATTGCCCCAACCATTCTAAATAGGATGGGCATTCCAATTCCGGAAGAAATGGACGGAGAAAACCTAATTATATCCCTACCATGAAAAAACTGCTGAGCCCAAGCCTTCTTTTAATTTTATTATCAACCGTTGCAAGTTGTACACAACCCAGCTCTAAAAAAGCAACTACATCTGATAAATTTTTCGATGTCTCCGGTTTTTTTCAATCCGAAGTAGAAAGATTGAATCAACTTCAACCCGCAGTAGAAAAATCTTTTTTAGTCAACCAAATCACAGAAACCACTCATCCAGATACCCTTAATTACCTATTGGAATTATCCCCGTTTATAGAATCTGATATCAACAAAAAAGCTTGGGAAGATAAATACTCCATCACCTCAAGTCCACTCAAATTATCCTATAAGGCTTTAGATGAACAACTAGAAATAAAAGAAATCACAATTCAAAAAGATTCTACGAATCAACCGACCCATATTCAAATCATAAAAATATCTGAAAGCCCCCTGAGTTACAACCAAACCATTTTAAAATATTACCTCAATCAAGAAATAGAGATCATAAGTACTCAAAAAAATATCTTATCAGGGGAAAAAGAAATTAGTACAAAAATTAGATTCCTAAACAAAAGAGGTAGTGCAAAAAACACTACCTCCGCCCTAACCAAATAAAACCAAATTATTCTTATAGTTGATTAATCTATTGCTAATTTAAATAGTATTTTGTTAAAGTCAATACTGACCAAATTATTAGTAAGTGCCCAAAATGAAGACATTAAGCCCAAATAAAACTTCAAAATTGTTTATTTCATTTTTTTGAAATTATATTTTATATAATTTTTTCAAGCCAAATAAAGTATTGAAAAAATTTTTAACCAATTTTTAATTTTTTCTCCATGCGCCTTTTCCTAATTTTCTTCTTATCTGCTTCCTTCATTCATTCTTCCTTTACTCAGGCCAATAACTCTGCATTAGATCAAGATGCATTTTACGTTCGAAAGATATACGATGAAGTATTGACCAATAGCCCAGCGATGGACTGGTTAAAATATTTAACCAAAAATATAGGTGCTAGACTTGCAGGTTCTCCTCAAGCAGCAGCTGCCGTAGTATATACTCGTCAGCTCATGGAAGAACTCGGATTTGATACGGTCTATCTTCAACCGTGCATGGTGCCTCATTGGACCAGAGAGGGGAAGGAGACCGTAACTATAGTTAATTCTTCCACTAGGGGAAGCATTTCTTTAAATGCCCTTTCTTTAGGAAATTCAGTAGCTACCCCTGATGGTGGAATTACCGCCGAAGTGATAGAAGTATTTTCACTCGACACCCTGAATTACCTTGGGAGAGAAAATATTGAAGGCAAAATTGTATTTTTTAATAGGCCACTAGACCCCACCCAACTCAATACATTTGCAGCTTACGGTGGAGCTGTTGACCAAAGAGCCTTAGGAGCTTCCAGAGCAGGTGAGCTCGGTGCAGTTGGGGTATTAGTGCGGTCTATGACCACTCGTGATGATGATATTCCCCATACTGGTTCCATGATTTATGAGGAAGGGGTTGAAAATAAAATTCCCGGTATTGCCATCTCCACAAATGATGCTAACCTCCTAAGTAACCTTCTTAAAAAGGAATCTATCAGGGTCTTTATGGAATCCTTCGGAAAAATCCACCCCCCTAAGCCTTCTTTTAATGTAATTGGTGAAATTAAAGGAAGTACCCATCCTGACGAAATTATATTAGTGGGTGGTCATTTAGATTCTTGGGACGTTGGAGAGGGCGCTCACGATGATGGTACAGGATGCATACAATCCATTGCCGTACTCCATACTCTACTACAAATGGGTTATCGCCCACAAAGAACCCTTCGAGCAGTTATGTTTATGAATGAAGAGAATGGTTTGGCAGGAGGCAAAGCCTATTGGCAAGCTTCCGATGAACAAAAAGAATTTCATCTGGCTGCCATAGAATCTGATAGAGGAGGGTTTACTCCTAGGGGGTTCTCTTGCGATGGAGATCCAAAAATATTTAACCAAAGGTTTGCTCAGGTGGTGGAATGGTTACCGCTCCTCGAACCCTATGGTTTATATTTTCAAAAAGGTGGTTCAGGTGCTGATATTTCTGGATTAAAATCTCAAGGGGGATTGCTTTTCGGATTAGTACCAGATAGTCAAAGATACTTCGATTATCATCACACCCCCATAGACACCTTTGAAGCAGTTAACAAAAGGGAACTAAATTTAGGCACTGCAGCTATGACCAGCCTTGTATTTTTAATTGATCAATACGGACTCGGAGAATGACTCAACATCCTCAAATTTTAATTGATAAAAGTTTTATCAACCTACGAGTGGATTATTTAGGCAAATTATTATCTGAGAAGTTTGCCGGTAAAAATCCCATTTTTTTAGTGGTTTTAAAGGGTGCTTTTGTTTTTGCAGCAGATTTAATCCGTGCCTGCAATATGGATTTGGAAGTATCTTTTTTACAAGTCTCTTCTTACAGAGGAGCGCAATCCACCGGAAATATATCTACTGCAATCCCCTTAACTTCCTCCCTAAAAAATAGACATGTAATCATCGTTGAAGACATTATTGAAACTAGCCGAACTCTAAATTTCCTAACTAAAAAACTCTTAGATGAAAATTGTGCATCCATCCAAGTCGTGACGGCACTTCATAAAATAAACCACCAAGTTTCATTGCCTCCTGTTGAGGTGTTGGCAGCTTTTGTCATTCCACCTGCTTTTGTTATTGGATATGGATTAGATTACGACCAATATGGAAGAAATCTTTCTTCTATTTATGTTCACAAGTCTAATTTATAAATGGTTTAATCGAACTTACACTTACCCTATCCCATTTTCACCTATATTGTTGGTCTAAAGGCTATATACCATTATGACAACTATCGAAAACATACGCATTGCCTTAAGATCCATTCGGTCAAATATGTTGAGGGCAGTCCTTACCTTAACCATAATTGCTTTTGGAATTATGGCTCTGGTAGGCATTCTCACCGCTATTGATAGTGCTATTTACTCTTTAAACAGCAGTTTTTCTTCTTTAGGGGCTAATACTTTTGACATCGAAAGAAAAGGTACTACCTTGAAAAACCGCCAAGGAGGGGTAGAAGAAAAGCCAGGTGATATTATTTCTTATAAGCAAGCCACTGAGTTCAAAGAAAAATTCAATTATCCGGCCCGTACATCAGTTTGGATGAACTGTACAGGCAGTTCTGTGGTCAAATTTGAAGATAAAAAAACCAATCCCAACGTAAGAATGATGGCTGTTGATGAAAACTACCTGGAAGGGAAAGCTTTCACTATCAAAATTGGGAGAAATATTTCATCTAAAGAAGCCCTTCAAGGAGCTTATGTTACCGTCATCGGAAGCGAACTGGTGACCGAATTATTCGATGGTAATTCTTTGAACGCCATAGATAAAACTATTTCTGTAGGAAATATTCGCCTAAAAGTAATCGGTGTCCTTAACGAAAAAGGCTCTAGCATGGGTAGAAATGAAGATCGAAGTCTGATAATCCCATTGTTTACTGGCAAACGATATTTTGGATCCTCTAGAACCAACTACAATATTTTTGTTGCTGTAAAAGATCCCACCGTTATGGAAAGTGCCATTTCCGCAGCAACTGGATTATTCCGTAATATTAGAAACCTAAAAGCTGCTCAGGACAATGATTTTGAAATGAAAAAACCAGATCAAATCGTTAATATCATTAAAGAGAATACCCTATACTTCCGCTTAGCAGCTGTAGGAATTGGATTGATTACGCTCATAGGGGCAGCAATAGGTTTAATGAATATAATGTTGGTCTCTGTAACCGAAAGAACCCGAGAAATAGGAATCAGTAAAGCTATTGGAGCAACCAGTAAAATAATTCTATCTCAATTTTTGACAGAAGCCATTGTCATAAGTTTGATGGGAGGTGCGTTAGGAATCATCTTGGGCATCCTAATCGGAAACATCGTAACTCTGCTACTTGGAGGAGATTTTCTTATTCCTTGGTTATGGATGTCCATTGCCTTTGCTACTTGTTTCGTGGTAGGATTGGTATCTGGAATTTATCCAGCTATGAAAGCAGCCTCTCTAGACCCAATTGAAGCACTGAGATACGAATAATCGGCAACCCATGAATCGGCAATTTTCTCTTAATATTGCCCTTTTACTGGGAATTAATGGGCTGATTAAACCGCTGTACTTATTCGGGATAGATCGAACAATTCAGAACACTCTTCCCGAGGGGGACTATGGTTTGTATTTTACTTTTTTTAACTTATCATTTGTTCTTAGCATCATCAATGACCCAGGAATCCAGAATTTTAATACCACCTTTATTGCCGGCAAAAAACACCTCCTTCAAAAAATATTTGCCAGCGCCATACAAGTCAGGATGGTTTCAGGAGTTTTATTTTTCCTAGCTACTCTTTTAACAGGTTTTTTTTTAGGATACCATTTCGATGCTCTTCTTCTGCTCTTATTCGTTGCTTTTAACCATTTTTTAGCATCACTCTCCCTTTTTTTTAGATCCAATTTATCAGCCATTGGTTATTTCACCATCGACAGCATACTTTCTGGATTAGATAAATTTCTAATGATTCTATTCCTTGGTCTCTTTTTAATCAATCCCCGCCTTCAATCTCATCTTAATATTTATTGGTTTGTCGCCCTTCAAGGAAGCGCATTTTTAATCACGCTCCTCATTGCTCTATTTTTTGTCCTCCGAAATGCCAAGCCGTTCCAATGGCCCCAATGGCGTATTTCTTTTACCCTTCTCAAAAATAGTTTGCCATATGCCTTAGTAGTTTTTTTAATGCTCGCCTATACCAGAGTAGATGCCATTATGATTGAAAGGATGTTGCCCTCCGGAAAAATTGAAGCGGGATATTACGCTGCAGGATACCGGTTATTAGACGCAGTCAACGCTATTGGATTCCTTTTTGCCTCCCTCCTATTGCCCATGTTTGCCCAAATTCATGCACAAAAAAAATCCTTAACCCCACTTCTGGGATTGAGCCTTAATCATATTGTCGCTCTTGCTGGCTGGCTTTCAATGGTGCTGATTACTTATAGTACCCCCGTTATCCAAGCGCTTTACCCCTCCATGCCCCCAAGTGTGCCCATTATTTTAATCTATTTGATGCTTACCTTTATTTGCTTGGCAGTGGGCTATATCTTCGGAACACTCCTGACCGCAACGGGTAATATTCACAAAATGAATGGTTTATTTGCCCTTGCTGCGCTAATTAATATAGGTCTGAATTGGTATTGGATTCCTTCGGAAAAATCTATAGGGGCCGCTAAAGCCACGCTACTGACTCAAATATTCGTATGCCTCGCCTTGATTTTTATGACCAACCATTTATTGCAATTAAAATTCACACTTAAATATTGGTTCAAACCTTTTTTATACCTAGCGTGTCTAATTATCATAGGATTCTCGCTGCAATATCTAAAAATATCACTGGTTATTGGAATCCTTTCTAGTTCATTGGTTGCCTTAGTAATATCCCTTACAATTGGTCTAATCCAACCCTTCAAATGGTTCAATAATTAGTACTTTTGATACAAAAATTGGTGAATGGAAAAGGAAGATAACCTTGTTTACGCACTTAAAATTTTAATCCAGCATAAGAATCTTATTGTAGGATTTTCCTTTGCAATTGGGGTTACAGTCGCTGTATCCTCTTTGCTTTTACCCAACTATTACCAAGCCAATACCACGTTTTTAGCCGCTAGTCCAGATCAAGCCATCCCCGATCTAGCCTTAGGTATGGGCAAAAGAGAAGCTCAAATATACGGTGGTCAAGGAGACATTAATAGAATTCTAACCGTTGGACAATCCGGTGAGTTAGAGGACTATTTAATAGCGCATTTCAATCTTATGGAACACTATGAAATTGACCCCAATCACAAAAAAGCCCCATATAAAGTAAAAGAAGAACTACGAGACCACCTCAAAATAACCAAAACGGACAAAGACGCCATTCAAATTACGGTTGAAGACAAGGATCCAGAATGGGCAGCTCATATCGCTAACTCCACTCGAGAAAAAATTGATGAAATCAGCCAAGATATTCTAAAAGCTTCTCAAAAAAATTTATTGGCTAATTACAATCGTAAAATTTTAGAAAAGGAAAACCTCCTCAAAACACTAACCGATAGTTTATTCTTGCTAAGGGGTGAATATCAAATTTTTAATGGCAGTGCTCAAACAGAAAGCCTTACTACCCGATTAATTGACGCTAATGCTGATTTATCCAATTATCAAGCTTCTTTTCAATATTTAGCTAACAGATCTGATATTCCGCGAGATACTTTAACCTTCATTGAAGCCAAAATAAAAGGACTCACCGCTGAAACTCAAAACCTTACCAAACGCCTCTCTAAAATGAATGAGGGCCTATCTGCTGTTAAAACTTTGGAGGATAATTTTAATAACATTGCCATTAGCTTAAATTATGAAAAAGAAAGCCGCAATCGTTTATTCACTTTTATTGAAGCCCAAACCCCTGCTTTAATATTAATTGAAGCGGCACAAATACCCCTTGTCAAATCAAGACCCAAAAGGAGTTTATTGGTTATTGGGGCAATTCTGGTGGCCTTTCTCCTCTCTACTCTAGGAGTTTTATTTATCGAATCGACTAAACAATATCATTTTGGTCGCCGATAAACTTCACCTTTATTTGGGAATTGTAGCGCTGGCCATACTTTTATCCATTTGGACTTCCATCTGGTATTTTCTTCTAATTCCCTTTTCCCTCCTTATAGTAGGGGTTGCCATCACTCATCCAAAGGTGCTTTTCTATCTGCTATTATTAAGCCTTCCCATTTCAACAGAAATTTACTTTCCTAATGGCCTAGGTACAGATCTCCCCTCAGAGCCTTTAATGATAGGACTTTGTATAATTGCCATTCCTCTGTTTGTCACCCAGCCCAAATTGCTGAGTAAATCTTTTTGGTTACACCCCATCACCCTAATTTTAGGTGCCCACATCGGATGGATTTTAGTGACTACGCTATTTTCAGCTAACCCAGTAGTCTCCCTTAAATACTTTTTGGCCAAAAGCTGGTATGTTATGGTCTTTTACTTTTTAACGCCTGTGTTTCTTAATTCCAAACAAGATTTTCTTAAAGCCATACCCTGGGTCATTTGGCCTTTAGCATTGACGGTAATCATTACTTTAATTAGGCATTATCAATTTAATTTTTCATTCAGCGAAGTTCATAAGGTGTTTCACCCTTATCAACGAAATCATGTTAATTATGGCGCCATGCTGGCCCTCAGCCTTCCCTACATTATCTTAACCTGGCAAAGCCTTAAGGGCTTACATAAAATAGTTTTCTTTATGCTGGGCATTCTCTTTTTAATCGGCATCTATTTTTCATATACCAGAGCGGCATACGTTACAGCTCTGCTTATTCCTTTCCTCTATCTGATTCTTATCAAAAACATCATGAAACCCCTTGTGATTATTGCAGGTTTAGGAGTTTTTCTCACCTTTTCTTTTCTAATTTCCGAAAATAAATATTTAGAATTTGCCCCCAACTACGAAACCACCATTTCACATTATAATTTCGAGAACCTCTTGGAAGCTACCTACAAAGGACAGGACATCTCCACCATGGAACGTTTTTACAGATGGATTGCTGGAATTAAAATGGGCTGGGAAAAAGCCATTACTGGATTCGGCCCTGGTAATTTTGTCAATTTTTACAAAAGTTATACCGTCACCTCTTTTAGCACTTATGTGAGTGATAACAAAGAGGGATCTGGAATACACAGTTATTTTCTAATGGTTTTAGCCGAACAGGGCATTCCAGGGTTGCTTATTTTTTTAACCCTGCTATTCGTTACACTCTTTTACAGTCAAAATTTAATCAATCAATTAAAAGGACAACCAGAAAGAAATCTAATTTTGGCCCTCGTTTCCTCTCTTTTGATAATTATTGCTTTTCTGACCATTAACGATCTGGTGGAAACGGATAAAGTGGGTCCATTTTTCTTCATCAGTTTATCCCTGATTGCATCTTTTTCCGCAAGGGAATCCTCCAAAGCAACCATTGGGTCGTGAACAGCCACAATATTATAGCTGAAAGGATTAGGGCCTGATTCGACAAAATCTTATGAGCCAACAAAAAATAAACAAAAGTGCCAGCGCTCATTCCAGTTAATAATAAGACGACCATCTTCGACGATTTCAGCCTTAATGAAAACTCGTAATGGAGGTGGCTTTTATCGCCATTTAAAGGCGATTTTTTGTTAATTATTCTTTTGCAAATAACTCTAATGGCATCAAATACTGGAAAAAAGACCAGTCCCAATATTAACAAATAAGGATTACTCACCTTAAATGAGTGATTAATTTCCAATAACTCATTTAATTGGACCATTCTGGAGAACAACAAACAAATCAATAATGCGGAAATTAATATCCCAGAATCTCCTAGATAAATTTTTGCTCGACCCCAATTGAAAGGCAGAAAACCCAAAATCGAACCCGATAGAACCATTGCTATAGAAGCATAAAAATTATCTCCTGCATTAAATAACCACCATCCACAAATGCTGGAAATAGCCACCACAAAAACACTAGCTAATCCATCAATTCCGTCAATAAAATTAAATGCGTTTACCAAAAATAAATAAAGGAAAACTGCAACAAAAACCTCGACAATTAAAGCCAATCTCCCCCAATCCTCGTATTCTATAACAACCCATCGATACCCCCCAACAAATATCAGGTAGGTAAACAAACAAAATTCAAATAGCAATCTCCATTTCGCGGAAATAGGACGCAAATCATCCAATAAAGCTGCCACAAATAAAAGGGCTACTACAGAAAAAATAAGCGCTGTGTTTTCACTGCCCGATATTGGAGACATAAAAAATACGGCAAGCGTTCCAAATATAGCCATACCTCCCATAGGAGGAATACCTTTTTGTTGACCCATTGCTCGAATGATAATAGGGAGGAGAACGAAAGATATCCCAAATGATGCAATACCTAAAAAAGCAAAACTCCAAGGCATTTTTTAATGATTAGTAAACAAATCTTGTTCTTTAGCTGTCAGCCATTCTCGTAAATAATCAACGACATTATCGAAAGCACTTTGTTCAAATGGAGAATCCAGACCTGCTTTCTTTACTATTCCCAAAAAAGACTCACTTCCTCCTATAGAACAAATGTCAACATAATTTTTCCAAGCTTTCTCGTGGTCCTCAGCATTCATCCTCCAAAATTGAAAAGCACAAATCTGTGCTAAAGCATAGTCAATATAATAGAATGGGACGGAAAATAAATGCGTTTGCCTAATCCAAAAAGTTCCCTTTTCAAGGAAAGATTGTTCACCGTACTTGCGATGTGGCAAATATTTTTGTTCGATTTCGCGCCAAGCTGCATATCGATCACTTTGGGTACAATCAGGGTGTAAATAAACAAAATGCTGGAATTCGTCTATCGCAGCTCCATACGGTAAAAATTTAATTGCATTAGCAATATGCCCAAACTGATATTGCGCCGCCTTTTCTCCAAAAAACAAGGGCATCCAAGGCATAGTGAAAAGCTCCATACTCATAGAGTGAATTTCACAGGCTTCATAGGTTGGCCAAATATATTCACTAATTAAAGCATCACCACTTTTGTACACTTGAAAAGCATGCCCTGCCTCATGGGTCAGGACATCCATATCCCCGCTGGTTCCGTTAAAATTCGAAAAAATAAAAGGCACCTTTTGATTCTCAATAAAAGTACAATAACCTCCTGTTGCCTTACCTGGACGGCTTTTCAAATCCATCAACCCTTGATTCTTCATCATTTGAAAAAATGAATGAGTCTCTGGTGAAAGTTCTGCATACATTTTTTCAGCTTGCTCTACAATCCAGTCCTCTTCCCCAAGTGGAGAAGGATTTCCATCTTCAAATTGAAATCCTTCATCATAAAATTGCAGGGATTCTAGTCCTAATCGCTGTCTTTGTTTTTCATATATCTCCGTTGCTAAAGGAACTATTTTTACCCTAATGAACTCCCTGAATCGTTGAACATCACCTGCGTCATAATCCGATCTTAACATTCTTTGATATCCCAATTCTACAAAATTATTAAACCCTAATTTCTGAGCAGTCCTATGCCTTACTTTTACCAATTGGTCAAAAATTGAGGCCACCTTTTCCTCTTGCTGTTCAAAAAAATTCCATTTAGCAAAGGCTGCATCTCTTCGCTCCTTTCGGTCTTTACTTACCTCGTACTTCTGAATAGTAGATAAATTCAGTTTTTCACCTTTGAATAATATTTCAGCAGATGCTTGTACTTTGACATATTCGGATACCAATTTATTTTCTTCTTGCATCTCCGGGACAATTGAGGTATCAAAAGTTTTGATGGCAGAAGCAGCAATTGCCATTAATTGAGAGCCAAAATATTTTTCTATTTCCTTCTTATGCAAAGAAGTTAGAAGGTTCTGATAAAAAGTATGATCTAGATTTGCTAGACTCGGTCCAACAAAATCAAAGTGCTGGTGCTCTTCCTCATAAAAAGCATCCTTGGTATCAATGGTATGCCTTATATGACTGATGGTTCGCATCGAGCCATATTGTTTGCGATGCTCATTAATTTTCAAAATGATGTTAATCTGCTCTTCACCAGTGTCCGCCGATTCAAATGCAGTTAATAATTCTTGATATTTCGCTGTATAATCATCACTATCCGGTCTTTGATATGGGAAATCTTTAAAGTTATTCATCTGTAATATTTGTTGCTCCAAAAATACTATGGTTTAAATTGTCAGTCAATGTCGGGCAAAACCATTAGTTTTCTTAATTTTGTTGGAATTTTTGAAAAATCATTCTGCCGAATCAACTAAGCCTGCTTCGGTACAATAAATTCACCAGATGTGATTATGAATCAGGAGTTGAAATCAAAAATTGATTTTACCAATTTACCACGGCACATAGCTGTGATAATGGACGGCAATGGTAGGTGGGCCAAGTCACAAGGAAAACCTCGAGTTTTTGGGCATAAAAACGGCGTTAAAGCAGTTCGAGATACTACCGAAGCTGCTGCAGAACTGGGAATTGAATATCTTACACTATATGCCTTTTCAACGGAAAACTGGTCAAGGCCAAAATTAGAAGTCAATGCCTTAATGGCCCTGCTCGTAGAAACACTGCATAACGAAATTAAGACGCTCAATAAAAACAACATAAAGCTTAAAACCATCGGCGCAATCGAAAATATGCCAGAAAAGACTTATAAGGCACTTTTAGACGGGATAGAATCTACTTCTGGTAATACAGGAATGACCCTCACATTAGCCCTGAATTATAGTGCACGTTGGGAAATAACCAAAGCGCTTCAATCCATCGTCCAAAAAGTCCAAAATGGCCAACTTTTTCCCTCGGATTTATCAGAAGAATTAATCAATAATACCTTAGAAACCCAAAACCTCCCTGACCCCGAACTACTCATCAGGACCAGTGGTGAATTCAGAGTTAGCAATTTCATGTTGTGGCAATTAGCATACACTGAATTGTATTTTTCTCCTGTATTTTGGCCTGATTTTGGAAAAGCAGACCTTTGTAACGCCATAATTGATTTTCAAAAAAGAGAACGTCGATTTGGAAAAATAAGTGAACAAATACCCTCCTAAATAAACTTATTGGTAATCTACCAACGTTCATTAGAAGAGTTAAAAAAAATAATAATGTTTCAACCGTTGCCAGCTTTAAATACCCTTTTTTCAAGAATTTTTCTCGCGCTTACCTTTGTGGGCCTTACGGTTATTGCACAACCTCTTTTCGCTCAAAACGAAAATACAGAAGCAGACATTATTGACTACGAACTCCCCAAAGATTATGAAATTGGAGGGGTTTCCGTTTCAGGAGCTGACTTTAGCGATGAAAATGCCATTATTAGTATATCCGGTTTGGCGGTGGGCGATAAAGTCAGAATCCCTGGCCCAAAAATTCAACAAGGACTAAAAGCCCTTTGGAAACTGCGGTTGTTTACTGATGTCCAAATCATTCAAGAAAAAGTAGAAGGCGAATTAGTATTTCTTAATATCAAGGTTGAAGAAAGACCTCGCCTATCTAAACATACTTTTATTGGGGTAAAAAAAGGAATGCATGAAGACCTCAATACAGAGGTAGATCGTTTTCTACTTAAAGGAGGAATTGTTACCGAAAATGTTAAAACCAATGCCTCCGAAGCCATTCAAAATTTTTTAGTCGGAAAAGGTTTCCTGAATGCCTCAGTTTCTGTTAGAGAAGAATTAGATACCTCCAGAATAAACGCGGTACAACTATTTTTTGACATTGATAGAGGCGAGAAAGTCAAAATTCATGACATCTTATTCGAAGGGAATGAAATGGTCAAAGCCTCCAAACTTAGAAATCAATTAGAAGAAACAAAGAGAAAAAGAAAAATCCTCTCCCCTTCTAAGTTTATTGAAAAAAATTACAAAGAAGATAAGGTTACTCTTATCGCTTATTACAATAAATTAGGGTACAGAGACGCTAAAATTATCCGAGATAGTGTTTGGAGAAATGAAGACGGTCTCGTTATGATAAAAATCACTTTAGATGAAGGCAATCAATATTATTACCGGAATATAACCTGGAAAGGCAACTCTATTTATGAATCCAAATTGCTAGAAGATGTGCTGGGAATCAAAAAAGGAGACATCTACAATCAAGAGGAATTGCAAACTCGCTTACAATTCAGTCAGGATGGAAGAGATATCAGTACTCTTTACATGGACTATGGTTATTTATTCTTCAGCGTGGATCCTATTGAAATTGCCATTGTAGAAGATTCCGTAGATATTGAAATCAGAATTTTCGAAGGGCCCCAGGCCACTATTGATAAAGTTGGAATAGCCGGCAATGACAGAACTCACGAGCATGTTATTCGCAGAGAAATTCGCACACGTCCAGCTGAGAAATTTAGCCGTTCCGATATTATTAGATCACAAAGGGAAATCATTAACCTGAACTATTTTAACCAGGAAAATCTAGATATCAATACCCCAGTTAATGCCGATCGAGGCACGGTAGATATTGAATATACTGTTGAGGAAAAACAATCTGACCAGTTAGAACTTTCAGCAGGTTGGGGCGGTAATAGACAAGTTATCGGAACATTAGGAGTCTCGTTTACTAATTTTTCTTTGAGAAATATCTTTAAGAAAGAAGCCTGGCACCCATTACCTATGGGAGATGGACAGAGATTCTCTATTAGAGCTCAAACCAATGGGGATTTCTATCAGTCTTATAACGTTTCCCTTACAGAACCTTGGCTAGGTGGTAAAAAGCCAAATTCTTTTACCACCGCTGGATTTTTGAACCGATTTGCCTTCGGCAACAGAAATAGTATTGATTATCAAAGCTTTAGCATCAAACAAGCCTCCATCAGTTTGGGAACTCGCCTCAAATGGCCAGATGACAACTTTATCTCTAGCACCGCGATTAATATCCAGACCCTTTCTCTGAACAATTGGCTCAGAGGTTTATTCAGAACAGATGATGGAACCCTAGTCTCCAATGGAGATTTTAACAACTTTAGCATCAAACAAACGATAGCAAGGTCAACGGTTAATGATCCTATTTTCCCCAAAGAGGGATCTTCCATTTCCCTTTCTTTGCAGATTACACCACCCTACTCGTTAATCAACCGACTATTATCTGATAATCCAAAAGATTATTCAGAAATGGGTGCCAATGAAAAATATAAATTCTTGGAATACCATAAGTGGCGTTTCGATGCAGATTGGTATACCACCATTGTTGGAAAATTAGTCCTAAAAGCTCAAGCAAAAATTGGTATTCTTGGTGCCTTCAATAACGATATTGGAACCGCTCCATTTGAAAGGTTTCAATTAGGTGGAGACGGGATCAACAATCAACAATTTGGTTTCGCCGGTGTAGATATTATCTCCTTGCGTGGTTATGACATTAATGACCTGCCTGCTAATGTCGATCCAGCAGGAGGAAATTCCTCCACTCCAGTATTTGACAAATTTACCTTAGAACTGCGCTATCCTTTCTCCTTGAACCCAACCTCCACTATTTTTGCTACCCTTTTTGCACAAGGTGGAAATGCCTGGAGAACCATAGGCGAGTTTAATCCTTTTGAATTAAAACGCTCCGTAGGTATGGGACTAAGAGTATTCCTGCCAATGTTTGGGGTACTTGGGTTCGATTATGGAATCGGTTTTGACAAACCCGGTGATTTGCCGTTTAGCGAATTAGGAACATTCAATATCGTCTTAGGATTTGAACCAGAATAAAAAATCAAAAATAAAACCACGTTTTTAACCAGGCATACCAACTATGTCTGGTTTTAAACCCTAATACCAAAATAGCAAGAACAATAAATATTGCAGTAACCTTTAGATTTCTCATACTGGTTGCTCTCCTTTCTCGCATACTCTTGTATGCTCTCTTTCGACTTTGATATCCCACAGTAATAACTTTAATAATCTTTATGCCTTTCCCAGTAATTCTGGTCCTCCACCTCCTCTAGCAAAGTTAAATAATTACCGTATCTCAAAGGCGATATTTCTCCATCCTCTACCGCGTCCTTTACCGCACAACCTGGCTCATTTCGATGCAAACAATTAGCTCTAAATTTACAATCCTGTGATTTCTCAAAAATCTCTCTAAAATTGTGCGCTACATCAGCCATTTCAAAGTGAGAAAACGACAAACTCTTAATCCCCGGAGTATCAATGATATACCCCCCCTCTTTTAAAGGATGCCTTTCGGCAAAAGTGGTAGTATGCTGACCCTTCCCAGAAAAATCAGATAGTTCCTGAGTCTTTAATAACAACTCGGGCTCTAAAGAATTAACTATTGTAGACTTTCCAACCCCAGACTGACCACTGATTAAAGTCGTTTTTCCTACCAATAACTCCTTAATATCTGCAATATCTTTGAGGCGCTGGGCTGAAATTAACCGAGTAGTATATCCTATTTTAGTATATATCTCCTCTAAATACTGAAAGGTGTTCATCGCACCTTCATCATATAAATCCGCCTTGTTGAACACAATAATGGTTGGAATATCATACGGCTCCGTCATCATTAAAAATCGATCTATAAATCCCTGCTTCAAATTAGGTGAAACGACCGTAACCACTACCATAGCCTGATCAATATTGCTGGCGAGTAAATGCAAATCATGTTTTTTTCTAGGAGATTGCCTAATCACATAATTCTTTCGAGGCAAAATCTCATGAATTACTCCTGTTCGCTCATGATCGTTTTCTTTCCTAAACAACACCTCATCTCCCACAGCAACTGGATTGGTTAATTTGATGTCCCCAATCCTAAATTTTCCCACAATTCTGCAAGACCAAATCCCTATTTCCTCAGTATCCACTTGATACCAACTCCCTGTAGATTTAATAACAATCCCTTTGCTGCTTTCCAATGCCTTAATTTTTATTTCAATATAACACAAAGATACAATCTGTTGATTTTTGTCATCATTCGTTATTTTCTTTACCTCTATATTACACCCCTTTAATGCATTGAACAAAACAAATGAAAATGAAAAAAAATCATTATCAAATTATAATTATCGGGGCCGGAACAGCTGGAATAACGGTTGCCGCCCAATTGAAATTAAAAAATAAGAAATTAGATATTGCCTTAGTAGATCCGGCTGACAAACACTACTACCAGGCTGCATGGACTTTAGTCGGCGCTGGAACCTACAACTTCAACGACACCGAAAGAAATATGAAA
The DNA here is from genome assembly GCA_964410725.1 of uncultured Saprospiraceae bacterium. Classification (GTDB taxonomy): domain Bacteria; phylum Bacteroidota; class Bacteroidia; order Chitinophagales; family Saprospiraceae; genus CALAZP01. The sequence goes on from CAYPID010000002.1 coordinate 186,936, forward strand.
GATCTCATTCCTTCCGGTGTATCCTGGATTCAAGAGCACGTTGAAGTAATGAACCCAGAAGAAAATCAAATTACAACCAAAGAATGCAATCAATATTCCTATGATTATTT
>CAYPID010000002.1:187145-215493 GCA_964410725.1 uncultured Saprospiraceae bacterium
CGCAAAAAAATTGGTTTGTATTTTTTCCATAAAATAACCAAAATCGATGCAGACAATCAACTCCTACATTTTACCATTACCGCCAATGCTGATCAACCCGATAAATTATTTTACCACCCCATTGACCAATTGGGCTATTCCAAAATAGCGGAAACGGAAGTCACTATTCCATACGATATGGTCCATTTAGCACCTCCTCAATCCGCTCCTGATTTTGTAAAAAATTCTGCTCTGGCCCATCAAGATGGCCCTAGTAAGGGTTGGGTTAACGTCAATATCAACACTTTACAGCACAACGTGTATTCCAATGTATTTTCATTGGGCGATTCAGCTGCCCTCCCCACTGCTAAAACCGGAGCTGCAGTGCGCAAACAAGCCCCCGTACTGGTTGAAAATTTATTACATGTCATCAATCAGGAAGGAAATTTATCTGAAGCCTATAAAGGATACTCTTCTTGCCCTTTGGTAACGGGTTATGGAAAAATGGTTTTAGCTGAATTTGACTATAACAATGATAGAGATACAGACCCGCTAATTGGTAAGTTTGTAGATACTGCCAAAGAAAATTGGAGCATGTGGATGCTCAAAAAATATGGACTACCTTTTATGTATTGGAACTTAATGCTTAAAGGAAAAGCCTAATCTCCATCAATGGCTATCCTTTTCAATTTCCTCAAAAGGATAGCCATAATCCTTTAAATGTTGTAGAAAAACCACCCCAGCATCTGATATTAAACTATTAGGAGCATTGCTCAATACTACCATTCCCAAATTCTCCTCCGGAATAGTCATAATTTCTGAACGGTAACCATTGACATAGCCCCCGTGATAAATAATGGTTTGCGCTTCCTTTTGAATACCTCTCCAACCTAACCCATACCAAGCTGCATTGACAGGTCGCCACGAAACCACCACACCTTCTCGTTTGGAAACAGGGACCTGAGGAGAATAAATATTTTGTAGACTGCTTTTAGTAAGCACCTCGGGGTGATAACCGGTTAGCAAACGCAAATATTTAATCATGTCATCCAAAGAGGCATTCACCCCAGCTGCAGGACCAACATCAAAATAATTGGGACTGATTTTTCGCTCGCGAAAACTCCCATAACGCCGCTGGTGTGGATGAGCAATATTATTAGAACTGATAAAAGTCTCATAATCTGTGGAAGCATCAACCATTCCTAATGGCAAAAAAACATATTCTTCCAATAACTCACTGTAAGCCTTACCCGTAACCGAATGTAAAACATCCCCAATGACACTAAAAGCCACGTTTTGATAATTATAAGTGTCTCCAGGAGGGTGGAAAATGGTCACTTCGCTCAACATGGATAATATTTCCCGATAGGGAATACCCGCATTCAATAAATTACTATAGGCGTGCCTCGGCAATCCAGTAGTATGGCTTAACAAATGCTTAACCTCCAAAGTATAGGTAGTTGTGCTATCCTTCAATTTAAATCCAGGTACATATTTAACCACCTTATCATCCCAGTTTAAAAATCCACGCTCTACCAAAATTGCTGTAAGAATTCCTGCAAAAGTTTTTGAGACTGAAGCCATTCGAAATGCGGTGTGTCCATCAACTTTACTAGCAGAACTAATCTGCTTTTTTCCATAAGTCCTCTTAAAAACTAATTCTCCATCTTTTAAAATGGCAACAGCCATTCCTGGAGATCCATCTCGCTCAAAATTCGTTTCCCACCAGCAATTAAAAGATTCGTTTAACGGTTGCCAAAAAGCATTTACCACTTCAGATTCTTCGCAATAAACCCCTTCCGATGCATCGATTACATCGGGAGGATAAACGGTAATCGCCAAAGTCAACCACCACCAAGTTGTAAGAAACACAGAATATATCATCTGACTACTTCTAAATATTTTTTCCAAATAGGGTTAATTTGAACCCTACTGTTGACTGTAATTTTTGTTGAGCTCCCAGGATCCTCAAATTCCATTTGATAACAATGAAGTCCTATCCCAACTATATTCTTTTCTTCAGAGGAACCATATAACACATCACCTATTATCGGGCATCCCTCATTCGCCAATTGTATTCGAATTTGATGGTATCGCCCAGTGATTAAATGGATATCCCATTGGAAAACACCATCCTTTCTTTCAACTCTATACTTAAGCACTGCTCTTTTTGCCCTTGCCTCAGCAGAATCCGATATTATAGCCTTCCGCCGGTCTGCACTCCGACCTAAATAATGGTCCAACACCCCTTTTATCAAATGAGGTTCGCTCAAAGTTAAGGCGAAATAAAATTTATCTATTTGGCCTCTCCTCATCTGTTCATTCAAATGACGTAGGGCACTTCTTTTTTTTGCAACAATAACAACCCCACTAACCATTCTGTCTATTCGATGAACTATACCAACAAAAGGATTCTTATACTGTTTAGATAAATATTCTTTTACCCAAGTTTCTACGGAAGGATATTTCCAATGGGCCTCTACTAGTAACCCGGTAGGTTTTTCTATTACAATAACCCCTTTGGATTCATACAATACAGATAACACAAAAGAAGTCATTGTATTAACTTTGCAAATAAAAAAATGGAGCAAAAAGTGGTCATAGTCGGGGCAGGGGTTGCAGGCTTAATCGCAGCCCAACATCTAGAAAATGAAGGTTTTGCTCCCCTAATTATTGAATCAGCTGATAGAATAGGAGGAAGACTAAAAACAGAGCGCATAAAAGGTTTCTTATTAGATCACGGGTTTCAAATTCTTCTTTCGGATTATCCCGAGGTCCAACGATATCTTGACTTAAATGCTCTTCAAGTATCTCCATTCGACCCCGGAGCTGTGATTTTTTATAAAGGTAAAAGATTTTTAATCGCTGATCCACTCCGAAAACCACTCCAGGCTTTAAAAACTTTATTTGCTCCTATTGGAACATTAAAAGATAAATGGTTGATCTTGAAACTCCGAAAACTAGTTTCTAATCAATCTCCCGAAAACCTCTTTGCTCAAAATAGGGAAAGTACGCTTTCTTTTCTCGAACATTTCGGTTTCAGCAAGAAGATTATCGACAGGTTTTTTAAGCCCTTTTTTACGGGTATTTTCTTAACAGAAACTCTTCATGTCTCTTCCGCAATGTTTCAGTTTGTCTTTCAACTTTTTTCAAGTGGAAAGGCTGTTTTACCTGCACTTGGTATTGAAGGCGTCCCTCAACAGATTGCTCAGAAACTAACCAAAACTAACTTTTTACTAAATGAAGAAGTGGTAGAAATTAACAACCATAAAATTCATCTTGCTAGTGGGTCAATTATCTCGGCCAATGCCATTATTATTGCCACCGATCCAGCTCCTATGTTTAAACAGCTCATCAACCAAGAAATTAAATTTTACCAAACGGCCAATTATTACTTTAAAATTCCAGAATCCATTCTCAAAACGCCAATCTTGGGAATAGTGGCTGATAAACAATCCCTAATCAATTCTTTTTCTGAACCTACTACCGTTCAAAAAAAATATTCCAAAACTGCTGAAAATCTTCTTTCAGTAACTCTTAAACCCAATTTGGAAACCCAACCCTCAATAGATGAAATTATCGAAGAATTGGCAAGGTTAACCAATAAACCTATACAATATTTCGAATTCTTACATTCTTTTTTCGTCAATAAAGCACTGCCAGTTATTGAACCATTAAAATATTCATTATCCCCTACTGAAATAAAATTAACAGAAGGTGTTTTTCTTGCTGGTGACTATCTTCTATACCCCTCTTTAGATGCCGCCATGAAAAGTGGAAGAATCGCTGCCCAGGCCGTGTTAAATTATTTCAAAGATGAATGTTAAATTTTTCATTTCTTTCCTATTGTTCTTTGGTTGCTCCTATTGTACCCCTCCTACACGCACGACTTTTATAGAAAACCAGTCCTGGGAAAACCGCCTTATCCAGGCTAAAGGAAGTACCGTCAAGATGGCAATGTGGGGGGGAGATCCCATGATTAATCAGTACATGAATGATTTCATTACCCCTTATTTAAAAGAGAATTTTAATATTCATTTAGAAATTGCCTATGCACAAGGCAATAATATTGTAAGTCAATTAATGGCTGAGAAAGTAGCTAATAGCTCATACAATAGCTATGACTTGGTTTGGATCAACGGAGAGACCTTTTATCAGCTTAGACAATTGGATGCCTTAATGGGAAAATGGACTTCCAAATTACCCAATGCCCGATTTATAGATTTTGAGAACCCCTTCATTGGCGTTGATTTTAATCAACCTATTGAAGAATATGAATGTCCTTGGGGCAATGTTCAATTTACACTCATTTACAATAATAAATTTGTTGAAAACCCTCCTCAAACCAGGGAAGAACTGCTCCAATTTGTCCAAAAATATCCCGGTAGATTTACCTTTGACTTAGGATTTACAGGGTTAACTTTGCTGAAATCCTGGTTGATTGATTTGTCTGGATCTCCCGAAGGACTAAATGGCCCTTTTAACCCAGAATTATATAAAAAGCTTTCCACCCAATTATGGGATTTCATCCTTGCGCTCAAACCCTTCCTCTGGAAAAAGGGAAATACCTTCCCAGAATCTGTTTCTGCAATGCACCAATTATTCTCAACAGAAGAATTGTGGATGACTATGAGTAATAATCATACTGAAGTTGACAACAAAATTTACCAAGGGATTTTCCCTCAAACTGCTCGTGCCTATATCCCTCAATATGGCTCTATTCGCAATTCTCATTATTTGGGTATTCCGCAAAAGTCCTCAAACCCTGTTGGTGCTATGATTGTGACCAATTTTTTAATTAGCCCTGATGCTCAACTCCAAAAAGCCAATCCCCTAATATGGGGAGATGGTACCATTTTGAAATTACAAGATCTTCCCGATTCCCTAAAATTTAAGTTCAACCATATACCAAATTTCAGATACTCGCCCGATATTAATGATTCTAATGTTACCGCTTTAAATGAACCAGCTCCTGAATACATGGTTAAGCTGGCAGAAGATTTTAGGAAAGTGATTCTACAGCAAGAATGAAAAAATATATTCCCCTTCTTGTTTTTTTTCCCATCGTTCTTCCTTTTATTGTTGGTACAGTCTATAGTTTACTCAAAAGCATTGGGTTTTTGGACCCTATAGGTTCGCTTACTTACCTCCATTGGAAGAAAATTCTTGTTTCTCCAACCACCTATATCACCATTGCTTATAGCATTTACATAGCCTTAGTTTCCACAGTAATTTCATTCATATTAGCGCTAACCCTTTTGTTCCATAAACCTTCCAAAGCGAATCTACTGGTCCTTTTACCACTAACCCTACCACCCATCTCCGTTGGCTTTATTTTTTTTCAATTATTATCCGGGCATGGATTTTTCGCAAGATTGTTTACCAAACTACCCATATTCAACAGTTTATTTTCCGCTGATCTTAGTACACAAAGCACTCATGGTTTTGCCATCATTATGGCACTGACTTTTATGACCATTCCTGTTTTTTATGCCTTTCTTAGAAAAATATTTGCCGAGGAAAGGGTCGGGGATCAAATTCAAATAAGCAGAGAATTAGGCGCATCTCGTTGGCATTCCATCAGGAAAATTGCGCTTCCCCTACTTATTCAAAGGAGCCAATTCCTTATTCTATTATATTTTGTATTTGCACTAAGCAGTTATGAAATACCTCTTCTACTCGGCAGTCAAAGTCCCAAAATGATTACCGTTTATATTATCGACAAAATCCAAAAATTTGATCTTGCAACAATCCCGGAAGGATTTGGCCTTATGATCATCTATAGTTTTTTAATTATTTTAATCGGCCGTTGGCTGTTTCAAAATCCAAAATAAATGCGTTGGGTGATCTTATTTAACTTTACTATAATATTCGGTCTGCTTTTATTGTTAGCTATTTCTACTCAATGGTCCTATCCAAATTTATTACCTAACATTCATGCTTCCGCAAAAGGGACATTCAAATTATTGGATCGAATACTTCTAAAAAGCATTTATCAATCTTTATTGCTTTCGATAACTCTAGCATCTTTAGCTACTATTTTTGGATTTTTTGCATCCCGATATGCAGTTCGTTTTTCTCGATTAGCCCTTCTACCTTTTTTGATAGCCCCCATAATTTTAATGGCTTCTTTGAGGCATTTTTTTATAACAATCGGATTAAACAATACCTGGGGAGGCGTCCTTATTGGACAGTTTTTTTTGGCCTATCCATTTGCTTTTATTTTTTTACATCCATTTTGGTCCAATAAATGGGAAGAAATGATGATGACCAGTCAAGAGTTAGGCGCAAATTTATTTCATACCTTTACTAAAATTATTGGTCCTATTGCCCGTCCTGTTTTGACCCTATGTTTTTTCCACACTTTTCTTATTTCTTGGTTTGATTATGGAACCGCCTTAATCATTGGTGCTGGTCAGGTCAAAACATTAACCGTGCTGGTTTACCAATACGTTCAAGAAGCCAATATATTCTTAGCAGCTCGGGCCTCCGTAATTATTGGAATTCCCGCTTTTTTACTTTTACTGATTAATAAACATTATATATTAGGAAAAATTCCGTTTTATGGTTCTTGAGATTTTAGAATTGACAAAAAAATTTGGAGACATTTCCGTATTAAATCAAATTTCGTTTTCTCTTGCCAAGGGAGATACTTTTTCTATTGTCGGACCATCTGGAAGTGGGAAATCAACTTTGTTAAAAGTTATTTCGAATCGACTACCATTAACCTCCGGTCGTATTATATTCAATCAAAAATTACTACAACCTGTTCCTCATAAACCTCATAGTGGTATTATTTACCTTTCTCAAGAACCCCTTCTTTTTACACATCTTTCACTGGAAAAAAATATTTCATTTGGCCTGCAATTTAAAAACCTATCCCCTTCTGAGATACGAAACAGAACTGAAAAGATGATTGACTTATTAGGATTAGAAGAGGTAATGCATGTGCCAGTGACGAATTTATCTGGAGGACAAAAGCAAAGAGTAGCTCTGGGAAGAGCTATATTGATAGAACCTACTTTACTCTTATTAGACGAACCTTTTAGTGCGCTTGATCATATTACAAGAAGTGATGCTCAACAAGTTTTTCAAAAATTGAGCAAAGAATATTCCACTTCCTCCATTATTGTCACCCACGATACTAAAGAAGCTTTACTCCTGGGAAACCGATATGCGCGATTAGATAAAGGAGCCTTGAAAATTTATTCCTCCAATAAAGAATTTATAGCTGACCCTTCCACTGGAGCTTCAACTGAAATCAAATTCTGGAAATCGGTTTTGAATGAAAAGTAATTATAACCATCTGGAATCTTTATACTGGGTCTTTACCCAAGTATGTAACGATCACTGCGACCATTGTTATAATCTTTCAGGGCCCCATGGAGAAAAAATTTCTGAAGAAGATTGCATTGCAATTATAAATAACCTACCTGATGAAATCGACAGAATCATCCTTTCTGGTGGAGAGCCTTTGGCTGAAAAACATAAACTCTTTTTGATATTAGACCACCTGAAAGATAAATACGGAAATTCCCAAACTCAAATAATGCTCCAGACCAATGGAGATTTACTCAATGAAAATTCTTTAGATCTACTTATTGAAAAAGGGGTATCCAGATTTGATATTGCCAGTATTGATCGCTTTCACAAATTTAAAGGTGAAAGATTAAGTATTCTTTCCAAGCTTTTCAATTCCAGAGGAGTAAGTGGAGATGAAAAAGATCCACTTATTGAAAAAGACAATTATTTACACCAAAATAAACTTAGCTGGGGATATTGGGGCGCTACTGATGATATGTGGCTTGGGGGGAACTGGGCTAGAGGTAGAGCACTTCAAACTAATCTTTGGAAGAAAGATGGCCAACACAATTTTTGTCAAATTCTATCAGGAGCCAGGAATTTTTTGGGTGGTTATCAAGATATTCCTCAAGAAATTTCAATACAGTTATGGAAAATTAACCCTTGTTGTCCAGGTACCTACTATCCACTAGGGGACGCTAGGATACAAAAAGTTGCTGAAGTTTTAAAACAAAGTTCTAAATCAAAAATTATGCAAGCCCTTAACCAGGGAATGCCGCTTTTAATGGGGGAACATTTAGGAATTAACCGGGATACAGCGGCTCAAAAGGCCGAAAAGCTAGAAAACATATGCTTATACTGCGATTCTTTTTTTCGCGAGCATTTAGAAGATTTAAACCAAGAAAGTTTTATACCTCTTCCTATGATTTAGTTTCAATTACGTTAATTAAATTTTGTTCCAATAACGTATTGAGCATGCTACCCGTTTTCTCCTCAGTGACGGTTAAATCTGCTATGGAAACATTAGACAAAATCTGATTTACTGCCTGCTGAACAATAGTCCATAAAGACCTAATGGAACAGTCCATAGAGTTGGTGCATAACTTTAAAATTCCCGAGTGTGATGTACAAAAGGAATCATCATATAAATTGCCACCAAGTGCCTCCAGTACTTCACTTACAAATATAGAATCTGACGACCTGGATAGAATATATCCCCCTTTATGCCCCCTTCTACTAGTGATCAATTCAGCTAACCTTAATTTTCTAGTTAATTTAGCTACATAGGCCGTAGAAAGGCCCTCCAAATCACTTAATTGCTGAATACTTAACCCCTCTACAGGATCTGCTCCACTTATTTGTATTAAGATTCTTAAACCATATTCATCTTGGGCTGCAATTTTCATTCCTGTATTAATTTAAAACATATCTAACGTAAGCCTTGCCACTTCACTCATTCTCTCTTTAGTCCAAGGAGGGTCAAAAACTACTTGTAAATCCACCTCTGATACTCCCTCAACTTGAGATACTTTTTCTTGAACCTCCATAGGCAATGACTCTGCTACTGGGCACATTGGTGAGGTTAATGTCATTTTAATTGAAACCCGTCCGCCTTCTTGAATATCGATATTATAAATTAAACCCAACTCGTAAATATCCGTTGGGATTTCTGGATCGTATACCGTTTTGATTTGTTCAACTATTTTATCGTGTAAGTTCATGTCCTACCTATTTTTCTGCTTTTAAGGCCATTGCATCCATTTTAATTTGCTTAACCATACTTAATAGACCATTAGCTCTTGTAGGAGAAAGATGGTTGGTTAATCCAATTTGATCTATGAAAAACAATTCCTCCTCTAAAATAGCCTGTGCGGTTTGACCGGATAAAACTCTTAACAGCAAAGCAATGATACCCTTTGTTATAATAGCATCACTATCTGCTGTATAAACTACCAATCCATCTTTGTTTTCCGCGTGTAACCAAACCCTTGATTGACATCCTTTTATCAAATGATCTTCATCTTTGTATTGGTCATTAATCAAAGGTAATTTTTTGCCCAACTCAATTAAGTATTCATACTTTTCTGTCCAATCTGGGAAAAAATTAAACTCCTCAATAATTTCTTTTTGTATATCTGTTATTGTACCCATCTCAACCTAACATTTTAGCAGCTTTCTTAACCCCTTCAACCAATCTATCAATATCTGAATAGGTATTGTAAAATGATATGGAGGCTCTTATTGTACCTGGGATTTCATAGTAATCCATAATTGGTTGTGCACAGTGATGACCTGTTCTTACTGCAATTCCCATTTGATCTAAAAGTACCCCAACATCATAAGGATGATGGTTAGCTACCAAAAAAGAAATAACGCCTGCTTTACGTGGTGCCTCACCATAAACCCTAAGGCCATCAATTTCCTTTAAATTTTTGGTCGCATATTGCAATAACTCGGACTCATGGCGACTTAGATAGCTTGCATTTAGAGAATTAAGGTAGTCAATACCCATTCCCATTCCTACAACTCCAGCGATATTGGGAGTACCGGCCTCAAACCGATGTGGCAAATCAGCCCATGTAGACTGTTTGAATGTAACGGTCTTAATCATTTCTCCACCTCCTTGATATGGGGGTAGCACATTCAGCCACTTTTCTTTTCCATACAATACTCCAACTCCAGTCGGCCCAAATAACTTATGTCCCGAGAAAACAAAAAAGTCTGCATCCAAATCCTGCACATCAATCTCCATGTGAGTAATAGATTGGGCACCATCAATAAGGACTGGCACCCCATAGGAGTGGGCTTTTTGTACCATCTCCTTGACAGGGTTAACCGTACCTAATGCATTGGAAACATGGACGATGGATAGTAACTTTACCCCTTGTCCTATCTTTTTTTCGAAAACTTCTAAGTCTAAAGTCCCATTTTCGAGGAGCGGAATGACATCCAGCACCGCGCCAGTTCTTTCACAAAGTAATTGCCATGGAACAATATTAGCGTGGTGTTCCATTTCTGAAACCAAAATCACATCTCCTCTTTCAATAAATTTTTGACCAAAAGAGTGGGCCACCAAATTAATACTCTCTGTAGTTCCTTTAGTAAAAATTACTTCATACTCATGTTCAGCATTAATGTATTGAGCAATTTTCCTTCTACTTGCTTCGAATGCATCAGTAGCTTCTTGACTCAATTGATAGACGCCTCGGTGAACATTTGCGTTAATCGTTTGATAATACTTGCTAATTCCATCAATTACCACTCTGGGTTTTTGACTTGAAGCAGCACTATCCAGAAATACCATATTTCGACTTTCCTCTATTTCTTTGAGCAAAGGAAAATCCCCTCTGACTTTCTCTATAACTTGCTGATATGCAGAAACTTCTACCAATTTGATTGTTCTTTTGATTATTGAATTAAACTTTCAGCATAATCCTTAATAACCTCGTTTTCGATTTTTTCTATAACTTCACCTAAGAACGCATTTTGCAATAATTTCCTGGCATCTGGTTCGGGAATACCTCTACTTTTTAAATAGAATACACTTTGTTCATCCAATTGCCCAATGGTAGCCCCATGGCTACAACGAACATCATCTGCAAAAATTTCTAACTGAGGCTTGGCGTTCATTGTTGCTGTTTGGGAAAGCACCAAACTTGAATTTTGTTGATAAGCGTTTGTTTTTTGTGCGTCTTGTCTAACTAAAACCTTTCCGTTAAAAACCCCCACTCCATGATCATCCAGAATTCCTTTATACAATTCATTGCTTTCACAATGAGGGACTGCATGATCAATAAAAGTTTGATTGTCTATATGGCTATCCCCTGTTGCATAGTATACCCCATAATAGTTAGTCTCTGTTCCTGACCCCTTTAGTTCGGTATTAAGATTGTTTCTAACCATTCTACCTCCAGCATCTATTACATGAGAAGTAAATATGCTATCCCTTTCTTGGGTAATACCACTATTTGTTACCTGGTAAGCTTTTGAAGACTCTTTCTGAAGTTTGTAGTGTGTTAATGACGCATTTGCCTTTATTTCAAATCTATTTAGCCCATTGATAAAATATGAACTGTTTTCTTCCCCAACGTGGTGGAATGACTCGATAATACTCGCATTTCCGCCTTGTTCAACCAATCCAAAAATCTGAGTAGGGACCATAAAAGAAACTCCACATTCTTCAGTAATATGCTGGATGTGAAGCAATTTAGTAGCTTGAGCATTTTTCGGAACATATAAGAATAGTCCGTTTTTCGAAAATGCCAAGTTAAGCAGACTGAACGCCTGCTTTTCCTCCAAAATAACATCTATGAATTGTTGAATTGTGGTAGCAAAAGTACCATCCTCTAAAGCTTCGTCTATTTTAAACAATTGCACGCCATTACCCAAATCTAGCACCCCCTTAAAAGGATTCATCAACTTACCGTTGACAATTTGAAGAGTCTCTGCGCCTTTAATTACTCCCTCATCAACTTTACTCACTGATAGTGCGGGCTCTTGGAAGTCTAATTCTACAATTTGCTTAACACCTGTATATTTCCAATTCTCATCTTTTCTAGAAGGAAAGGACACCTCGTTTAAGTAATCTAGAGCCTTTTTCCTAATCAAATGCATTTGCCTAGATTTTTGTCCATTTAGTCGTCGCTCTAACTGTCCAAAAAGGAATGAAAACCCCTTTTCTCTTACCATACTGTCTGACATAATTATTAATTTAAACGGTTGCCAATTCTTTAACCCACTCGTATCCCTTATCTTCAAGTTCTAAAGCCAATTCCTTTCCTCCAGACTTAACAATTACCCCATTGTATAATACGTGAACAAAATCGGGAACAATATAATTCAGCAATCTCTGATAATGCGTGACTACAATGAAAGACCGCTCCTCATCTCTCAATTTATTTACTGCATTGGCTACGACCTTAAGCGCGTCGATATCTAATCCAGAGTCTGTCTCATCTAAAACGGCCAATCTCGGTTCTAACAGAGCCATCTGCAACATTTCATTTCTCTTTTTTTCTCCTCCAGAAAAACCTTCGTTCAATGACCGCTGAAGAAACTTTTCATCCATCTCAACCAACGCTGCCTTTTCTCTAATTAACTTCAATGTACTAATCGGGTCCAATTCTTCCTCCCCTCTGGCAGTTCTCTGTGAATTAATAGCACTTTTCAAAAAATTAGCATTGCTGACACCCGGAATTTCTACTGGATACTGAAAAGCGAGAAATACTCCTGCATGTGCGCGCTCTTCTACTTCCATTTCAAGTAAATCCTCTCCATTAAAGAGAATCTGACCACCAACTACTTCGTATTCTTCCCTCCCTGCAATTACATTGGCTAGAGTACTTTTTCCTGAACCATTCGGTCCCATTATAGCATGAACCTCACCTGGATTGATTGTCAAATTTAATCCCCTTAAAATAGTTTTATCCTCAATCTTTACGGTTAAATCTTTTATTGTTAACATGATTATTTTTTTTTGATTATCCTACACTACCTTCTAAACTAATACCTAGCAATTTTTTTGCTTCAGCAGCAAATTCCATTGGAAGCTCTTGGAAAACATCCTTGCAAAATCCACTAACTATAGTATTGATTGCATCTTCCTCACTAAATCCTCTTTGCTTTAAATAAAACAACTGATCTTCTCCGATTTTAGAGGTAGTAGCTTCGTGCTCCACTTGTGCTGAAGGGTTATCTACTTCCAAATAAGGGAAAGTGTGCGCACCACAACGGTCACCCATTAATAAGGAATCACATTGTGAAAAATTATGTGCATTATTTGCTTTAGGGCCTATTTTTACAAGACCCCTATATGAGTTTTGACTTTTTCCGGCTGATATCCCTTTTGAAATGATTGTGCTTTTGGTATTCTTTCCAATATGAATCATTTTTGTTCCCGTATCCGCTTGCTGCAAATTATTCGTCACTGCAACAGAATAGAACTCTCCGACTGAATCGTCTCCTTTCAAAATGCAACTTGGATACTTCCAGGTAATAGCTGATCCCGTTTCAACCTGTGTCCAGGTTATCTTTGAATTTCTTCCAGCACAAAGCCCTCTTTTGGTGACGAAATTGTAGATACCCCCCTCCCCTTTATCATTTCCTGGGTACCAATTTTGAACAGTGGAGTATTTGATGGTGGCGTTTTCCTTGGAAACCAACTCCACAACAGCAGCGTGTAGCTGATTCTCATCTCTCATAGGAGCAGTGCAGCCTTCCAAATAACTAACATAACTGCCAGGTTCTGCAACTACCAAAGTTCTTTCAAATTGGCCAGTATTTGCCATATTGATTCTAAAGTATGTTGACAATTCCATTGGACATCGAACGCCCTCTGGAATGTAGACAAAAGAACCATCGCTGAAAACTGCAGCATTTAATGCGGCAAAATAATTATCTGTGTAAGGAACCACCGTTCCTAAGTATTTCTTAATTAACTCAGGATGTTCTTGTACAGCTTCGCTAAAAGAACAAAATATAATCCCCAATTCGGCTAATTTCTCCTTATACGTAGTTTTTACCGAAACACTGTCCAATACTGCATCTACCGCCACTCCAGCCAAAACTTTTTGTTCATCAAGTGGAATTCCCAGCTTTTCAAAAGTTCTGAGTAGATCTGGATCCACCTCATCCAAGCTCTTTAATTCCTTTTTGGGCTTTGGCGCTGCATAATAAATAATGTCCTGATAATCTATCGGATCATAATGGACGTTGTGCCAGGTTGGCTCCTCAAGTGTCTGCCAATGCCTGAATGCTTTGAGGCGGTACTCGAGCATAAACTCAGGCTCATTTTTCTTTTTAGAAATGTGCCTCACCACTTCCTCATTCAAACCTTTCGGCAAAGCGTCCATCTCGAGATCACTAGTAAAACCGTACTTGTATTCGGTTTTAGTGTGATCTTCCAGAATTTGCATACTCTCACTCATGCTTCCTTTTTTTTCTGAAATTGATTACTTATTCAATCTATACAAAAAAGTATAAATAATGTTTCGAAGCCTCTATTAAAAATTTTGAAAAATCCTACGGCTGGGTTAGGACTTGCTTGATATCCCTAGTCAAACTAGCATTTTGGGGACGAAATAAAAAAGAAACTCTTCGGTTCATTTGTCTTCCTATTTTTTCCGAATTAGATGCTGTTGGCAAAAAATCTGCCTTACCCGAAGAAGAAAGCCGCGTTGCCGAAAAACCCTTTTCTCCAATGAAAAAATCTGCCAATACTGCAGCTCTACTCATACTGAAATCCCAATTGTCTTCAAACTTCCTACTCGGTTGTTCAGTATCAGTGTGTACCTGAATTTCTACCTCAAATTTTAAAAAAGGCGCTATAATGAAGGCTATGGTATCTAATATACCGTAGCCTTCATCTGATATTGCAAGAGAACCTTCCTCAAATATTAATTCTTCTTGAAAAGTTACATTCAAATCAAATGGATTCATAGAAAAGGTAACGCCTTCTATACTGTCAGCGGGAAAGTAAACCCACATACTATCCTTTAGCTCTTGAAAGAGGTCCCTGTATCCATCAATAATAAATTCTATTGACTTCAGCTGACTTTCTTTCTTTTGAATATGGCCTTCCAAAGAAGTAACTCTATTCCTCAATAACTTCTCCTGATCATTAGCATTATCAATTAATGAGGCTATTTGATTTTCCAGTATTTCAATGTCTCCAGCCAACTCATCCCGTAACAAATTAAGGATATTGTTCTCCCCTGTTTTTTCCGCTAGTTTTAATCTAAGGGATTGCTCCAAATCAGCCAAAGAATCCAATGTTTCCATATGAGATACACGAGTACTCTCCATGGTGTTCTTTAGAGCTTGCACCTGTTCTAAGTGCTTTTTCTTACCAATACAAGAGGAAGCAATCACCAATAGCAACAGAAAGTAAATAGTTCTTTTAACCATTAAGATAGGATTGTTATTTACCTTAACCTAAAATTAGAAGCCCCTAATAATCCTACATCTGTATAAACCGATGCCCTATAATAACCTGGTTTTAATTTATCTTCTAATTCGTAAGAAAAATTAATACGCTGGTTAGAAGCTAAGCTGACCTCTCTAGACTTCGCTACGAATAAATCTATTTCTTGTTGGTTAATAACAATCTTGACTGGCTTCGCATTCTCAACCTGAATAGGGGTAGATTTATCATCCGTTAAAACCAAATATATAGGTCTGATTCCCTGATATTCTTCTGGCACATTGGTTAAATCAAAGCTCACATTTAATCGCTTACCCTTTCTAGATCTTGCAGTAACTTTCTGGTTTTTCTGTTCCAAAACCACTTCGAAAGCTGATGCCTTAAAGTTTGCCAATGTCAACTTCTGGATTTCTCCTTCCATTGCCCTATTTAAATTAGCCAAGGCTTCGTTTTCCTTTCTAGCTTGACCCAAATCCTTTTCAAGCGCTCCAGCTAATTCCTTTAAAGCTTCATTCTCT
This sequence comes from uncultured Saprospiraceae bacterium, assembly GCA_964410725.1. Taxonomy (GTDB): domain Bacteria; phylum Bacteroidota; class Bacteroidia; order Chitinophagales; family Saprospiraceae; genus CALAZP01. The sequence goes on from CAYPID010000002.1 coordinate 202,866, forward strand.
GACTGTAAATCAGCGATGGATGCTTCTAAATCTCTTTTTGCATCCAACAAAACTTCTAGTTCTGCCCTCAAACTATTGATTTCTCCTGCATTGGCACGCCTTTCGTTAACAAGTGCTCTTTGTGCTTTAGCCGCCTTGTCATTGACCTCCTCTACCGTACCTTTCAATGCTCTGTTTTCTTCACTTAACGTAAAATAAGCTTGTTCCAAACTATCCACCTCCTTGGATAATTGATCTCTTAGAGTCGTCAATCCAGATGTCTTCTCCAATAATTCGCTGTTAAGTTCTTCCGCCTCTTTGCGGGCATTACCCTCTAAAAAACCCCACACTCCAGTCGCTAACAACAAAATTCCTAAAGAAATAATTATGATATTTTTAGATTTTCCCGATTCCATATTTTAAATTTTTCGCAAAACTACTTAAATAATATCATAAGGTATCCTATTCAAATTTATTGTATCAGAACCATCTTTCTAGTTTGATTGAACATGCCCGATTGTATAGAATAGTAGTATATACCTGGACCAGCTAACATTTTTTGATCGATTTCAAGATGATGCCAACCCCTTTCATAATTTCCTTCAATCTTTTTAATGGTCTTTCCTGTCACATCATTTATGGTGATAGTCACCTGGCTTGCAGCGGGAACACTGAACCTAATAGCACTTGAACTCTTGAATGGGTTGGGTGCATTTTGGTACAACTCAAATTCCTCAGGTAAGGGCAGCGTATTTTCGAAGTTCAATGCAACTTGTAATAATTCACCTTCTCTATTGTAAGCCTCGGGTTGCAAATAATCATCCAGTAATTGAATCATATCGCTCAAATATCCAGATTTCTCAGCTCTAAATTCTATACCAAATAAGGTGCCCTCTACTCCAAATCCATTCCAAGACGTCAAAACAATACCTTCTTCCGCATATTTTAACCCAAAATGTTCTTTTTGAGCGATTCCTTCAACCACATTGATGAATCTACCTTCATTAAGTCTAAACGCAAATTGATACCCCTCAATATCGGGATCTTTTCCCATAAAATTCACCTGATAAGTCTCTCCTGCGTTTACCCATATATTATCTGTCCTCAAAATAAAATTTTGATTTCCTCTTGGTTTAATATCTAATCCCGCTGAATAATTGACATCCCCAGTTTTGACTGCCATAAAATCCTGATTGGCCATGTCTTCGGTCACATTATTGATATTGATGAATTCTTTAATTTGGTCTCTATTGACAAGAATACTCTCAGGGGTATCATATGAATTAGCAAGCGGTATAAAATGCCAAGTTTTATTGTTGCTGATGGAAGGTATTACTCCTAAGATGAGCTTTCTTAATAAAATTACATCTAAAGTAGTTATGCTACCAGAAGCATTCGCATCTGCAGCTAATACCTTGTAAGGAGAATCCAATTTTTGCACTCCTAGAATATGCTTGGTAACATATATAATGTCTAAGGTAGAAATACCATCAATGGGTGAACCTTGTTTTTCAGGGACAATAGTGTAATCACCCCCTACTTTTAAGTCTTTAACCTCATAAACTCCTTTATCGTCTGTAAGGACGGGTTCCATATCTTCAGTTGAACCGGAACCACTAACTTTTATGGTCACTCCTTTGACTGCATGATTTTCCTCGGTTGTAATTAACCCGGCCAATCCGTTTCCATTAAGACACAACCGCTGATTGTCCTGAAGCACAATTGTAGTAATGCAGTAATCTCTATTCCCCGCTCCATCTGTAGCTACAATAGCCACATCTAAGGTATCGGGACCCAAGGTTTCAATCTCATTACAGGTTAAAGTTAGAATAGATTCTGTGGCGTTAACCACAACATTGCCAACGCCCGGAGATAGCAATAAAATATTATAGTCTTCTGTATCCCCAGAGCAATCGAAAATTGGGCTGGTCACGACAAAATCAGCTGCGGCCACCATAGCTATTCCGTCTCCATTTTCATCTGGCATAAGCTCCACTGCAAAACCATCAATACAGGTTGGCGCTGGCCCCTTTTTATCTTCCACCACAAAAGGAACATCTAAAATCTGTGTATTGCCACAACCATCCGAAGCCACTATCCTAAACAAATGGGATCCAACAGGAATTCCATCAGAATGAATGGTAATTAATGCCGTATCGTATCCCACAGTGTATAAATCTGTTCCCTCAGCTGTAGAATAATCAAAGTTTTCACCCCGATCTGTAAGGTCACCTAAATTATCGGCATCCTGATCTAATAATACCTCAATGACTAATAATTGACTAGAATCCATAGTACATTCGTCGTCAATAGTAGCCAGAATGGTTACCGGCGCTGCACAACCATCCGTCAAGTCATTACTGAAACTTTCAAAATTAGTATTCGTGGTTAATAAGGTTATAGAAGGAGCTTGGTTATCAAAAACCTTTATTACTTGAGTATATTCAAAATATCCTTTGGGATTCGGAATTTCCACACTTTTGGCATCGTCTTCGGAAGCCCAAATTAATGGATTCCACCAGCTTCTAACCGCTTCATTATTATCTGGATTCGCATCCAAAGTATCTTGAACTGAACTTAAAAAAGGTCTATATGTGGTGACCACATAGTTTTCATAGTTAATATTACCAGACACCATCACACTATATGAATCTCCTTTAAGTCCATCATTATTGACATCCTGTCGTTGTAAAACAATTGGCGCAGACACTCCATCATATTCACACCAATTGATCATTTTCAATTTTTTGAAAATTTTATAACATTCATCCGCTGTTGCAGAAAATCGCTCCTCTACAGAAGAAATGACTACCAAATCACAAGCATTTTCATCGTAATTAATTTGAGGACTGGCTTCAGTAGAGCACACAATTGAAGTATCCGCAGGTAAAGTAATGGCGTATTCGTGTTTTTCTTCGAAAATAATAGTCGCACGACAAGTATCGGAAAGATACTTTAAGCCAGTATCATTATATACCTCATAGTAACGGGTAACATAACCATAACCACATTGTGCCATAACCACCTCCGTTCTAATATCCCGCACCGGAGTGGCACACAATCCCGATACCACCACCTCTTGCTCGGATTTAGTTTTTGTAAAGTATACATCCCATTCATTGGAAGTAGGAGCCAAATCTCCACTAGGCACATCATCACAGAAATACTCCACGGTAGGCAAATCTCTACAAACTGGAATGGTTTTGTCTTCGACAAAAATATAAGTCCAACAAATAGTAGAATCTCCATACACTCCTGGCTCCACAAGCGTCCTAGCCATCATTTCGACTTTAACGCTGTCCCCCGCATCCGAGCAATTAAACTGAACCAAATCTCCCCATTGAGTAGGAACGCCACTTTTCTCGCGTCTGACCAATACCTCTACAGGATAACAATTATCTTCACTACCCTCATTCAATCTACTTGCAGGTAAATAAGCCTCCCCCCTTAATTCAAAGGCAATGGTATCACCATCTTCTGGAGCCTCTCCATAATTGGTTAATGAAATATTTCTCAAATTATCTATTACACAAGAAGGACTAATATGATCCTCTATGCTAAAGGTTCCATTAGCAGTAGATTTGTTTCCACATTGATCAATAGCCGTCCATTCCACTCTATATTGTCCTTGCACTAAATTATTAACATTAATATTCGCCTTGGTTAATGTTTGCCCATCTTCATATACCGTCTCTAATGGATAAAAACCCAGTTCTTCCCCTGCATTCGTAAATAATTTGACACTCATTCTAACATCACCACATAAATCCGTAGCCAAACCCCTGGTTATACTTACACTTCCCGTGCATCCATTAGGACTAAAAGTAGTGGTAGTCTTTAAACTCGCGGCGGTTATAACAGGAGCCGTAAAATCACCTATATTAATAATCTGGTTGTAAACCGTTGTTGTTCCCGGTCGGCACCAATCATAAACTGTCCACTCCCTTCTAAAAGACACATTATTAGAGCAATTCGTGATTTCACCTGTGTCCTCGTAAGAAGCCGCTAAGTTGCAATAAGCCGTATTTTTTGTTAAATCCACAAATCCCGTCATGGTCGCTACAAAGGGATACCCTGTAGATACAGGGCTGGGATGCCCATTCGATAATAAAGTAATCTCACTCCCCAATTGGTCGCACTCCAAGTTCACATTATAATGAGGAAGCCTTACGTCATATAAGGTAGGATTTCTAAATACTAACTGAACACGCGCAGTATCTTGGTCAGTTTTGTCTTTCAAGTCGTTGACTATGTAGGTTCTGGTCAAAATGCCACTGATATTTTTACCTTCGGTAAAACCATCAAATCCTCCTACATCAAGTCCACATTCATTCAACCCGTCATACCGATCATTAATCACCACTTCCCACTCATTACAATTCTCAATCACCATAGGTAAAAACCCATAGTGGTACAACATGGTGTCCATCAAATTTTGAGTAATATTATAAATTCCTAAATCAACAAAAGAAGTATCTCTGCTTCCATGCTGACTTAATAAAGTATACCCTGTTGCATACCAAGCAGAATCAATTTTTGACTTAGTAGCAGCTGTTAAAAGATATGCACTCATTTCATCTATGCTTCCACCGATATACTGAGATTGATTCAAAGTAACTTGTTGTTGAAGCATAACCGTTTCCAAATCTCCACATAAAAAATCAAAGTAAGAATAACTCGTATCTATCCCTAATGAATCCGAAGCATTCAGATGATTTATAATAGATTGTTGTGATCCAGATTGATAATCGTTTAACATCAAATGCAATTGATATTTTCCAGTCCCTTCAAACCCCCCTCTATGGGTAACCAACACCGTATATTCTTGTCCTGAAACTATCTTAATGTCCATCCTCACTATCGGACTTTCATGCAATAACCATGGCGCAAAAACATCCCCAGAATCAGTCGTAGTTCCCGGCAAACTTCCATTGGTAGTTAGATTTAAAAATCCTAAACCAGCTAATGGATTGGGAATAAAAGAGGATTCTCCAAAAGCCAAAAGGTTATGACATGGATTGTCTGAGTCAAATCCACCTTTGCCATAAACTGCCACTACTGGGTCAAACCCTGGAGCAACACTTCCCGTATTCAAATAGGAGGTAGCAAAAATGGTTAAAAGCCCATTATTGGAAGCGGTAAACCTCAAGGTATCGTATTCTTTTGCAGATACATTTGGCCAGGTAAAACTAGAATCTGGATGATTAGAACTTTGCCAACAAGACCACTGCTGGGGGTAAAATACAGGGTCTAAAGAACCTGCATCTAAAGAGTCATCCCATGTGGCATATTCTACCATTTTATAGGTACCGTACTGCATAAAAGCAGTACTATCTCTTGGATCATAAGACTCAAATGCTTGTACCTCATTTGCTGGTGTCCTCCAACCAACAAAAGCAGGATCAATTTTATCCTCAGATCTGAAAAAATTCCAACAATATAAATCCCAAGTTCCATCTGCTTGCTCCACATATACTCCATACATCCATTGGGCATTCTCACCAAAAAATACAGCGTCTTCAGGTGTTACGTCCAATAATTTGCCAGGTAGCTCATTAGCAGATACAACAACTCTTCCGTTGCCAATTAGGGTAGAAAATTGGGTGACATCTCCCCCAACCAAAACCATATCTAAAGTGAGCTCCCCTTCACATTCTTGATTTAAAGGAACAATGAAATTTTCCGCACAAGCATAAGTATTGGTAGGATTCCCCACCCATTCGGAAGCAAAGGAAACTGTCGACCCTGTAATAAGGAATAAAAGGGCCATTGGGATCATGAAATTTCTCATAGTATCGGTTTTTATCGAAATAACCATTTATAGATGACTTTAAAATCAATCGAATATTAGCATGAATTGTAATGCAACAACAATGCCAAAAAAGTCGTCTTGCGGTTTTAAAAACCAATTTTCAACTATGACTATACACTATGATATAAAGAAAACAGATTGCTTTCTTGATGATGGGTGTTCAGTCATTGAGATTATGATGAAACAAATATATGAAGTTTTTCTTATACAGAAAAAATATTTTTGATTCTGCCCAATTTTTAAACGGATTGCTGACCTTGTGAATTATGTTGAATAAAGGTTCCATTAAAGGTATTCTATTTTCCAATTTGTTTATCGCCACTATCAGCCTCGCGGGCTTTTGGAGATCATCTGAACTTTGGAATTTAGACCTCCCCAGTGCATCCTTTTTTTTGGTGTTCTTCGCAACGTTTTTTGTGTATAGCGCCAGCAGTTTGCTTTCCTCATCAAATAATTCTACCGTCAAAGGCTACTGGAACGTAACTCATCCTTTATGGTCCAAGTTTGGATCGATCGGGTCCGCTATAGTTCTGCTGTTGCTTTTTTTTAGTTCTCCCTACCTGCTCCTGCCGCTTCTACCCATCGGATTACTTACAATTTATTATTTATCAAGTTCCATTGGGGGGGTATTTCATCGAAAGGTATATTTTAAAACTTCTATTCTTTCTGTCACTTGGTGGTATGTACTGGATGTGTACCCGATTATTTTGAGCAATACAAATTTTGAGTTTACCCATTTAGGCTGGCTTCTTCTGGATTGGGCCAATATTCATTTAATTTGCTTTTTCTTTGACCATAGAGATCATGCAAAAGAAAGGCAACCTTATCTTCTTTTCAACCAACATCGATTTCCTTTTTTAGTCCCTCTAATTTGTGTATTGTGTTTTTCCATTGGCGCCTACTTTTTTAACTCAGAATCAATTGAAATGACTTATTTCCTGATTTATAAATCTCTAATATTTCTTTTCTTATTGATAACCTACCCTATTTCTATTTCCACTCAATCATATTGGTGGTTCTATTTAATTTTAGATGGCAATCTAGCCTCCGACGCGTTGTATTTTTGGTATTTTTAAGGACAATTCGATTACTATGGGAAACATAATCAACTATTTTGAAACTATTCCTTCCCTTCATAGGTCTTTAATTCTTGCTGGAGGAATAACTTTTTTTTGGTTGCTAGAATGGGGTTTGCCGCTCTTCAGTTTTAAGTACCACAAGTGGAAACACGCCATAATCAATTTCTTTTTTACCCTCACCACTATTGCTATCAATTTTGTATTTGCCTTTTTACTTCTAGATGTTAGCGACTGGACTCAAGCCCAAGATTGGGGTGTACTATCTTTATTTCAAGAAAAAAATACCTGGGCTTTTGCCCTAGTTGGATTAATGGGTCTAGATTTAATCGGAGCTTACTTTGTTCATTGGGTGGAACATAAAATTCCATTTATGTGGAAATTTCACCTCATCCACCATTCAGATATCCACGTGGACACCACTACAGCTAACAGGCATCACCCTGGCGAAAGTGTTTTTAGATTTATTTTCACCACCTTAGCAGTCTTTATCATGGGAGCACCCGTTTGGTTAATCATGCTCTACCAAGGGCTATCTGTGGTCCTTTCACAATTTAATCACGCCAATATCAAATTGCCTTCCTCTATTAATAAGGTATTGAGTACTATCATTGTTACCCCCAATATGCACCACATTCACCATCACTATAAATTACCCCAGACCGATACTAACTACGGTAATATCTTTTCAATTTGGGACCGAATCTTTGGCACTTATACCGTTATGTCGCAAGAAAAAATTCAATATGGCATTGATACGCATCCAGAGCCAAGTGCACACAGCAACCTTAAAAGAATGCTTAGAATTCCTTTTGAGAAAAAAAGAACTCCATTAGATTGATCATTCGCCAATAGGTTCTCTCAGAATTCCAATTACCATTTTTATGCCTTCTCGATAATTTCCGAGACGAAGATTTTCATTAGGACTGTGTTGATTATTATCCATATTCACAGTGGGAACCCCCACTGCAGGTACCTTTAAGGCATTAACAAATGGCGAAATAGGAATGGATCCTCCCATTAATCTAATTAATACTGGCTCTGCTTCAAAGGTTTTTTTTACTGCACGCCTCAACCAATTCCCAGCTGAAGAATTGATCTCCGTTCGGAAAGATTGATAAGAAATTTCTGAAGTAATAGTTACCAATTTATTGTATTTCATTCTTTCTTCTGGCGTTGGCTCTTTATTAATGATAAAGTAACCTAACTCCTCTATATGATTTCTAATTAAGCTTATTAATCGTTCGGGATCAGATTCTTTAACCAACCTGATATCTATTTCAGCACGAGCTTGATCGGGAATAATGGTTCTAACCGATTCATTAATCCATCCAGACTGCATGCCTCTTACATTTAAGGAGGGAAACTGTAGGGCTTCTTGATAATTATCCCCAACTTTTTCAGTAACAGCAATCTGAAGAGAGGCCATCATCTTTTCCTCATCCTGTGGAGTAGCAGCCAATATAGCTTTAGTTTCCCCGTCTAAATCTATCCCATCGTAGAAACCCTTGACCAAAACTCGACCCTCCTCATCCTTTAAAGAGCTTATAATATTGGCCAATTTGAACGCAGGATTAGGAACGTAGTTTCCGTAGTGACCGCTGTGCTGAGGCTTAATTGCACCGTATGTAGTCATTTGCATAGTTGCGATACCTCTAGCCCCAAAATATAAGGTGGGTTGATTATTCGGGTGCATGGGGCCATCAAAAATAAGCAAGTAGTCCGCCGCAAGCAATTCCCGATTCCGCTCCACTGCTTCGGGCAAATTAGGAGAGCCCAACTCCTCTTCAAAATCACAAATAACCTTTAAATTATAAGGGATGGCGATATTATTGGCTCGCATAGCGTCAATAGCTGTTAAAAACATCATTACAGGACCCTTTGCATCACTCGCAGCTCTGGCAAATATTCTCCAATCATCCTGATATTGATAAATATTTTCCCAAGGAATAATTTCCCATTGGCCGTTATTATTTTCTCTTTTAAGGACAGGAACAAATGGATCAGGTTGATACCACTTACTGGGGTCAACTGGTTGTCCGTCCATTTGTAAGTACACCAATACCGTTGGCCTTCCCGATAAATAAGGTAGGGAATTAAGCAATAAAGGAATACCCTGAGTTTCAATCCTTTTAGTAAGAAAACCCCGCCTTTCAAAAGCTTCTTCTGCCCAAAGTATATTTTTCTCAATATCAGAAGGAAAATTCGCATCATTAGGAATGCTTAATACTTCTTGTAGTTCGGTAAAACTCGCCTTTGTAAAGGAAGCAACAATTTGATCCAATTCCATACCTTCTTGGGCCAAGGCTATGGATGGCAAAGCACAGGCAATAACCAAAGTCAAAAGCAACTTAAATTTTACCGAAGGTATAATTAACACAACATGGTTTCTATGAATCATACAATACAAAATTTTTATTTTCCGTAACGATATTTTAAAATAAACCTTAATTTAACAATTCAACCAATAAAAAAATAAAAATGAAAAATCGCAGGGCTTTTTTAAAATCCGCTTCCTTAGGGCTATCAGCTTTAACCTTAGGAAATCAAACCTTATTTGCTGCCCCTAAAAGTTACAAAAGGATTCTCGGGTCTAACGAAAGAATCCAAGTTGGCTTAGTGGGGTTGGGAAGAAGATATGGTGGATTTATTCCTGCAATTGCTAAAGAGTCTAATAATGTTCAGCTTCTATACTTATGCGACGTCATGAAAAAGCAACGGGAGAATGCTGCCAAGTATGTAGAAAAAGAAATTGGCTATCAGCCACAACTGGAAAATGATATCCGAAAGATTTTGGAGGACTCTAATTTAGATGCCATTTTCAACGCTACGCCGGATCATTGGCACACCCCAGGTTCAATAATGGCTTTAAATATGGGTAAACACGTTTATGTTGAAAAACCCTGCAGTCATAATATGGAGGAAAATAATTGGTTAGTGGCTGCTCAAAAAAAGAAAGGACTTGTAGTTCAAATGGGGAATCAACAACGCTCATCAAGACATACGCAGGAAATAATTAAGGCGATTCATGATGGTGCTATCGGAAATCCCTTCAAAGCGGTGGCCTTTTACAGTAATTCCAGAGGGGAAGTTACTAACCAAAGTCCAGCACCAATTCCAGAAGGTTTAGATTGGGATTTGTTTCAAGGACCTGCCATAAGGCGCAACTATACCCATAATACCTGGGATTATAATTGGCACTGGTACGGCTGGGATTACGGAACAGCAGAGGCCGGAAATAATGGAACTCATGAAATGGATGTCGCCAGATGGGCGCTACAAGTAGATTATCCGATACATGCTAAAGTTTCAGGTCATAAAAACCATTTCACCAATGACGGTTGGGAAATGTATGATACTATTTTCGCTGAATTCCTTTTTGAAAATCAAAAAATAATTGAATGGGACAGCAAAAGTAGAAATGGATATCCCACTTATGGGGCTGATCGGGGCGTAATAATATATGGGAGCGAAGGAACAGTATTTGTCAATAGAAATAAATACATTTTGCATGATCGGTCTGGAAAAATTATTCGTGAAGTGACTAGTGGAGGAACCGAAGCAGGGACTGCGCTTGGAGGAGGTGGAGATATGACTACTGCCCATGTCGAAAATTTTTTCCAATCCATTAGGGGCTTGGATCAATTAAATGCACCAATTGGCGATGCAAGTATCAGTATGGCAATGGTACATTATACCAATGTGGCTTATAGAATTGGGGAGGGTTTTGAAATTGATCGAACAGGAAGAATGTTAAGTAGAAAAGCAATGGAATTATGGGGAAGAGAATATGAAGAGGGTTGGAAACCCTCCTTCTAAATCCTCTTCCCCAAGATTTTTTTTAGTCTATCAACACCATTTTCCTCGTGGAAACAAAGCTTCCAGCTGTTAAGGTATAGTAATATACGCCTCCTGAAGAAAGTTCATCTCTGGAGATTTCAACTCGGTGCATTCCTTTCTGGAAGTTTCCATTTATGGTTTTTACCACACTTCCAGTAATATCCGTAATGGTTAACGTAGTCATTCCTGCTTCACCTAGGAAGAAATCGAATGTTGTAGCTTGTTTGAAAGGGTTTGGCAAGTTTTGCATCAACTTAGTTGTTCCCTCTGATAATTCTGATCCAGCAAACTCAATATTCACTCCTTCAATTATTCCCAAGTTATTGTACGCTTCTGGATTTAATATTCTTTGATCAATAGAGACCATCTCTTTTAAGACCCCACTTTGAGTTGCTTTGAATTTAACTCGAATCAAATCAGAGGTTTCGTTGTGATTGGTATTAAACTGATCATTTTTCGTCCAGCTAATCAAAATAGTTTTTTCTTCCTCTAAATAGTGGAAACTACTTTCTGGCAAAATTAAAGATGCTTCAATATTTATAATTTCCAGATCATTCCAATTCAATCCAGTTTGGAATCCAGTAAAAGAGGATAAATCTCCTTTTACCAGTATTTCATATTCCTTACCTTCTTCCACTTCGAGGTTTGGAATATTTAAGACTAATGAGCTGTTGGTTCTTGGTTGAACATCGTTTATAGCAGAATTATTAACATCTCCGATCTTGATGGCAACAAAATCAACTTGAACGGTACCTAGAAGGTCGTTTACATTGATTACCTCAGGGAAAGAAGCGCTCCATGGATTTTGAGGTGATGGGAAAGAATAAGTCGTAGGAACAAATCTCCAACTCTTATTACCAGCAAAATCAGCCCGTTGTAATAATAAATTCTGTCTCAGAATGATAAGGTCCAAAGTAGATATAGAGCCTGAATTATTGACATCCGCAGCAATTAATTTGTAAGGACTATCTAATAAAGTAGTACCCAAAATATGCTTGCTAATTAATACCAAGTCAAACGTGCTAATTCCATTTAATAAATCTTCATTCTTGGATGGCACTACTGAATAGTCCTCTCCAATGGCCAAACCACCAATATTAAACGAACCATCAGCTTTAGTAATCCTATCGAATCCTAAATCAGTTCCATTGATTTGAAGATAAACTCCAGAAACTGTTTCATTTTCTTCCGTAGTTATGATTCCAGTCAATGCTCCAACTTCAGGACATGGGGTGACATTATCCTGTACCGAAATGGTCGTAACACAATAATCCTTATTTTTTTCTTCGGACTGGTCTGTTGCAATTACAGCTACACTAATGCTGCCTTTGTCACTGCAATTTAATAAAAGGGAAGTGGTGGTTGCAGATTCAATTTCATCCGCTGTTTTCTGAACCCCTTCCGCAGTTTGCAACCTAGTAATGTAGTAAGTGCCGCTCTCTCCCGAACAATCAGCAATAGGGGCATTTACCACGAAATCTTTAGCTTGTACCTCTGCCATACCTATTTGTCCATTTTCCAATGGCATCAATTCTACTGCAAATCCTTCTATACATATTGGAGCTGGTCCTTTCGCATCGTAAACCGTGAAGAGGTGATCTTCCACTCTTACGTTTCCACATCCATCTCTGGCTACCAATCTCAATCGGTGCGTTCCAGCAGGAAGGTCCGTTCCCGTATAAGTCACTTGTCCATCTGCTTGGCTAATGTCGGTCAATACTGATTCGTCAAAATCCACGCTCTCTGTTCCAGCATCATTGTCCTGATCCAAGTATGCTTCTGTTACCGTCACTTGATTGATGTCTGAAGTACAATCATCATCTAGACTTGCCGTAATCACCACATCACCCGGACAACCCTCCGCATTGCTAAAGCTTGGGAAAGAATCCTGATCCGCAGTGTAGGTAATCGTAGGTTCTTC